>NZ_MSIE01000030.1 GCF_001921205.1 Actinophytocola xanthii | reverse complement strand
CTCGGCCCGAGCAGCCGCCGGAACAGCACCAATCTCCGGCACCGGACATACGACGGTCCGCGCGCCCGCGGTGCTCTGGTCGCCGGTGTCGGCGCCGGCGAACGTGGTGAGGAACCACGTCAGCGCGCCGGCTCCGAGCAGGCCGACAACCGCGATCGCGATACGTCTGTTTCGGCGGGGGATCGCATGGGCACGCGACATCAACACACCTCACGAAGGTCTCGGGACGCCGCGCCTGGGGTGGCGGGGCTGGGTGAGCCGGCTCGCCCTTGAATACGGATCGGTAACGATCAGGGTTCAGATC
This sequence comes from Actinophytocola xanthii, assembly GCF_001921205.1. Lineage (GTDB taxonomy): Bacteria > Actinomycetota > Actinomycetes > Mycobacteriales > Pseudonocardiaceae > Actinophytocola > Actinophytocola xanthii. Next base: position 139,017 of record NZ_MSIE01000030.1, on the reverse strand, counting down.
CGTTGGCGGACGCGCCGGGTCGGACCGCCGGGTCGCCCGCCCCCACCGCCCGGGAAAGCGTTGCGCGCAACCCGCCGGGAAAATTCCCGTCGAGACCAGACAGGACATTACCGGACCTGTCAGGAATACCGTTTCCGCAGCTCCACGCGTCTTGTATGGGAAATTCCGCATGGCGCACCCACGACCCGACCCAGAGTAATATGTGGAATCTGCACGCCCATTCCTGGGGAGGTGAGCGCTGTGGACCGGGACCCCGCCGTGCACCGTGCGGTCGTCGTCGTGGACGTGGAGAAGTTCGGCGACTCCGCCCGGACCCACGCCCACCAGCTCGCGGTCCGGGCGGGCCTCTACGCCGCCGTCGAGCAGGCGTTCGACGAGGCGGGTGTCGCATGGGAACGGTGCGGCCACGAGGACCGCGGCGACGGCATCCTGGTCCTGGTGCCGCCGGACGCGCCCAAGAGCAGGCTCGTCGACCAGCTGCCGGGGCGGCTCGTGGCCGCGCTGCGCCGCCACAACGCGCGCTCGTCCGGTCCGGCCCAGATCCGGTTACGGGTCGCGGTGGACGCCGGCGAGGTCCACCTGGACACGCACGGCATCACCGGCGAGGTCGTCAACCGGGCGTTCCGGCTGCTCGACGCGCCACCGCTGCGGCAGGCGCTGGCCGCCTCTCCCGGCGTGCTCGCGCTCATCACCTCGGACCGGTTCTACGAGGACACCGTGCGGCACGAGCCGGCCGCGGCCCCCGGCGACTACCGGCCCGTGCGGGTCGTGGTCAAGGAGACCGACGTCCGCGCCTGGGTGTGCCTGCCGGACGGGCCGCCAACCGGGTCCACCCGCCGCGCTCCCGGCCTCGTCGGGTGGACGGTCTGGCACCTCGCCGGCGCCCTGGCCCTGCTGTTCGCCCTCGGGGGCGCCTCGGCGCTGGTCTGGTCGACCCGGGCCGAGCTGCTCGACCCGCGGGGTGTGCCGCTCGGCGTCGTCGGCGGGTGGGTCGCGGCGGCGGTCCTGGTCGCCGGCATGGGCGCCGGCATCGTCGCCGCCGTGCGGACCGCCGTGCGGCTCACCCGACCGGTCGGTGCCGACCCCGGCGGCGCGAGCACCGGCGCTGCCGCCGACCTCGCGCGCTGGGTGGAACGGCAGTGGCGCCGGGAGAGCGCCGCTCGTGCCCTCGACCGGCCGGAGCCGCTGCGGGTGCGGTGGTCCTCCACGTCCCGACCGGTCGCCGCCGCACCGGAGGAGGTGCTGGGGCCGGCCGGGCCGGGCGTCCGGGTGCTGCGCCTGCGGCTGGCCGGCGACGTGCACGAGGTCGTGGAGAAGTTCACCCGGCTCCCCTACCGGCAGCTGGTGGTGCTCGGGCGTCCGGGCGCGGGCAAGTCGGTACTGATGATGCTGCTGACCCTCGGCCTGCTCCGGCGGTGGAGCCCCGACCAGCCCGTTCCCGTGCTGCTGAGCCTGACCTCCTGGAACCCGGCCCGCGAGCACCTGCACGCCTGGCTCGCCCGGCGGCTGGTGGAGGAGTACCCGGGACTGGGCAACCGGGAGCGCTACGGGCCCGACGCGGCCGCCCGCCTCGTCGGCTCGCACGCCGTGCTGCCCGTGTTGGACGGCCTGGACGAGATGCCGCGGTCGAGGCAGGCGGCGGCCGTGGCCGGGCTGAACGACGCGGTCGCCGGTGGGCACCCCATCGTCGTCGCGTGCCGCGTGCGTGAGTACGAGGCGGCGGTGACCGCGAGCGGGGCCGCGCTCGGCCGGGCCGCGGTGGTGGAGCTGGAGCCCGTCGACGCGGCGGCTGCCGCCGCCTACCTCCCGGCCGGCCAGGCGGCCGGGACGCGACGGTGGGCGCCGGTACTGGACCGCCTGCGGGACGACCCGAGGGGCTCGCTCGCCGAGGCGTTGTCCACGCCGTTGATGGTCTACCTGGCCCGGGCGGTCTACCGCGGGCCGGCACGGGACCCGGTGCACCTGGGCGACCGGCGGCGGTGGCGCAGCGCCCAGCAGGTCGAGGACCACCTGCTCGACGCCTACCTGCCGGCGCTGTACGCCCCCGGCGGCGCCCCACCCGCCGGCGACCAGCAGGGGGCGCCCGCCCCGCGGGACTACCCGGTCGAGCGGGCCGAGTGCTGGCTGACCTACCTGGCGCGGCGGATGTCGGCGCTCGGTACTCGCGACCTCGCCTGGTGGCAGCTCTCCCAGACCGGCGGCCGGTTCGGCCTCCTGTTCGGGCTCGCCGCGCGCCTGCTCGCGGGCCTGGGGTTCGGGCTGGCGTTCGGGCTGACCTACGGGTTCACCCACGGTCCCGGCCGGGGACTGCTCTACGGCGTGACCTACGCCCTCGCGTTCGGGCTGGGGCTCAGCGCCGGGCTCCGGTTCGACCGGCCCTGGCTGGCCGCGGCGGCGGCCGGGCTCGTGGGGGCCGGCGTGGCCGGGGCCGGCATCGGACCGGCGCTCGGCCCCGCCCTCGGCACCCAGGCCGCACTGGAGGTCGGGTTCATCGCCGGGTTCGGGATCGGCCTGCTCGCCCGCTGCCGATGCCGTTCGGGTGCCCGGCCCCGCCAGATCGAGCTCAGCGCGGCACGGCTGGCCCGGGCGGTGGTCCGGTGGCTGCCGGCCGGCGTCGGGGTCGGGGTGTTCCTGGGCCTGGTCCTCGTTCTGGCCAGCGGCCGGCCCGACTACTTCGCCGCCGGGTTCGCCTACGCCGTCCCGTTCATGATCGGGTTCGGGACCTCCGAGGCCATCGTCATGCCGGTGGACCACCAGGACTCGGTGACACCGGCCTCACTGCTGCGCGGCGAGCGGGCCGCGACGATCGCCCAGGCCATGGCGATGGGCCTCGCAGCGGGCATCGCCGACCTGCTGACCACCTGGACCACGAGCGGGCTGCGGCCCGAGCTGCTGCCCCAGCTCGGGTCGAGCCTGCTGTTCGGTCTCGTCTTCGGCCTCGCCGCCGGCCTCGCGGACGGGGTCAACTCCCCCTGGCTGCGCTACGTGGCGGCCCAGGGCTGGCTGGCACTGCGTGGGCGGCTGCCCTGGCGGCTCATGCGGTTCCTCGACGACGCACACCGGCGGGGCGTGCTGCGCCAGGTCGGCGGGACCTACCAGTTCCGGCACGTGCGGCTACAGGACCGGTTGGCCGACCTCGGCCGCGACGGCGAGGTGCACCGCACGGGCGGGCGGCGGCCCGCGCCTGTCCCGGCCCGTCCCCCGGCCTGGCGCCGGTTGTGGGCAGACTCGCCCGGTGGGCGGACCGTCGTCATGCGCCACCCGTGAGGCGCGGGGGTCTCACGCGGTGGCCAGGCGGGAGACCAGGCGGGTGGTGAGCATCCGGCGCCAGCCACCGCGGTGCATCAACGCCATGACGGCCCCGCCCAGGCCGGGGAAACCGCTGTGCCGCAACAGGAGGTGGGTCCGGCCCGGCTCGGGTTCGGTGAGGGTCCAGACAACCTCGGTGGTGGCCCGCATCCTGCTGCCACGCCAGGTGTAGGCGAGCGTGTGCGGTTCGTCCACCGCCGTGACCTCGCAGTGGACCACGCCGTCCCAGCCGGGCATGGGCTTGGCGTGCACGGTGAACCGCCGGCCGACGACCGGTTCGAAGTCCCGCACCGGCATCATCCACTCGGCCAGCGCGGCCGGGTCGGTCAGCGCCAACCACACCGAGTCCGGCGGGTGGGGCAGTTCGACCTCCACCGTGATGTCCCGGGTCATCATCACTTCCCATCTGTTCGTGTCCGTGCGCGGTCCAGGTAGGACCGCAAGTTGTCGATCTTCTCCGGCCAGAAGTCGCTGAAGATCGCCGCCCAGTCGTACAGCTCGCGCAGCGGCTCGGGCTGGATGCGATACCACCGGCGCCGGCCGTCGCGCCGTTCGGCCACCAGGCCGGCCGCGCGCAGCACCGCCAGGTGGCGGGACAGCATCGGCAGCCCGACGCCGAGCTCCTCGGCGAGCTCGGTGACCGGCACCTCGCGGCGCCCGAGCGTCTCGAGCGCCGCGCGGCGGGTGGGGTCGGCCACCGCACGGAAGACGTCCTCGGCGGCGGCTGGGCGGGGCATACTCAAAAGTTATGGTAAGTGTGAAGTGTTGTCAAGCGTCGCTCCTCGGCGCGGAATCGTGCACGAGGTGGACGTCATCGTGCACCCGCCTGCGGTGAGAGTGGCCTCATGACCAGAACACCGGTGCGGTTGGGCCTGCTCCTCACGCTGCTCGTCGCGGTCCTCGGCCTCCCGGCCGGGATCGCCTCGGCGGCCGGCACGACCGCCCCGCCGGTCGCCCCGCTGGCCGACACCCCGGTCGGTTTCGCGAGCGTCGACGCGCTGGGGCAGAACGGCACGACGGGAGGCGCGGCCGGCCCGACGGTCACCGTCTCCACGGCCGCCGACCTCGAGCACTACGCGGGCCAGAACACGCCGTACACGATCCTGGTCTCGGGCCGCATCACCTTCGACGACATGATCACGGTGGTGGCCAACAAGTCGATCATCGGCGTCGGCTCGAACGCGGAGATCTCGGGCGGCGGCCTGCAGATGGGCTCGACCACCCGCCCCGGCAACAACGTGATCGTCCGCAACATCCGGTTCAGCGACGCGTCGGACGACTCGATCAGCGTGACGAACTCGGCCCACCACGTGTGGATCGACCACAACGAGTTCACCGCCGGCTTCGACGGCCTGCTCGACATCAAGCGCGCCTCGGACTACGTGACGGTGTCCTGGAACCACTTCCACGGCCACAGCAAGACCACGCTGGTCGGCCACTCGGACACCTTCACCGCTGACCGGGGGCACCTGCGGGTGACCTACCACCACAACTTCTTCGACGGCACCGACCAGCGCCACCCCCGGGTGCGGTTCGGCGATCCGGTGCACGTGTTCAACAACTACTACCTCGACAACTCCCTGTACGGCGTGGCCTCCACTGTGGACGCCGGTGTCCTGGTCGAGGGGAACTACTTCCAGAACGTCGCCCACCCGACCTACGTGGGGTACGACGACAGCGGCCCCGGTCGGCTGGTGGAGCGGGACAACGTCTACGTGAACTCGGGGACCCCGGAGACCGCGGGCACGGTCACCGAGCCGCGGACCTACTACGCCTACACTCTCGACGACCCGGCCCAGGTACCCGCGATCGTGCGGGCCGGCGTCGGTGTCGGTGTCGGCAAGGTCAGCGCCCCGGCCGCCCGGGTCGCGCCGGCGGCGGGGCCCGCGGACGGCTTCGCGAGCGTCGACGCCCTCGGGCAGAACGGCACGACGGGCGGGGCCGGCGGGCCCGGCGTCACCGTGACCACGACCGAGGCGTTCCTCGACCACATCGCCCGCCCCGGACCGTACGTCATCCAGGTCTCCGGCACGATCACCCTGCCCACCGGCTCCACCGACGGGATGCACGACGTCGCCTCGGACAAGACCATCGTCGGGCTCGGCGCCGGGGCGAGGCTCGTCGGCGGCGGGCTCAACATCGGCCTCCCGGTGGACGACGCGGTCACCTCGCCGCCACCGGGCGCGGTGCACAACGTCATCATCCGGAACCTGTCGCTGTCCGGGGCGACCGACGACCTGATCAACGTCCAGATGTTCAGCCACCACGTCTGGATCGACCACAACGACTTCTCCGACGGCGACGACGGCGCCGTCGACATCAAGCGCGGCTCCGACTTCGTGACAGTGTCCTGGAACCGTTTCCACGACCACGACAAGACCCTGCTGCTCGGGCACGACGACGAGAACGCCGCCCAGGACACCGGCCGGCTGCGGGTCACCTACCACCACAACTTCTTCGACGGGTCCGACCAGCGCAACCCGCGGGTGCGCTTCGCCGAGCCCGTCCACGTGTACAACAACTACTACCTCGACCTGAGCTACGGGATCGCCTCGGCGATGGACGCCGGCGTCGTGGCCGAGGGGAACTACTTCGACACGGTGAACAACCCCGGACGGGTCGACTTCAGCGGCGACCTGGGCCGGATGGTGGCCCGCGACAACATCCTGGTGAACTGCAACCACGAGATCGAGACGCGGGGCAGCGTCGTCGAGCCGAGGACGTACTACGCCTACGCCGCCGAGCCCGCGGCCAACGTGCCGGCCTCGGTGCGGGCCGGAGCCGGCGTCGGCAAGGTCGCCCCGGCCGCCGCCGCGGCGTCCCCGACGGGCTTCGCCGGCGTCGACGCCCTCGGGCAGAACGGCACGACCGGCGGCGCGGGCGGGCAGGTCGTGACCGCCACCACCACCGAGGAGCTGCTGAGCTACATCGACACCACCGGTCCACTGGTCATCCAGGTCTCAGGCCGGATCGCGATCGACAGCAAGAAAGGCGTCCGTCCGAACAAGACGGTCATCGGGCTGGGCGCCAACGCCGAGATCACCGGGGGCGGCCTGGACTTCCACCGCTCGTACAACGTGATCGTGCGCAACATCCGGTTCACCGACGCCGAGGACGACGCGGTGAACGTGGGCCAGGAGTCCCACCACATCTGGATCGACCACAACGAGTTCGTGAACCCGACCGACGGCGCCGTGGACATCGTGCGCGCGGCGGACTACGTGACCGTCTCGTGGAACTGGTTCCGAGGCACGGACAAGTCCATGCTGATCGGGCACTCGGACGGCAACGCGGGGGAGGACACCGGCCACCTGAAGGTCACCGTGGACCACAACTTCTTCGACGGGTCCAACCAGCGCCACCCGCGGGTGCGGTTCGGCGAGCCGGTGCACGTGCTGAACAACTACTTCCGCGCCAACAGCTCCTACGGCGTGGCCAGTACGATGGACGCCGGGGTCCTGGTGGAGGGCAACAACTTCGAGAACGTTCCCAACCCCGTCCTGGTGGGCTACGCGGAGAGCGGACCCGGTCGCGTCGTCCAGCGGAACAACGTCTTCACCGGCTCGGGCACCCCGCAGACGGCCGGCACGGTCGTCGAGCCGCGTACCTACTACTCCTACACCGTGGACAGCCCGGCGAACGTCCCGGCCATCGTCCGGGCGGGTGCCGGCGTCGGGAAGGTCTGACATGGCTCTGCGCGCCGTCCCCCGCCTCGCCGCGGTCCTCGTGCTGGCCGGGGGCCTGGCCGGCGGCGTCGCCGCCGCGCCCGCGACGGCCGACGCCGACCGGTCGGGCGGGGTCCAGCTCGAGCGCCTGGACCGCGGCCTGGTCGCGGCGACGACCGGGGACGGCGTGTTCCTCAGCTGGCGGCTGCTCGGCCACGAGGTCACTGGACACTCCGAGGCGGGCCTAATCGGCACGGACTTCCGGGTGTACCGGGACGGCAGGCCGGTGGCGACGGTGACCGACAGCACGAACTACCTCGACCGGGCCGGCACGGCCCAGGCCCGCTACCGGGTCGTGCCGCTGGCCGACGGGCGGGAGCGGCCCGGCGCGGGCAGCGCCACCGCATGGCCGGGGAACCACCACACGCTGCCGCTGCGCAAGCCGGCCGACGGCGTCACCCCGGCCGGCGAGGCGTACACCTACCGGGCCAACGACATGAGCGTGGGCGACGTCGACGGGGACGGCGAGTACGAGTACGTCGTGAAGTGGGACCCGTCCAACTCCAAGGACGTCTCCCAGGTCGGGTACACCGGGCCGGTCTACATCGACACCTACGAGCTCGACGGCACCCTGCGGTACCGGATCGACCTCGGGGTCAACGTGCGGGCCGGCGCGCACTACACCCAGTTCCTCGTCTACGACTTCGACGGCGACGGCCGCTCGGAGCTGATGTTCAAGACGGCCCCGGGAACCCGGACCCTCACCTACGACGCCGACGGCGACGTGGTGAGCGAGCGGTACGTCACGATGCCGGCGGAGGACGTCGCCGCGGGCGTCAGCCACGCCGACGACTACCGGCTCTCCCCCGCCGGCTACTACGAGCACGTCGTGACGATGTTCCTCCGCTGGCACACCCATCCCGAGGTGGTGGCCGGGCGGTGGCCGGCGACGCTGGAGGAGGCGTTCGGCATCGAGCCGAGGTACTCCTACCCGCTGTCCCGCGCCGACGCCGAGGCCCTCGCCGACCACTTCATCGACGTCTACGCGCCGAGCCGGAGCAGCCGCAACAACCTCCGCGCGTTCGCCGGATTCATCGTGGACGGCCCGGAGTACCTGACCGTGTTCGACGGCGCGAACGGCCGCGAGCTCCAGACAGTCCGCTACAAGCCGGGCCGCCACGACGACGGGCTGATGTGGGGTGACTACGCGATGCCCCGGATCGAGCCCGCCAACCGCGTCGACCGCTTCCTGGCGACCGTGGCCTACCTCGACGGCCGCCGGCCCTCGGCGGTCTTCGCCCGCGGCTACTACACGCGCTCGACGCTGGTCGCCTACGCCTGGGACGGCCGGCGGCTGCGGGAGCAGTGGTACGTCGACAGCGGCTGGACGCCGATGACCAACCCGTTCAACGACAGCCCGCACGGCCGCGACGGCACCGACCCCGAGTTCGCCACGCTCACCACCCAGGGCGCCCACTCGCTGAGCTCGGCCGACGTGGACGCCGACGGCCGCCAGGAGATCGTCTACGGCGGGGCCACCATCGACCACGACGGCGACCTGCTGTACAGCTCGTTCGACGTGCTGCCGCCGGAGAGCGGCGCGCCGGGCACCCTCGCCCGGCTCGGCCACGGCGACGCCATGCACGTCACCGACATCGACCCCGCGCGCCCGGGCCTCGAGCTGTACATGGTGCACGAGGGCGCCCGCTCGGCGCCGTACGGCCACGCGCTGCGCGACGCCAGGACCGGCGAGGTCCTGTTCGGCGACTACAGCGGCGTCGACACCGGCCGGGGCATGGTCGGCGACGTGCTGCCCGAGCACCCCGGCCTGGAGGTGTGGGCCTCCAGCGCCGAGGCCGCGGCCGAGGACGTGCTCGGCATGTGGACGGCGCGGGGCGAGTACCTCGGCCAGGAGGTGCCCGGGACCAACCAGAGCATCCGCTGGGCGGCCGACATGACCACCCAGATCGTCAACGGCGCCGCGACCGAGACCGTGGAGCCGGCCAGGATCGAGGACTGGCGGCGCGGGGTGCTGCTGGTCGCCGAGGGCACGCTGACCAACAACTGGACCAAGGGAAACCCGTGCCTGGTGGCCGACATCCTCGGCGACTGGCGGGAGGAGCTGGTGGTGCGCACCGATGACAGCACGGCGGTGCGGATCTACCTGAGCACCGAGGTGACCGACCGCAAGCTGTACACGCTCATGCACGACCCCCAGTACCGGGCGGAGGTGGCCCGCCAGCAGACCACCTACAACCAGCCGTCCCACCCGAGCTTCTACCTGGCCTCGGACCTCGACTGGTCACGGGTGCCGCTCCCCCGCGTGCACTACCCAGGCCGCGGGCCGGCCTGAGTCGCACCGGCCGCCTCGCCCTGGCGCCGGCTCGAGCCGGCGCCGGTGTCACCTCGGGCGTGGGGTCTCGAGCGGCTCGAGGAGCCGGCGCGGTGCGTTGAGCCGGACGGAGACGGGATCCACAACGGCCTTTCCCGGCGTGAACCCGGGTCCCGGCTCGATGCGGATCTCCGGGACCGGGACCACCTCACCGCAGCCCCGGCAGCGTCCGTCCGCGCCGAGCAGGGCGCCGTCGCGGTCGTGCCGCAGTGTGCGCTTCGCCCCCGCGGGTGAGTAGTGCGCATCGCCCCAGTTCATCAGGGCGTGCAGGGCGGGCCAGAGCTCGATGCCCTTGTCGGTCAGGCGGTACTCGACCGTGCCGGAACCGTCGTCGTCCCGCGTGAGCACGCCTTCCCGCACGAGGTGCCTGAGCCGCTCGGTCAGGACGGCGCGGGGGATTCCCAGCTGGGTCACGAAGTCACCGAACCGGCGCAGCCCCAGGAACGCGTCCCGGACGATGAGCAGCGTCCACCGCTCGCCGACGATCTCCAGAGCGCGCGCCAGCGAGCAGTTGCGGTCCGCGTACGTGCTGGGTAGCGCCATGACACCACCGTACCCTCGGTAGTTCATTGACTGAACTGGCTCGTGCTAGCGTCTGGTTCGGTCATCGAACTGCCCGGCCGCGGAGAGGACCACCATGAACGAACCATCCGGCGACGAACTCGTCCGGACCCGGACAGTGACCTGGGACGACCCGGAGAAGACCGCCGCCTCGGCGGCCGAACGCAGCGGCCTGGAGTTCATCCAGGCGCTCGCCGCCGGCGAGGTACCACCACCGCCGATCACGAGGCTGATCGACGCCCGGCTGGAGTCGGTCGCGCGGGGCGAGGTGGTGTTCGCCCTCGAGCCGGCCGAGTTCCACTACAACCCCATCGGGTCGATGCACGGCGGAATCTACGCGACGCTTCTGGACTCGGCGGCGGGCTGCGCCGTGCACACGATGCTCCCGGCCGGAGCCGGGTACACCAGCCTGGACCTGAACGTCCGGTTCCTCCGCGCCGTTCGGGTCACCACCGGGACGCTCACCTGTACCGGCACCGTCACCCACTACGGGCGCCGGACCGCGCTCGCCGACGCACGCCTCGAGGACGGCAGGGGCCGACTGATCGCCACCGCGACGAGCACCTGTCTGCTGTTCGACACCTGACGAGCGCGGCGCCCCTGCGGCGCGTCCGGCCCGGTGCCGCTCCCCCGCCTCGCCGGCCGGCCCGCTCAGGCCGACCCGGGGAGGCCGGCGGCGGTCAGCGTGAGGTGCCGGGTGAGCAGCTCCGCCGCCCGGTCGGCGTCGCGGGCCAGGGCGGCCTCCTCGAGCGCGCGGTGCTCGCCGAGGTAGTCGCGGTCCGGGGTGCGGCCCGCCGACCAGCGCCGGGCCAGCTCGCCGGCCAGCCACATCCGGTCGAAGGCCTCCAGCAGTACGGCATTGCCGCAGCCCTCCAGGAGCACCCGGTGGAAGACGTGGTGCGCGGCCGACCACTCGGCGGTGACCGCCCCCCGCTCCACCGCGGGCGTTCGAGCCAGGCGGTGGTGGGCCGCGCGCACCCGGGCCTCCCAGTCCAGGTCCCCCCGCTCGATCGACAGCCGCAGCGTGGCCGGTTCGACGACGCACCGCGCCTCGACCAGGTCCTGCCAGCGCCGGTCGGTCTGGACCGGTACGGCGAAACCGCGGTTGGTGAGGCGGTCGGCCAGGCCGTCGCCGACCAGGCGGACGAGGGCCTCGCGGACCACGGCCAGGCTCACCCCGTGCGTACCGGCCAGCTCCTGGGGCCGCAGCGCCTCGCCGGGTGCGAAGTCACCGCGCAGGATCGCGTCGCGCAGCTCGTCGTACACGCGTCCGGACAGCATCCGCTTCGCCGTCTCGCTCATACACACATCGTAGACCATTTGACAGATAATCGATTATCGGTGCTACTGTCGATCCCATGAACAACCCATTCGCTCGCCTCCCCGAGGCCGCCACCTTCACCGTCACCAGCACGTCGATCAGCGATGGCGGCCCGCTCGCCGCCGAGCAGCTCTCCGGCAGCGACATCTCTCCCCAGCTGTCCTGGTCGGGCGCCCCCGAGGGCACGAAGAGCTACGCCGTCACCGTCTACGACCCGGACGCCCCGACCGGCTCCGGCTTCTGGCACTGGGCGGTCGCCGACATCCCGGCCTCGGTCACCGAGCTGCCCGCGGGCGCCGGTGACGACAGCGGCTCAGGCCTGCCGGCCGGCGCCTACCAGCTGCCCAACGACGCCCGCCTCGCCCGCTTCATCGGCGCCGCCCCGCCGGCGGGCCACGGCCCACACCGGTACGTGACGGTCGTGCACGCGCTCGACGTTCCGACCCTCGGCGTCCCGGCCGACGCCACGCCCGCGTACCTCGGCTTCACGATCGCCGGCCACATCCTGGGCCGGGCCGTGCTGACCGCCACCGCGGAGACGCCCGCCTGAGCTGTCAGGTCCAGTGGTCCAGCCACCGAGGCAGGGGGAGCTCGGTCTCGGCGGCCAGCTCCTGGGCGTCCTGGCGGAGCCGGATCAGCTCGTCCTTGGGATCGGGTGCGGCCAGGACCGCGCGCACGACGCCGGCCAGGGCGTGGGAGTCGTGCTCCTGCGCGGCGGCGCGCAGGGCCGCGGGCACCGCCGAGTCGAAGGCGACGCCGAAGCGGGTCAGGCCGGAGCCGGCACGGGCGCAGGCCGCGCAGCCGCAGTCGGTCACCGCGGTGCCCCGCAGGTCGATCCCCCGCTGCCAGTTCAGCAGCCGGGGGACGAACACCTGCGGGCTCCGCCGGGGCCGGACACCGTCGGCACGGCGGGCCACCGGCCCGCCGAGGTGGCGGGTGGAGGAGGACAGGCCGACCGCGGCGAGCCGGGCGCCCGCGGCCACCGCGGGGATCCCGACCGGACCGGTGCGCAGCAGCTCGAGCCGGCGGCCGGTGCGGGTGCTCCAGCGCAGCAGCCGCTGCAGGCCGGCAACCTTGTAGGAGGAGTCCAGCGGGTCGAACGGCGCGCCGAGCACCAGCGAGACGTCCCGGTCGGCCGCCCGCAGCTGCTCGGCGAGCACACCGCTGTGCCGGGACCCGAGCCAGCCGCCGTCGAGGACCAGCGTCACCGAGACCGGGACCGGGTACTCGCGGTGCAGCTCCGCCTTGAGCTCGTCGAGCTGCCCGATCCGCAGCCGGGTGCCGGCACTGCGCACGACCGGCAGGCCCAGCTCCGCCTGCGCCTCCACCCAGTCGAACCCGGGCAGGTCGAGCTCGAGGCCCAGCTGTCCCTCGACCACCGGCGGCCGGGGCCGGCCCCGCGCCAGGTAGGCCGCCGGGTCGAGGTCCACCCCGCGCAGCTCCCCGGCCCGGGCGAGCGCCCTGGCCACCCGCAGCCCGGACAGGCCCTGCAGGGTCACCCCGCCGAACCGGTCGCGGTTGGCCACGGCCTCGGCCGCGCCGCACCGGCCGAGGTAGGCCTGGACACGGCCGGCCGAGGACCGCGCGGGACCCCGCGTTCGCCGCTCGACTCTGCCGTCCACCATCTGCCGCTCACCACCTCCGGACGTCAACGGTAGGCGAGAAGCGGCGGGTGAGGACTACGGACCTGCCCGGAAGGCGGCAAGCGAGGGCAGCGCGTTACCCGACCAGTCGAACATCGTGAGGTTGTCGTTCGGGTTGCCCTCGCCGGGCGCCCAGCCCACACCCGGCAGCCACTCCGGCTCCCAGGCGAAGAACCCCGCACCCCGGCCGCCCGGCACGGCGGCCAGCACCTCCCGCAGCCGCTCGAAGTAGGCAGCCTGGCCGGCCGGGGTCGCCGGGTAGGCACCGCCGTCGGGCAGCTGACCCGCACTGGTCACGAAGTTTCCGAGGCTGTCGCCGTTGGCCAGGGTCCAGGGGTAGGACGTCTCCACGACGACGAGGTCCTTGCGGTACCGCGTGGACAGGTCGTCGAGGTTGGCGCGCAGGGCGGCGATGTCGCCGTGCCAGAACGGGTAGTACGACAGGCCGATCACGTCGAACGAGACGCCCTGGGCGAGTACGTGGTCGAAGAAGTAGCGCGAGCCGGCGTTGTCCCCGCCCCGGTCGATGTGCACCATCACCAACGGCCGGTTCCCGCCCTGGCCGGCGTACACGCCCTCGATCCCCGCCCTGAGCAGCGTCGCGAACTCCGACCAGTGCTCGCCGTCGTCGCGGTAGACCTCGCCGAGCGGGAACAGCATGCCGCCCGTGATCTCGTTGCCGACCTGCACCATCGCCACCGGGGTGCCCTGGCGCTCGAACGCGGCGACGGCGTCTCGCGTGTAGGCGCGCACGGTTGCGGCGAGCGTGTTCAGGTCCTGCCCGGCCCAGGCCGCCGGCACCGGCTGTTTGCCGGGGTCGGCCCAGAAGTCGGCGTAGTGCAGGTTCAGCAGCACCCGCAGGCCGGCCTGGTGGGCGCGGCGGGCGAGGGTCAGGGCGTCGGCGAGGTCGCTGTAGCCGGCCGGCGGGGCGGTCCAGACGCGCAGGCGGACGTAGTTGGCCCCGCGTCCGGCGAGGATCCGCTCGACCGGGGCGGCACTCCCCCCGTCACGGTAGGTCGTGCCGATCGCCTCGTGCTGGAGGGTGAAGGAGATGTCGGCGCCCCGGATGCGCGGACCCACCGCGGCGGCGGCGGGCACCCGGGCCGCGAGGGAGGCGGCGGTGGCGGCGAGTGGGGCGGCGAGAAGGGTTCGGCGGCGCACAGTTCACTCCTTTGTGGACGGATTGCTACGCTGACTCTCTGACCACCAGCTCCGTCGGCAGGATCATCGCCGCGTTCTCCTCGCCGTCGAGGAGCCGCAGCAGCAGTCGCACCATCTCGGTGCTGATCCGGGCCCACGGCTGGCGGATCGTGGTGAGCGGCGGGTCGCAGGCGGCGGCGATCCGCGAGTCGTCGAACCCCGCCACCGCGACGTCCTCCGGCACCCGCCGCCCGGCCCGGCGCAGCGCCGCGAGCGCACCCGCCGCGGTGAGGTCGGAGGCGACGAACACCGCGTCGACGTCGGGCGCCCCGGCGAGCAGCCGCTCCATCGCGGCCACGCCGCTGGCCTGGGTGTAGTCGCCGGCCACGACCAGCCGCGGGTCGACCTCCCCGAGCACGTCGCGGTAGCCGGCCAACCGGTCCACCCCGCCCGGGGTGTCCGCCGGTCCGGTGATCATCCCGATCCGCCGGTACCCGCGCCGGACCAGGTGCTCGACCATCTGCCGCGCCCCCGCCCGGTCGTCGGAGGCGACATAGGAGATCCGGTGCTCGTGGCCCGCCGGGCGACCGCAGGCGACCACCGGGACCTGCTGGTCGACCAGCTCGTCGACCAGCGGGCTGCCGGTGTGGGTGGAGACCAGCAGCGCGCCGTCGACGTGTCCCGAGGTCACGAAGCGGCTCACCCGAGCGCGGTCGGCCGGCGTCCCGGCGAGGGTGAGCAGCACCGTGATGTCGTTCGCGGCCAGCGCCTGGGTGCAGCCGTGCAGCAGGATGTTGAAGTTCGGGTCCTCGAACAGCCGGTCCTGGGGCTCGGAGAGGATGAACGCCACCGACATCGAGCGCCGGGTGGCGAGGCTGCGCGCGTGCGGGTTGATCACGTAGCCCGTCCGGCGGACCGCCCGGTCGATCGCCGCACGCGCCGGTCCGCTCACGTGGTGGCCGCCGTTGAGCGCCCGGGAGACCGTGCCGCGGGAGACCCCGGCGACGTCGGCGACGTCGTCCATCGTGGGTCGTCTGCGCCTCGCCCCGGTCATCCCCGCACCGCTCCCGTCATCAGGTCGAGCCGCCAGTACCGCTGGAGCGCGAGGAACAACGCGACCAGGGGCAGCACCGACAGCAGCGCGCCGGTGATGACGAGGTTGTAGAGCGCGGGCTGGGAGTTGCCCTGCTTGAGCATGGTGACCAGCCCGACGGTCAGCGGGAACTTCCGGTCGTCGCCCAGCATGATGTACGGCAGCAGGAAGTTGTTCCAGATGCCGACGAACTGGAACAGGAACACGGTCACCAGCCCCGGCACCATCATCGGCAGTGCCACCCGGAGGAAGATCCGCAGCTCCCCCGCGCCGTCGGTGCGGGCCGACTCGACGACCGCGTCGGGCACGGCGGCGGCGGAGTACACCCGGGCCAGGTAGATGCCGAACGGGCTCACGATGCTGGGCAGCAGGACCGAGGCGTAGGTGTCGGCGAGCCCCATCCGGGCCAGCAACAGGTACTGGGGCACGGCCAGGACCACGCCGGGCACGAGCACGCCGGCGAGCAGGACGTTGAAGATCACCGTGCGGCCCGGGAAGGAGTACTTGGCCAGCGCGTAGCCGGAGAGCCCGGACAACGCCGCCGACAGCGCCGCCCCCACCCCGGCGTAGAGCGCGCTGTTGGCCGCCCAGCGCCAGAACAGCCCCGCGCGGTAGGCGGCCAGCTCGGCGATGTTGCCGGCCAGCGCGCCACCCGGCACGAAGGTGGACGTGCTGAACAGCTCCGAGCTGGTCTTGGTCGCGGCGACCAGCACCCAGGCCACCGGCAGCAGGCAGTACGCGGCACCGACCAGCAGGACGAGCGAGGGGAGCCGCGCGGCGCGGACCGGCGCGGCGGCCATCAGCTTCGCTCCCCGGCGAACGCCCGGCCGGCCACGACGCGGAGGAAGACCAGGGAGAAGGTGAGGGTGATCGCGGCCAGCACGACCGAGGTCGCGGCGGCGGAGTGGATGTCGTCCCGGACGAACGCGTCGTTGTAGACCTTCATCAGCGGCGTCCAGGTCGAGGGCAGGGCGTTGGTCAGCGGCGCCAGGGTGGTCGGCTCCGTGTACACCTGCAACGTGGCGATCAGCGTGAACAGCCCTGCCATGATCAGCGCCGGTGTGACGAGCGGGGTCTTCACCCGCAGCGCGATCTGCAGCTCGGACGCGCCGTCCAGCCGCGCCGACTCCGTGACCTCGGGCGGGACCGCGCGCAGGGCGGTGAGGATCACCAGCATGTTGAACCCGACCCCGCCCCACAGCCCGATGTTGGCCACCGCGAACAGCAGGCCAGGCCCGAGCAGCCCCTCCGGGACCGGCAGCGGTGTCAGCGCCGGCAGGTAGAGGAACCCCCACAGCACGCTCGCCACCACGCCCGGCACGGCGTAGGGCAGGAAGATGGAGATGCGGCTGAAGCGGGCGAGGCGAACCCGGGGCCGGTCCAGCAGGAGCGCGAACAGCAGCGCGAGGCCCAGCATCGTCGGCACCAGGAGCGCGCCGTAGCCGAGTACCCGCAGCGCGCCCCGCCAGAGCTCGGGGTCGCCGAGTGCCTGTCGGTAGGTGTCGAGCCCGGCGAAGACCTGGGTCCGGGAACCCCGCCCGAGCCCGAGCCCGCTGACCCGGACCCGGTGCAGGCTCAGGTAGGCCGTGTACCCGATCGGCACCAGCACGAACAACGTGAACAGCACGATCGCCGGGGCGAGGAACAGGTAGGGAACCAGGGCGGGTCCCGGCCGGGCGGCGCCCCGGTCACCGCGCCGCGCCACCGCTAGCCCCGCACCGTGAAGCCGTTCCTGCGCATGTCCGCGACCGTTCTCTCGTGCATGACGCCGACCGCCGCGGAGAACCGCGAGCCCTCGGTGATCGCCGCGCCGAACGCGTCGCGGTAGGCCTGGTAGGCGACGTTCACGTTCGGACCCCAGGTCCACCTCGCCGCGGTGTCCGCGATGGCCTTGGCCTCGGTGTAGAAAGTGGACTGTCCGGGGAGGAACGCCGGCGGCTGGTCCAGCGCCGGACCGGACTGCGCGTCCCTGGCCGCGGGGTAGAGCGAGCCCTCGGTGACCAGGGCCCGGGTGGCGGCGGGGTCGGTGTTGAGCCAGAGCGCGAAGTCCGCGGCGGCCTCGACGTGCTCGGAGCCGGCGGACACGGCGGTCGAGGAGCCGCCCCAGTTCCCGGTGCGTTCCTCACCGGGATTCCAGGTCGGCAGCGGAGCCATGGCCCACTTGCCCCTGGTCCCGGCGGCGACGCTCTCCAGCACCGCGGGCGCCCAGATCGCGCTCGGCCAGGCGAGCAACGTGCCGTCGCCCAACGCCTTGTTCCACTGCGGGGTGTACATCGCCTGGTCGTCCACCACCCCCTCGGAGACCAGACCGCCCCAGAAGTCGGCCACCTCCCGCGTCGGCTCGTCGTCGATGCCGACCGTCCAGCTCTCCCCGTCCACACCCCACCACTGGGCGCCCGCCTGCTGCGCGAGGCCGGCGAACCAGCCGGGATCGTTGCTGGAGAACGTGGTCAGGTAGCTGGACCGGGTCTTCGCCCGCAGGTCCCGGGCCACCTGGGCGAACTCGGTCCACGTCGTCGGCACGCGCAGGCCGTACCGGTCGAACAGGTCGGCGCGGTAGTAGAGCATCATCGGGCCGGTGTCCTGCGGGACCGCGTAGACGCCGTCGGTGCCGAGCGTGACCTGCTCCCAGGTCTCCTCGGCGAACTCCTCCCGCACTTCGCCGACGTGCTCGCCGATGTCGGCGAGGGCGTCGTTGCTGACGAAGGTGGGCAGTGCCTGGTACTCGGCCTGGAGCAGGTCGGGCGGGTTCCCCGCCTCGGCGGCGGTGAGCACCTTGGTGACCAGCTCGTCGCCCATCGTCTGGCGGCTGACCGTGACGTGGACGTCCGGGTGCTCGCGGTTCCAGATGTCGACGACCCGTTCGACGTTGGTCGCCCAGGTCCAGAAGGAGAGCTCGACCCGGCCACCGGGTCCGTCGGACGAGCCCTCGGAGGTGCAGGCCGCGAGCAGGCTCGCGACGGCCAGCAGGAGCGGGATCGGACGGAGCAGGGATCGCATCACACGGCCTCGTTTCGCTGCGTCGCGCCTTGAGGTACGAAAACTGTGAGCGCTTCCAGTCTTTGCCGTGCCGTGACACGCTGTCAATGGCTGACTTGCTGATGTGCCGACACGATCGCGACTGTGAGCGCTCACGGTCGGAGCGGAGGACGCATGCTCCCGCGGCTCGACCGGATCGCCTTCGGCGGCGACTACAACCCCGAACAGTGGCCGCCGGAAGTGTGGGTCGAGGACGTGGCGCTCATGCGCGAGGCCGGCGTGAACCTCGTGACGGTGGGCGTGTTCGCCTGGGCGGAGCTCGAACCGGCCCCCGGCGAGCTCCGGTTCGGTTGGCTCGACCACGTCCTCGACCTGCTCGCCGAGGGTGGGATCGCGGTGGACCTGGCCACCCCGACCGCGGCGCCGCCGCCCTGGTTCAGCCGCCGGCACCCGGACAGCCGGCTGGTCGGCGAGGCGGGCGAGGTGTTCGCGATCGGGTCGCGCCAGTCGTTCTGCCCGAGCTCCCCCGCCTACCGCACCGCCGCCGCGCGGATCACCGAGGAGCTGGCCCGGCGGTACGCCGGTCATCCCGCGATCGTGCTCTGGCACGCGCACAACGAGTACGGCGGCGCCAACCCGTACTGCCACTGCCCGGTGTCCGCGGCGGCGTTCCGGGACTGGCTGCGGGAGCGGTACGGGGACCTCGACGCGCTCAACGCCGCCTGGGGAACCACGTTCTGGAGCCAGCGCTACGGGGACTGGGCGGAGATCGGCGTACCAGGCCCGACCCCGGCCGGGGAGAACCCGGCTCAGCGACTGGACTTCATGCGCTTCTCGGCCGACGAGCACCTGGCCAACTTCCGCGCCGAGCGGGACATCCTGCGCCGCCTGTCCCCCGGTGTCCCGGTCACCACGAACTTTATGGTGCCGACCTGCAAGACCATCGACTACTGGCGCTGGGCGAGCGAGGTCGACGTGGTCGCCAACGACCACTACCTGCGCGCGGAGCGCACCGACAACCATGTGGAGCTGGCGATGGCGGCCGACCTCACCCGGTCGGTCGCCGGCGGTGCGCCGTGGATGCTGCTGGAACACTCGACGAGCGCGGTCAACTGGCAGCAGCGCAACCTGGCGAAGGGACCTGGCGAGCTACGGCGCAACAGCCTGACCCACCTCGCCCGGGGCGCCGACGCGGTCATGTTCTTCCAGTGGCGGGCGTCCCGGTTCGGGATGGAGAAGTTCCACTCGGCGATGCTGCCGCAGGGCGGCACCGACACCGGCGTCTGGCGCGACGTCGTCGCGCTCGGCGCCGCGCTCGGTGCCCTGTCCGAGGTGCGCGGCTCCCGGGTCGCCGCCGACGTCGGGATGGTGTGGGACTGGGAGTCCTGGTGGGCCGTCGAGCTCGCCGGGCGGCCGTCGGCGGACCTGGACTACCGGGAGCGGGTCGAGGCGTACTACGACCGGTTGTGGCGGGCGAACCTGACCGTCGACTTCGTCCGCCCCGGCGGCGCGGAGACCACCCTGCCGCTGCTCGTCGTGCCCAGCCTGTACCTGGTCACCGCCGAGGCAGCGGCGTCGCTGAGCCGTTACGTCGAGGACGGCGGAACCCTTGTGGTCTCGTACTTCTCCGGCATCGTCGACGCGAACGACAGGGTCCACCCCGGACCGTACCCGGGAGCGCTGCGCGAGGTGCTGGGGCTGACCGTCGAGGAGTTCCGCCCACTGCACGCCGGCGAGTCGGTCACCCTGGACAACGGCGCCGTGGCCGACGTGTGGACCGAGCTGCTCCACCCGCGCGGCGCGGAGACCGTCTACTCCTATGTAGACGGACCAGCCGCGGGCTCGCCCGCGGTGACCCGCCATGCCTTCGGCGCCGGTGTCGCCTGGTACGTCTCGACCCGGCTGCGCGGCGAGCACCTCGACCCGATCCTGACCGGCGCCTGCGCCGACGCCGGCATCTCACCGCGCCAGGACGTGCCACCCGGCCTCGAGCTCGTCCGCCGCGGCGACCACCTCATCGCGGTCAACCACACCGGGACCGACGTCGAGCTGGCCGCGACCGGCACCGAACTGCTCACCGACACCCCCTGCTCCGGCCGGCTCGTGGTCCCGGCACTCGACGTCCGCGTCCTGCGCACCGAGAGCGCCGGTTGACAATTGAGTTGAACTCAACTTAAGTTTCTCCCGTGACCACCACCCCGAAGGCGTCCCGCGCCGCCCTGGCCAGGGACCGGCTCCTGCGGGCCGCCACCGACGAGCTGGCCGAGACCGGCGAGCTGGAGGTGGCCGCGGTGGCACGCCGGGCCGGCGTGAGCGTGGGCCTGCCCTACCGGTACTTCGCCACGCGCAGCGGCCTGCTGATCGCGGTCCTGGACGCCTTCTACGAGCGGTTGGGCCAGGCCGCCGCGTTGCGCGTGTACGACGCCGCGACCTGGGCCGACCGTGAGCGCCGGCGAGTCCGCGACTGGGTGACCGCGCTGTATGCCGA
This sequence comes from Actinophytocola xanthii, assembly GCF_001921205.1. GTDB lineage: Bacteria > Actinomycetota > Actinomycetes > Mycobacteriales > Pseudonocardiaceae > Actinophytocola > Actinophytocola xanthii. The sequence goes on along the minus strand of NZ_MSIE01000030.1, from coordinate 118,426 downwards.
GCCGTTGGCGCCCCTGGTGCTGGGTGGGCTGGTGGGTGACGCGGAGGTCGCCGCCGCGAACACCCGTCACCTGCACCTGTTGATCGAGCTGGGGGCCCGCAACATCGCCCAGGCGCAACGCGCCGGCGAGCTGCCGGACGACCGCGACCCCGAACTCCTGGCCGCCGCGACCCTCGGCGGCACCAACACCATGCTCTCGGTCGCGCTCAGCAGAACCCCCCGTCCGTCCGCCGAGAAGGTCATCACCGAGCTGTGGACGGCCGTCCGCGGCACCGTGGGCCTGCCCTCCTGAACACCCAGGCCTCCTGGAGAACACGGAGCTTTGCCATGTCAGAAGAACCGCAAGCGATCGTCGGGCTGGAGGACCTTGGCCGGGACCTGGCCGCGCGGCACCGGGTCACCCGGAGCGCGGGCTCCACTGTGGACCCCGCTGTCGTCGACGCCGACCTCGCCGCGGTGCGACGCCACGGATACGTCGTCCTGGAGAGCCTGATCGGCCCGGCGGAATGCGAGCGGATCCGGGAGGCCGTGACCCCGTTGCTGGACAGGACCGGCCGCAACACCTTCGAGGGCGAACGCACCCAGCGTGTCTACAGCGTGCTCAACAAGACCCGCGGATGCGACGGCCTCGTCGACCACCCGCGGGTGCTGGCCCTGCTGGACCGGCTGTTCCAGCCCAACTACCTGCTGTCCCAGCTACAGGTCATCAACATCAACCCCGGCGAGACGGCCCAGCTCCTGCACCCCGACGACGCGATCTACCCCGTGCCACGGCCGAGGCCGCCGCTGAGCGCGGCGACCGTGTGGGCGATCGACGCCTTCACCGAGGAGAACGGCGCGACCGTGGTCCTGCCGGGCAGCCACCGCTGGGACACCGACCGCAGGCCGGCCGACCACGACGCCCGGCGCACCGCCGTGATGCCGCCCGGGTCGTGTGTGTTCTTCGTCGGCACCCTGTGGCACGGCGGCGGCGCCAACCGCTCCGACCGGGCCCGCCTCGCCGTCACCGCGCAGTACTGCGAACCCTGGCTACGCCCCCAGGAGGCCTTCACCCTGTCCACCCACCGCGAGACGGTCCGCGCCGTCTCCGAGGACATCCGCCGGATGCTCGGCTACAGCATCCATCCACCGTTCGTCGGAATGGTGGACGGCATGCACCCCAAGCGCCTCCTCCACACCTGACGCTTCCCGGGCCGACCGGCCGGAGACCGCCAAGATCCTCGGGCGCCCCCCGGAAACCGCAGGTAGGCTCGGCCGGGTCATGGCCGAGGCGACCGGGACCGACAACTCAGTCCGTCCACATGCGCCGCACGCGGCGGCGGGCGTCGGTCGTGCCGCCGTCCCGGCGGTGGTGGGACTGGCCGCCCAGGGGTGGACGCGCAGGCGGACCACGGCGACGCTCGTCGCGCTGGTGTTGTTGGTCGGCTCGACCACGCTGGTGAACCTCGTGTTGCCGGGATGGGCCTATCCGGTCTGCGGGCTGGTCGTGGCGGGCGCTCTGGTCGCGGTCGCGCGCTGGGCGGGGCTGCGGTCGCGCGCCATCGGGTTCGACCGGCGGCTGCTGGGGCGGGCCGCGGTGTTCGGGCTCGTGGGACTGGGGGTGATCGGGCTCGCCTTCGGGGTGGCACTCGCCGTGCCGGGGCTTCGCGACCTGTTCCGGGACGGCCGGGTGGACACCTCCACCGTCGGCACCCTGCTCTGGGTAACCCTGGTCCGCATCCCGATCGGCACGGTGCTGCTCGAGGAGGTCGCGTTTCGCGGGGTGCTCCCCGCCCTGCTCGGCGCCGGTGCCGACCGGTGGCGGTGGCGACCCGTCCTGCTCACCGCGGCCCTGTTCGGGCTCTGGCACGCCTTCCCCTCGCTGGCGCTGGTGGAGAACGCCGCCGTCGGGCGCGCCTTCGCCGGTGTGCCGCTGGTGGTCGTCTCCGTGCTCGCGATGCTCGGCGCGGCGGTGGCCGGGGTGGTCCTGCACTGGTGGCGGCACACCGGAGGCGGCCTGCTCTCGCCGATGCTGGTGCACCTCGCCACGAACTCGGGCGGCGTCCTCGTCGCCTGGTGGGTGCTCACCAACACCTGACCACGCCGCGAAATCCGCTCAGTGCCCCCCAGGCCAGCCGTCGACGACGTTCGACAGGGCGAGTGCCGAGGACCGGAACGCGTCGCCGCTGTCGAGCTGGTGCGCGAGAACCTGGGTGATCCCGGCTATGGTGCCCACCCCCCGCCCGGCGGCCTTGGCCAGCGCGGAGGCCAGGTTGGCCGGCAGCTGGGCGGAGAGCGCCGAGTGTGAGCCGGCGGTCTGCGTGTTCCCCCAGACGTCGTCGAGCCGCTGGAGGACCTCGAGCAGCTGCCGCCACACCTCCAGCTGGTTGGTGCTCTTCTCCGGTGAGGTTCCCACCGTCTCGCTCATCGCGGTGCACCCGCCGGTACGGCGAGGCGGGCCAAGCGCTGCGGCGTGGGCCACCGGACCTTCCACGCCCAGCCGAGCTTCTCGAAGACCCAGATCAGCCGTGCCGAGATGTCGATCTGGCCCCGACCGACGCCGTGCCGGGCGGAGGTGGGATCGGCGTGGTGCGAGTTGTGCCATGACTCGCCCATGGACAGGATCGCCAGCGGCCAGAAGTTGGCGGACTTGTCCCGGCTGGCGAACGGCCGGTCGCCGATCATGTGACAGATCGAGTTCACCGACCAGGTGATGTGGTGCTGGAACGCGATCCGAGCCAGCCCTGCCCAGAGGAAACCGGTCAACGCGCCCCACCAGGAGAGCGTCAGCACGCCGCCCAGCACCGCGGGCAGGAGCACGCTCAGCGACACCCACAGCGGGAACAGCCGGTCCACCAGCAGGAGGTCCCGGTCGGCGGCCAGATCCGGGGCGAAGCGGTCGATGTTGGTCTTGTCCCGGCCGAACAGCCACCCCATGTGCGCGTGCCAGAAACCCTTGGCCAGGGCGATGGGCGAGGTGCCGAACAGCCACGGCGAGTGCGGGTCGCCCTCCCGGTCGGAGAAGGCGTGGTGGCGTCGGTGGTCGGCCACCCAGCCGATCACCGAGCCCTGGGCCGCCAGACCGCCGGCGATCGCGAGCGCGATCCGCAGTGCCCGGTTCGCCTTGAAGGAGCCGTGGGTGAAGTAGCGGTGGTAGCCGACGGTCACCCCGAGCGTGGACAGGGTGTAGAACACGGCGGCGACGATGATGTCGACCCACCCGATGCCCCATCCCCAGACCAACGGCACGGCGGCCACCAGGGCGAGCAGGGGAATGATCAGGAACGCGCGGATGGTCAGCAGCTCGGTCCGGCCGACCTGGCCGGAGAGGATCGGTTTGGGTTCGGGACGGGCGGGCTCGGCCGGGCGGGCCGGTGCGGCTGTCGTCATGAAAGACCTTTTGTTGTCGCTGAAGGAAGGAGGCGCTGAAGGACGTCGCCGAAGAAAAGGGCGGGGCGAGCGCGGCATGTGGGCCTGGTACCGGGAGACCCGGTACGCCGAAAGAAGACGCCGGCGGCATCGGCCACAGTCAGGGAGGGGTGGCACCGGATCACCGATCCGGATGAACCGCTGGGTTGGGAGCGAGGCCGAGTCTCCACACACCGGCATGCACATCGCTTCCCGCACAACCAACTGTACGGCATGGAACGCGGGCCGGCCGGTCTCGGCGGCGCGGCTCAGCGGTTGGAAGGCGGGAAACGGCCGTCCTGGATGCCGAGCGCGATCAGGTCGGTGTACTGGTCCTGCCAGGACCGTTCCGTCTCCAGCAGGTCCGACAGGCGCTGAACCCACGCGGCGTCCACCGGCGTCACCGCGGACCTCAGGTGGCGTCGCGTCTCCTCGCGGGCGTGGAGCCAGTCGTCCAGCGTCGGGTTGAGCGAGGGACCGCCCTGTTCATCCGCCATGGCCACACCAGACCAGACCGAACGACGTTCGTCCACCCCACGGTACAGGCGACGTGCGGTAGAGTGACCTCGTTGGGGACGGCAGGTGCCGACACTCGGTCGGCGCGGTCCCCAGCAGTTCAGCCCGGTCAGCTCTTGATCGGGGATGGGAGCACCGGCGAACCGCCCGGTTGTCCGCGGGTTTCCGGCAGGAGTTCGGCCGTGACCGCCCGCCGTCACCACCTTCCGACGCTGCCGTCGACCGCCCGACCACGGGCGCTGCCTCGACGTCCGTCACCGGCGGTACCCGGCGCAACCGCACAGAACGGAGTTGCATGATCCCGGTCAGACCCGACCGACCACGCCACGATCCCGGTGGCATTCCCCACGCCAGGGCGCTGCGTTCGACCCTCACCGAGGAGCGCGCCGCGGCCGACGACCTGCGCCCGCTCGCGCTGGCCCTCCAGTCCTACGTCCACGCGGTCGCCGACGCCGTCGGCGTCCCACACGACGCCACGATGTGCGAGGTGACCGACACGGCCACCGCCTACCTCGCCCTGAGCCGGCGCCACCCGGAGCGGCCGGAACAGGACCTGATGCTGCTCTGGAGCGAGGGCCAGGGCTGGTCCGTGGCGGTGGAGACCGCCCCCACCGCGACACCGGTGCTGATCGCCCGCCTCGGCGGCGACCCCGTTCCCCCGCCGCACACCGTCGCCCGCTTCGTCACCGACGCCATCGCCCACCCGGGCGCCCGGCGCCTGGTCGCCCTGCCGCGACCGGTCGACCGACCCGGCCTGATCGAGCGGATGGAGCGCTGCTCCTCTCCGCGATGAGGCCACCCCACCCCACCCATCGATCCGTCAGGACGTCCATGACCGACTCAGCAGTCCTCCTCCACCCGCACCCCACCGTCTTCAGCCACCCCAGTACGGCTGCCACGGTGCCCGACACCCACCCCGACTCCGCGCCTCAGCCCGCCCCGCAACCGGTGTTCTCGAACTCCGGCCGCTAGGGCACGTCCTCACCAGCCCTCGATCGCGGTCTTCGCGCCCCAGCCCGCCGCTGGCGGCGTTGTCGGGACAGGCCAAGTACGACCCCAGCCCGGCCTTCGGCGTGTTCTTCGCGCTCGCGCTGCTGCGGGCGTGGCTGCTGCCCGGGCGCGACCTGCGGCCCAAGCAGGTGGGCATCCTCGAGATCGTGCTGTCGACGCTGCTGCTGGTCGTCGTCACCGCGGCCGGGTGAGCGCCGCTCAGTCCCGGAACGCCTCGGCGCCCAGCCGCCGGCCCAGCACGGCGCGGGCGACCTCGAGCAACGGCTGGTCGTGGCTGAACGCGTGGGCGCGCAGGCGCAGGAACGCGTCCTCGACGTCGATGTCCAGCTCGGCGGCCAGCATGCCGGTGGCCACGTTCACGTCGTCGTAGTGGCCGGGTGCGTCCGCCCTGGCCCAGGGAGCCGACTCGGCCACCCCGTCGCCGGTGTCGACCACCAGCGCGGTGGCGGCCAGGTCGGCCAGGGCCGCCGCGTCGGCCAGCTGGTCGAGCGAGAGCGGGCCCCGGCGGCGGCGGTAGAGCTCCAACGTCCCGAGCGGCGCGGCCCCCTCGCGCAGGGGGAAGGCGAACACCGCGCCGACCCGGCCCGCGGTCAGCTCGGCGAACCCCGGCCAGCGGTGCCCGGCCGCGGCGAGGTCGGGCACCAGCACCGGAACCCCGCTCTGGTAGGCGTCCACGCCGGGGCCCTCACCCGCGGTGTACTGCAGCTCCTCGAGCTGTCCGGCCCACGGCCCGCTGACCGCCACCAGCTCCTCGGTGTGGGTGGAGGACCGCACGGCGATCGAGGTGGCGTCGACACCGACCTGCTCGGCGACGACCTGGCAGACCACCCCGGCCCACCCGGTGAACGTGCGCTGGTCGGCGCGGTCGGCGACCAGCCGCCACAGACGGGCCTGCCGCCTGCTGTCCGCCACCCCGCACCTCCACGCCCACCCGACACCGACCACGGCGGCCGGGCGAGGGCCGCCGTGGTTCACCTCACCGACCGCCGAGGTCCGGCAGGTCCAGCTCCTCGCGCCGCCCGACGACGGTCTGGGCGAGCTCGCGGAGTTTGAGGTTCATGTCCTGGGAGGTCCGCCGGAGCAGGTCGAACGCCTCCTCGGCGCTGATCCCCCGACGTGCCATCAGGACGCCCTTGGCCTGCCCGATCAGGTCCCGGCTGTCGATGGCCCGACGCAGCTGCTCCGCCTCCAGCTCTCCCCTGCGCACTGCCCGGGTGGTGGCGAGGGCCAGCGAGGCGTGGGTGGCCAGCAGCAGCAGCACGTCCCGGTCCTCGGTGGCGAAGGCGTTCCGCTGGCGGGAGTAGACGTTGAGGGCCCCGGACAGCCGCGGGCGTACCGCGTCGGGCAGCAAGGCCGTCGACACCAGCGACCGGAACCCCACCTCCGCCGCGGCCCGGCCGAACCGCGGCCACCGGTCGTCGGTCCCGAGGTCGTCGCTCAGCGCCATCCCCGGGCCACCGGGCCGCGCCGCCTCCACGCAGGCACCCTCGCCGAAACGGTACTGGAGCTGGTCCAGGTCGTCGGCCACCCGGTCGGTCCACACCGGGGTGTGGAACGCCTCGTCGTCGCTGCGCAACGTCACGCTCACCAGGTCCGCCCCCGGCACCAGCGCACGCGCGGCGAACACCACGCGCTCGAGCACCGCGGCGACCGAACCCGACTCGAGCAGCGCCCTGGTCAGCAGGACGAACTGCCGAGCCAGCGATTCGCCATCGAACAGCACGTCCGCGGCGCCCGGCGTCACCTCACGCCGCTCAACCTCGCTCAAACCCACACGCTCCAACCCAGGAGAACCGCCCCGCACGGGGACGGACACGAACCAGGATGCACGCGGGGCGGCCCCAGCCCGGTGCGTGGCCGGCCAGTCGTTTCCGGCCCCACGTCCGCACTTTAGCCCAGACGGCGCCGTGGACCTCGGGCGTCGTGGCGGGCGGGAGCGCTGGTGTGGCGGTAGTCACCGCGACGCACGAGCGCGGGCAGGCCCGGGCCCCTGACGGCCCGGGCCTGCCCGCGCTCGTTACTACCCGGCCCGTCCGTCGGCAGGCCGCCGCTCGTGCAGTCGCACGACCCGCAGACCCGGTGCCGCCTCGATGTCGCGTTCGCAGAACCGGGACGGAACCCACCGCTGCGCCGAGAACAGCCGGGTCTGGTCGGCGTGGTGGCGCGAGGTGGGGTCGCTGGACTGGGAGTAGGTGAGCAGCGTGCTCGCCCGTGGGCATCGGCCGCCGTCGAACGAGACCACCTGGACGTGGCTCGACCCGTGCACGACCTCGGTCGCGCCCCGCGCCGGATCCCAGGTGGTGACGATCATGTTCAGGACACCCTGCACGCCGTGTCCGCCCGAGACCGGGATCGTCCGGCCGCCCCGCACGACGTAGTGGCCGCGGCCGAGCGGGTCGCTCGGGGCCAGCCCGGCGGCGCGCAGCTCCGCGACGGCGTCCCCGAGCGCCTGCCGGACCGCCGGGTCGTCCGTGTCGAGCGTGTTCGGCGTGCCGACCGGGTCGGCCGGGTCGAACGGCACCCGCCAGGGATCCTCGATCTCGGCCACCCGCAGCCAGTACCGCTCGAACAGCAGGGCGCCGCGGCTGTCGGTGTCCATCCGGCGGTCCCAGGCGGCCAGCGCCTCGCACGCGTCGCCGACCGCGACGGTCCCGCCGTCCGAGGTGGGCGCGCGGCCGTCGGGGAAGGCGGCGCACATGGCCGCGGAGGCGGCGGCCGCCTGCTCGCCGACGAAGCTGCGGTTGTCGAACAGCAGGTCACGCATGGAGCGGTGGGTGACTCCGCCGCCGGCCAGCTGTTCCTCGAGCGCGGTGATGGCCATCCGGGTACGCGGGTCGCGCTCGGTGCCGACGGTGCCCATGATCCGCGGGTATCCGGTGATCGGCTGGTGCGGGTTGGTCAGCCAGGCGCTGTCGTTGGAGTTCGCCACGTAGTCGGTCCGGTTGAGAACGGGCATCCTGGCCGCGCCGAAGATCCCGGGCACGACCGCGTCCCGGTCCCGGCCCCAGACGCACTCGCCGCGGGAGCCGTCGAGGATGGGCAGCCCGGTGCGGGGGAACACCGACGAGCCCAGCGGCGTGTCGCACTCCCTGGCCAGCTCGTCGGTCACGTGCGGCACGACCTGGACGTCGGCGTAGAGCGCGTTGCCGGAGCGGTCGGTCGCGATCGTGTTCACCCAGGGGGCGCCCTGGGTGCGGGACAGCGCGCCGAGCACGTCCCGGGTGCTCCGGGCCCGGCCGAGGTCGAACCACGTGTTCAGGCCGCGCAGGTTGCCGAGGTTGGCGTCGCGGAGGGCGTAGGCGGTGGTGGCCGTCCAGGACAGCGGGAGGCCGAGCGCCGGGGAGACCATCGGGCCGTAGCGGGTCGAGTAGAGCGTGCGCCGCACCGTCGAGAGCGAACCGTCGGCCGCCCGGACCGGGACGGCGACCTGCCGGCTGGTCATCCGCTCGGGACGCCCGTCGACCAGGTAGGTCGTCGGTGAGCCGGGCACGAGGTCGAGCTCGTGGAGACCGAACGTGATCGGGGTGGCGACGGTGTGGCTCCACGCGACGTCGGCGTTGAAGCCGATCTGCACCAGCGGGAGACCGAGCAGGCTTCCGCCGCTCACATCGAGCCGGCCCGGCACGGTCAGGTGCGACTGCCAGAACCGCCGCCCGCCGTGCCAGGGGTAGTGCGGGTTGCCGAGCAGCACCCCGCCGCGGCCGTCGGTGCCCGCCGACCCGACGGCGATCGCGTTGCTGCCCATGTCGCCGGTGCCGAGCCCTTCGTCGAGGGCGGCACGCACCCGCGCTGCGGCATCGGGGACAGCGGCATCCGGAGCGGCGGCATCGGGAGCGGCGGCATCGGGAGCGGCGGCGGGGGTGCCGGGAGCGGGCGGGGCCGCGGCGGTGAGCGCGTCGACCATCCGGCCGGCACCCCCGAGCGTCGCCACCGCGTGGAAGTGGCGGTACACGTCGATCTCGCCGATCGGGCGCACCCAGTCCGCGTCGGCACAGGCCGGGTCGGCGATGTCCTCGCCGTTCTCCCGCAGGTAGCGGTTGTACCCGGCGACGTAGCCGCGGACGAGCTCGCGGACCTCGGCCCGCGGGCCGTGCGGCGGCGGCGCGGCCAGTGCCCGCTCCACCACACCGGAGTCGATGACCGAGCGGAAGTACACGTCGCTGCTCAGGCTCGTGCGCGCGGAGCCCAGCGCGCTGTTGCCCGGCGCGTCGGCGCCCAGGTACCGGGACCGCTCGCCGCGGACGGTCAGGTACATGTCGGCCAGGACGCAGACGTTGTCCCTGGCCGTGGCGAACCCGAAGCCGAAGCCGAGGCCGGTGAAGTCCCGCGCGGAGATGTGCGGCACGCCGTACTCGGTGTACCTGATCGTGGCGGAGAGCCCGCGGTCACCGCGGGAGCTCACGGCCGGCGCGGCCGAGGCGGCGCCGGCGACCGTCGCCAGCACGGTCGCCGCGGCCGCGGCGAATGTCGTGACGCGTCGTAGTCGAAACATGCCCCTGTGCATGGCATCTTCCTACCGCCTACCGGCGGCGAGCGGATCAGGGATGTCCCTGACACCATGTCCGGGTGCGCCATGTCGTGATCCAACCCTCCTACGGCACGCCCGAGGCGCGGCGCCACTGGGCGGACACCCTGGACCGGCTGGTGCCGTTCCGCGACCCCAGGTGCGCCGAGGTCCTGACCGACGACGAGCGGACGGCGCTGGAGGCCGCGCACCCCGGAGGCCGGGCCCGGTTCTGGGGCACCACCGACAAGCACGACCGGAAGCTCGACCGGCTGGGCGCCGGGGACGTCGTGCTGCTCACCGGGGGCAAACGCGTCCGGGCGGTCGGCGAGATCGGGTGCGTGCTGCGCAACCCCGAGCTGGCCCGGCGGCTCTGGACGCCGGACCCGGCGAAGTGCCTGTGGAGCAACGTCGTCAGCTTCCGGCACTACCGGGCCAGCGACGTCCCCTACGAGGCCGTCTGGGCCCTGCCCGGGTTCAACGCGGGCGACAACTTCATGGGACTGCGCCTCCTCGGCGAGGACAAGGCGGCGACGATCCTGTCCTGGCTCGGCCTCGACCACTCGGCCGACCCCGCGCCGCCCAGCACCGGGTCAGCAGCCACAGCAGCCCGGGGGCGCCGAGCAGACTGATCCGGAAACTGCCGCAACGCAACTGCTGATCTTGCGGTAAGAAAAGCAGCAGCGAATCGGCGACTGGGGTGATCGATGACTGCGACGCTGGACCCGACGGCACTGCGTACGGCGGTCGACCGGGCGATGTCCGGATCGGCCTACCTGCGGGAGAAACTCGGTGCGGCCGGGATGGGGCCGGACCGGATAGGCGAGCCGGAGGACCTGGCCCAACTTCCGTTCACCACCAAGGAGGAACTCCGGGACACCGCGCCGCTGGACTACGCCGCGGTGCCGGCCGAGCGGATCGTGCGGGTGCACTCCTCCTCCGGAACCACCGGGCGGCGGACCATCTGCGCCTACACCGAACGGGACCTGGCGGACTGGGCGGAGATGTTCGCCCGGTGTTACCGCTTCGCCGGCCTCACCGCGCGGGACCGGGTGCAGATCGCGGTGGGCTACGGGCTCTGGACGGCGGGCGTCGGCTTCCAGACGGCCGCCGAACGGATCGGTGCGATGGCCGTGCCCACGGGGCCGGGCAACACCGAGATGCAGCTGGAGATGATGCGCGAGCTCGGTACGACGGCGCTCTGCGCGACCTCCTCGTTCGCGCTCCTGATCGCCGAGCTCGTCGACCGGCGCGACCTGCGCCCCGGGCTCGCGCTGCGGACGGTGGTCACCGGGTCGGAACGCTGGGGTGAGGCCATGCGCGCCCGCATCGAGTCGCTGCTGGGCGTGGAGACCTTCGACGTCTACGGGCTGACCGAGCTGTGGGGCCCGGGAACCGGCATCGAGTGCGGCCACCACGACGGGATCCACGTCTGGGACGACTACTACCACATGGAGATCGTCGACCCGGAGACGCTGGAACCGCTCCCGCCCGGCGCGGTGGGCGAGATCGTGGTGACCACGCTGACCAAGGAGGCCACGCCGCTCATCCGCTACCGCACCCGGGACCTGTCCTACCTGTACCCGGACCCGTGCCCGTGCGGCAGCCGCTACCCGCGGATCGGACGGATCCTCGGCCGCTCTGACGACCAGATCAAGGTGCGCGGGGTCGCCTTCCTGCCGATGCAGGTGGACACCGTGCTCGCCGACCTCCCGGACGCCGGCCCCGAGTTCCAGGCGCACGTGCACCGGCAGGCCGACGGTCGGGACACGCTCACGGTCCGGGTGGAGGCGGTCGACCGCCCCGGGCTGCGCGAGGAGCTCGAACACCGGCTGCGGGCCAGGACCGGCCTGCGGATCGAGGTCGACCTCGTCGCACCGGGCACGCTGCCCCGCAGCGAGCGCAAGACCCGCCGCGTGTTCGACCACCGCGAGCCATGACCGGAACCGCACTGTCCGGTCGCGAGATCCTGGCCAGCGACGGTCGGATCGCCATCGCGGAGCTGGCCGAGGGGGACCTGGAGCGGGTCGAGGCCGGCGGCGACCGCAGCCTGAACCTGGGCACCGACGACCCCACGCTGCCCTTCCGGGTCACGAGGTCCTGGGCCGCGCTGCTGGACGCGGGCACGGGCGAGCTGCTCGGCGTGATGAGCTGGCGGGCCGTCCCACACATGGCCACGCTCACCGGAACCGCCTGGAACATGGGCATCGACCTCGTCCGGTCGGTTCGCCGGCGGGGGCTCGGTGCGGCGGCCGGCCGCCTGCTGGCCCGCTACCTGTTCGACACGACCGAACTCGACCGGGTCCAGGCCATCACCGCGATCGACAACGTCGGCGGCTGGCGCTCGCTGGAGAAGGCGGGGTTCACCCGCGAAGGCGTCGTGCGCGGCGTCCTGCGGCGCGACGACCGGTTCTGGGACATGGTCTGCTTCAGCGTGCTGCGCACCGACCTGCCGGCTCTCGACGGCGAGCGGGAGGTGCTCGCCCGGCGCGACGAGGTGGTGCTCGCGCGCGCACTGCCCGACGACCACCTGGCGGTCGCGGCGGCGGTCCGGGACGCCGACGACGCGCTCGCGCCCGACCCGGACCAGCGGCTGCCGCTGGTCGCCCAGCCGGTGTACCGCGGCGCGCTGCTGGGCGCGGCGAGCGGCAGCCTGCTCGGCGCGGTGAGCTGGCGCGCGGTGGACCACGGCGGCACCTTCGGCTGCTGCGCCTGGCACCTCGGCGTCGAGGTGGTGCCCCACGCGCGTGGCCGCGGCGTCGGCAGCACGGCGGCTCGCCTGCTGGCCGAGCACCTGTTCGCCACCACCGAACTGGACCGGGTCGAGGCGGCGGTCGACGCCGAGGACCTCGCCGCCCGGCGCGCACTCGAGCGGGCCGGCTTCCGGCGCGACGGGACGGTCCGGGGCGCGCGCGTGCGGGGCGGGCGCCGCCGGGACGCGGTGCTCTACGGGCTGCTGCGCACCGATCCCGGCGGTCCCTGAGCGTTGCTCCTCAGTGGACGTACGGCCAGCCGGCCGAGTCCCAGCCGAGCCAGTTGATGCCGAGCAGCGAGGCTCCGTTGTCGGCGTAGTAGTGGTAGACGATGATGTCGTGGTCGGTGTCGCTGAACACGTCCTGGTGGCCGGGACCGTGGATGCTGCCCTGGCCGGCCAGGATCTCCGTTCCGCCGCCGGAGTTCATCGCCTGCCCGGAGCGGTCGTAGTACGGGCCGGTGACGCTCGTCGCGCGCCCCACCATCACCCGGTACGTGCTCGACGCGCCCTGGCAGCAGCGGTCGAAGGAGACGAACAGGTAGTAGTAGCCGCCCCGTGCGACGATGTTCGGCGCCTCGATCGCCCCGCCGCCGCGACCGGCGATGGAGTGGATCGTGCTGTCGGCGCGCTTGCCGGTGGACGGGTTCAGCGCGACCATCTTGATCCCGGACCAGAACGAGCCGAAGCTCAGCCACCACCGCCCCTGACCGTCGACGAACAGGTCCGGGTCGATCGCGTTGAAGTTGTCCGAGGTCCGCGACTCGATGACCAGGCCCTGGTTGGTCCACGTGCCGGAGTCGCCGCTCGTGCTGGTCGCGAGGAAGATCGCCGAGCGGTTGGAACCGAACGTCGAGGCGGAGTAGTACAGGTAGTACTGGCCGTTGCGGTAGGACAGGTCGGGTGCCCAGAGGTTGCGGTCGCCGCCGGTGTAGGTGGTCGTCCACGGAGCGCCGCCCGGGAAGACCGCGCCCGCGTTGCGGAAGGCCGTCCGGTCCTGGGAGGTCTTCAGGGCGATGTTGGCCCCGGTGTGCGCCACCAGGTACCCACCGCCGGGGCGTTTGACCACGCTCGGGTCGTGCACGCCGACGTCGCCGGTGACGACACCGGGCGGCGGGTAGGCCGCCGCCGGTGCCGCGGTGCCGGTCACGACGGCCGCGACCGTCGCCAGAACGAGTGCGCTTCTTGCCAAGGCACGCATTGGCTGTCCTCGATTCCTGAATCCGCCACTGTGGACGAAATGCCGACAGTGCGGCGGAACTGTGGGAGCGCTCCCAGCGCACCGTAGCGCACGGAAGACGAGCCGGACAAGACCCGGAAAGGGCAAGCACCACAAGGGATCTTGTTGTCGCTAACAGCCGAACAGCTACCTCCCGAACAGCGATTGTTGCCGCAGTGGAGGAAAACTGCCGGACGTCGAAAACTTTCGGTTGTCGCGCCGGGAATCGCGTGTTAGCGTTAACACCAGAGTTGGAAAGTCGATCAGGCCGCCGTCCAACCCCCTGCTCCCGCGGCCCCGCTCCTCGTTCCCAACCGGTGCACCGAGCCGCGCACGCTGCCCTGCGGATCCACTTCGGACAGCGCCGCGCGGTCGCGCCGCGGGTCGAGGCGATCGAACCCCGTCCCGTGCAGCGTCGCAGGGAGGAAACCATGATCTCTACCAACGGGCGCCGGCGTTCACCCGCCCGCCGCCGCGTCGAGCTCGCCGCGGTGGTGACCGCGCTTGTCGCCACGCTCGCCCCGACCCTACCGGCGGCGGCCAGCGCGGCCGCCGGCACCGTCGGCGACGATGACCGAGTGGCCGCCGCCACGTTCACCAACCCCATCAAGCGCAACGGCCCGGATCCGTGGCTCCAGCACTACAACGGGTACTACTACCTGGCCACGACGACCTGGAACTCCACGATCACCATGCGCCGGTCGCGCACGCTCGGCGGCCTGGCCGCCGCGCAGGACACCGTGGTGTTCAACCTGTCCGGCCGGCCCAACGGGTGCTGCAACATGTGGGCACCGGAGTTCCACCTGATCAACGGGCGCTGGTACCTGTACTACGTCGCGGGGCAGAACGTCCAGGACTACAACCCCACCCAACGGCTGCACGTGCTGGAGAGCGACGGCACCAACCCGATGGGCCCGTACCACTTCAAGGCCGACCTCGGGAACACCTGGGAGCTGGACCCGAGCATCCTGAGGCACAACGGAGCGCTGTACCTGCTCGGCAGCGCCATGGACGGCACGCAGAGCCTCACGATCACCCCGCTGAGCAACCCGTACACGATCAGCGGCGCGCGCCGGACGATCAGCCAGCCCACCCTTGCCTGGGAGCGGCAGACCGCCCCGGTCAACGAGGGCGCCGAGCCGCTGTACCACAACGGACGCACGATGCTGGTGTACTCGGCCAGCGCCTGCTGGGGCCCGGACTACAAGCTGGGCCTGCTCACGCTCACCGGCAGCGACCCGCTCAACCGGGCGCACTGGACCAAGTCGCCCAACCCGGTGTTCCAACGCAACGACGCCAACGGGGTGTTCGCGCCCGGCCACAACGGCTTCTTCACCTCGCCGGACGGCACGGAGGACTGGATCGTCTACCACGCCAACGACTCGGCGAGCGGCGGCTGCGACATGAACAGGTCCACCCGGGCCCAGCGGTTCACCTGGAATGCCGACGGCACGCCCAACTTCGGTACCCCGGTCCGGCTCGGCACGCCGCTGGCGGCGCCCTCGGGCGAGCCCGCCGGCTGATCGTCCGCGGGTCAACGGCGCCCCGCGGGGGGCGGGGGCGGCTTCCTCCGGGCCGCCCTCGCCCGTCACCCCTCCGTCCCGAACCACGAGCGAAGACTGGACGACACATGCAGCTGCGACGACGCACCCTGCTGGCCGGCGGGCTGGCCACCGCGGCACTGGCCCGGGCCGGTGTCGGGAACGGGACGGCCGCGGCCGCACCCGGCGACGCCGCCTACGTCATGGGCTACTTCACCGAGTCGCCCAACCGGCTGGGCGACCGTTACGCACTGCACCTCGCGATCAGCACCGACGGTCTGAACTGGACCCCGCTGAACGGGAACAACCCCGTCGCGACCCCCACGGCCGGCACCGGCGGGCTGCGTGACCCGTTCATCATGCGCAAGCAGACCGGCGGGTTCGTGGTCCTGGCCACCGATCTCAACGGCACGGACTTCACCCAGCAGAACCAGTACATCCACGCCTGGGACTCCGCGGACCTGCGCTCGTTCACCGGGTACCGGAGACTGCGGATGCACACCATGCCCACCCACACCTGGGCTCCCGAAGCGTTCTGGGACGCAGCACGGGGCAGCTACGGCATCATCTACTCGGCCAACAGCGGTGGACGCGACGGGTTCTGGGTGAACTACACCACCGACTTCGTCTCGGTCGGCAGCCCACAGCTCTTCTTCGACCCCGGGTTCAACGTCCTGGACGGGACGGTCCACCTCGGAAACGGCGTGAACTACCTGTACTACAAGAGCTTCGTCGACGGCCGGCTCTACGGTGCCCGCTCGAGCACGCTCAACCCGCGCAGCTTCACCACCTACACCGGCGGGGTGGTCAGCGGCGGGATCGAGGCGCCGATCATCGTCAAGGCCAACGACCGCAACGAGTGGTTCCTGTGGGGCGACTCGTACTCCCCGGTCAACGGCGAGCTGTACGCCTGGCGCAGCGGTGACATCAGCCAGGACGCCTGGAGCGCGCTGACCAAGGCGCAGTACACCCAGCCGCTCAACGCCAAGCACCCCACGATCTGCCCGATCACCGCGGCCGAACACGCCGCCCTGCTGTCCCGCTGGGGCGCACCGGACTGGAACCGGGTCAAGTCGTTCAACTTCCCCGACCGGCTGGTCCGCCACGCCGACAACGTCGGGCGGATCGACCCCTACCCGTTCGACCCGTACCAGGACTCCCAGTGGCGCCTGGTCCCCGGGCTGGCCGACCCGGCGGGGGTCTCCTTCCGCTCGGTCAACTACCCCGACCGCTACCTCCGCCACGCCAACTACGCGGTCGGCCTCGCCGCGAACGACGGCAGCACGGGCTTCGCCGCCGACGCCACCTTCCACCGCGTCGCCGGCCTGGCCGACGCGGCATGGACCTCGTTCCGCTCGCACAACCTCCCCGACCGCCACCTCCGGCACGCGGGCTACCTGCTCCGCGTCGACCCGGTCAGCACCGCCACCGACCGGGCCGACGCGACGTTCCGTATCGGCTACTGAGGCGGCCCTCGCCTGGTACCCCATGATCGGACAACGCCACCCGTCGGGGTGGCGCGGCCCGCGGGCCGCCGTCACCGGTGACCTCCTCGCACCGCCGGTGACGGCGTCCTCGCGGCCGTCCCCCGTCCGGCAGTCGCGGATCGGCCGCCACGCCGTTACGTTTCCCAGGCATGCGGGGGTGAGGACACCGCGAACCTGGGGATGTGACATGACCGGAACGACACCACCGGTACGCCGGCTGCTGGCGGCGACCGTGCTCGCGGGCCTGGTCGCCGGCCTGACCGCCTGTACCGTCGACCGGCGCGGGGAGGCGGAGGAGGCCCCGGAGCCCGCCTCGGTGCGGTTCCGCCCGGTGCTCCACACCGTCCCCGCCGACCAGGCGGCCCCGCCGTCCTCGACGTACCCGCCGGCTCCATATCCGACGGCTCCACCCTCCGCCACGCCATCAGCCTCCGCATCGGCCTCCGCCACGCCATCAACCTCCGCGTCGGCCTCAGCGTCGGCATCGGCATCGGCATCGGCGTCGGCCTCAGCGACGCCGTCACCCATTGGCACCGCACCGGCCGAGCCCTCGCGGCAGCGGTTCGACGTCGACGACCTCCTCGCCGTCCAGGCCGCCGCCGACGCGATGGACTGCGCCGCCCAGGACCCCCTGCGGGGCCAGGACGACCCCGCCCTCCCGCTGGTGGCCTGCGACCAGGACGACGCGGTGGTCTACGTCCTCGAGCCGGTGCTGCTGACCGGTGAGGAGATCGCCCGCGCCGAGGCAAGGCGGGAGGAGAGCGGCACCGGCTACGTGGTCGACGTGACGTTCACGTCCACCGGGAGCACGGTCTGGGCGGACTTCACCGCCGACGCCGTGGGGCGGCAGGTGGCGTTCCTGGTGGACACCGAGGTGGTCTCCGCGCCGGAGATCAGGGAGGCCGTGACCGGCGGGACGACAACGATCTCCGGTGGCACGGACGGGTTCACCCGGCTCGAGGCGCAGCGGCTGGCCGCGCGCCTCGGCGGCCAGTGACGCGCCCTAGCTGTACCTAGCTCCGGGTCGACCTGCGGACTACCAGTTCGGGGGTGAACAGCACCTTCTCGTGGCGGTGGTCCCGGTCGCGCGTCTCGCGCAGCAGCAGCGCCGCGGCGGTGCGCCCGAGCTGGCGGCGGGGCTGGCGGACCGAGGTCAGCGGGACCGCGGCGGCGCTGGCGAACTCGATGTCGTCGTACCCCACGATCGCGAGGTCCTCGGGCACCCGGATCCGCATGCTGACGCACTGCTGGAGCAGGCCGAGCGCGAGCAGGTCGTTGGCGCAGAACACCGCGCTGGGCCGGCCGCGGACGGGCAGGCCGGCCAGCCGCTCCCCCGCGCCGCGCCCCTCGGCGACCGTCAGCCCGTTCGTCTCGACCTCGACGAGCCGGTCCGGGTCGAGCCCGGCCTTGGCGAGCGCCTTGAACGCCCCCTCCCGGCGTTCGCGGACCTGGCCGATGGAGGTCGGTCCGCCGACGAACGCAATCCGTTCGTGCCCCAGCTCGACGAGGTGGTCCACCGCCAGCTCCCCGCCCAGCACGTCGTCCACGGCCACCGAGCAGTGGGTGTCCGCCTCGCGCGTGCGGTCGACGATCACCAGCGGGGTGCCGCGCCGGGGCAGCTCGTCCAGGATCGGGGCGTTCGCGTCGGACGGAGTGATCAGGATGCCCTGCACCCGCTGCTGCTCCAGCCTGCTCAGGTAGGACAGCTCCCGCTCGGCGCGGTTGTCGCTGTTGCACATGTACAGCGACAGGTCGTTGGCCTCGGCCTCCTCCTCGATGCCCCGCGCGACGTCGGTGAAGAACGGGTTGCTCCCGTCGAGCATCACGTAGCCGAGGGTCCGGCTGCGACCCGCCCGCAGCTGCCGGGCCGACTCGTTGCGCACGAACCCCAGCTCCGCCATCGCCGCCTGCACCCTGGCCTGGGTGGCGGCGCTGACCGCCTCCGGGTGGTTCAGCACGTTCGAGACCGTGCCGAGCGACACCTTGGCCAGCGCGGCGACATCCCGCACGCTCACCGCGCGGTGCTCGCCGGACGCCACCATCTCCCGCCGCCCCTCGTTGAAACGTTACGCAGACCGGCCGAAGTCTAGCGTTGCGTGATCGGGAATCGGTAGAGCTGGTACAACGCAACCGTTAGCCGCCCGTGTCTTGACGGTTGTGACGGGGGACATATACGTTCCGGACAGCTCAATTGAAACCTTTCATTCACCGGGAGGTGCCGCGATGACGCGGCAGGACGCCACTCCGCTGCTGGAGGTTCGCGACGTCGCCAAGTCCTTCAGCGCCGTGGCTGCCGTCCGCGGCTGCTCCTTCCCGCTGTACCCCGGCGAGGTCCACGCGCTGGTCGGCGAGAACGGCGCCGGCAAGTCGACGATCGTGAAGATGCTGGCCGGTGTGCACCAACCGGACACCGGCACGCTGCTCGTGTCCGGCGAGGAGGCCGCGTTCGCCGGCCCCGCCGACGCCAAGGCGGCCGGGATCGCGGTGATCTACCAGGAACCCACCCTGTTCCCCGATCTGTCCGTCGCCGAGAACATCGCGATGGGCCGTCAGCCGCGCGGGCGGTTCGGCGCCATCGACCGGGGCCGGGTCCGCCGCGAGGCGGCCGAGCTGTTCTCCCGGCTCGGCGTGCGCATCGACCCGGAGCGGCCCGCCCGCGGCCTGTCGATCGCCGACCAGCAGATCGTCGAGATCGCCAAGGCGATCGGCGGCAGTGCCAGCGTGCTGATCATGGACGAGCCGACCGCCGCTCTGTCCGCTGTGGAGGTCGAGCGGTTGTTCGCCGTGGTGCGGACGTTGCGCGACGAGGGCGCTGCCGTCCTGTTCATCTCCCACCGCTTCGAGGAGATCACCGAGCTCTGCGAGCGGGTGACCATCATGCGCGACGGCGCGCACGTCTCCACCGACCTCGTCCGCGACCTCACCGTGGACGAGATGGTCCGTCGCATGGTCGGCCGCGACCTCGACGCGCTGTTTCCCAAGCAGGACGTCGAACCGGGCGCCGTCGTGCTCGAGGTCGAGGACCTGTCCAGGGAGGGCGTCTTCCGCGACGTGTCGTTCACCGTTCGCGCGGGGGAGATCGTCGCGCTCGCCGGTCTGGTCGGATCCGGACGGTCCGAAGTGGTACAAGCGGTGTTTGGTGTGGACGGACGGGACTCGGGAGCTGTCCGGGTGAACGGAAAACGGGTACGGCCGGGCGACCCGAGGTCGGCGATGGCCGCCGGGATGGCGCTCGTTCCCGAGGACCGGCGCCAGCAGGGCCTGGTGATGGACCTGTCGATCCAGCGCAACGTCACGCTCCCCCGCGCGGGCGCGCTCGCCAGGCTCGGCCTGCTGGGCGGCGGCGGGGAGCGCCGTGAGGCCGGTCGGTGGACCGAGCGGCTGCGGACCAGGTACGGCCGGCTCACCGACCCGGTCGGCACGCTCTCGGGCGGCAACCAGCAGAAGGTCGTGCTGGCCAAGTGGCTGTCCACGTCCCCGCGCGTGCTCATCGTCGACGAGCCAACCCGCGGCATCGACGTGGGGACCAAGGCCGAGGTGCACCGGTTGATGTCCACGCTCGCCGCGGAGGGTGTCGCGGTGCTGATGGTGTCCTCCGAGCTGCCCGAGGTGCTCGGCATGGCCGACCGCGTGCTGGTCATGCGCGAGGGGCGGATCGCCGCGGACATCCCCCGCCCGCGGGCGACCGAGGAGTCGATCATGTTCGCAGCCATGGGTCAGGAGGCCAACACATGAGCACGGTGCGCACCCGCCCCGCGGGCAGTGCCGCCTCCTCGTCCGGGTCCTCGGGGCGTAATCCGCTGGCCGCGGTCCTGCGGGCGCGCGAGCTGGGAATCGTGGTGGCTCTCGCCATCCTCGTCGCGTACACCACGATCGCCAACCCGCGGTTCCTGTCCGCCCAGAGCGTGCGGGACATCCTGCTCGGCGCGTCGATCCTGGCCGTGCTCGCGGTCGGCCAGACGATCGTGATCGTCACCCGCAACATCGACCTCTCGGTCGGCTCGGTGCTCGGCCTGACCGCGTTCGCGGTCGGGACGGTGGTCCAGGACAACCCCGGGCTGCCGCTGCCGTTCGCGCTGCTGCTGGGCATGGCGATCGGCGGGGTCTGCGGGATGGTGAACGCGGTGCTGGTCCGCTACGGGCAGGTGCCGGCGCTGGTGGTCACCCTCGGCACGCTCTACATGTTCCGCGGCGTGACCTACCTCTGGGCGGGCGGTCAGCAGATCACCGCGGACGAGCTGCCGCGCTCGTTCCTGTCGTTCGCCAACGAGACCCTGCTCGGCGTGCCGTGGCTGGTGCTCATCGCGCTGCTGGTCACCGTGGCGGCCGGGGTGTTGCTGCGGAACTACCGGGTGGGCCGCGAACTGTACGCGATGGGCTCCAACCCGGAGGCCGCGATGCTCGCGGGGATCAGTGTCGGCCGCAACCTCCTCGGCGCCTTCACGGTCAGCGGTGCGCTCGCCGGGCTCGCCGGCGTGCTGTTCGCGATCCGGTTCGGCACGATCGACGCGGCCGCGGGCACCGGCGACGAGCTCGAGGTCGTCGCCGCGGCAGTGGTCGGCGGCGTCGCCGTGTTCGGCGGCAGCGGCACCGTCTGGGGAGCGGCGCTCGGCGCGCTGCTGCTCACCGTCATCGGCAACTCCCTGGCCGTACTCGACATCAACCAGTTCTGGCAGAACGCCATCGTCGGCGCGCTGATCCTGTTCGCCATCGGGGTGGACCGGCTGGTCGCCGCACGCACCGCCCGAGCGCTGAAGAAGAGGAACTCCCATGTCCGGTAGCGAGAACCGCCTGCGCGGGTCGTTCACCCGGCTGGCCAGCTGGGACGGTGCCGTCATCCTGGTGGCGGTGGTGGCCCTGGTCGTCGCCGCCGCCGCTGTGGACGGGTTCGGCACCAGCAACAACGTCACCTTCATGGTGCTGGACCTGCTGCCGATCGCGCTGCTGGCGCTGCCGATGACGCTGATCATCGTGACCGGCGAGATCGACCTGTCGGTGGCCAGCACGCTCGGCCTCACCTCCGCGGTGATGGGCTCGCTGTGGAACAGCGGGATGGCGATCGAGACGATCATTCCGCTGTGCGTCCTGCTCGGCGCGGTGCTCGGTGCGGTGAACGGGGTGTTCGTGACCGTGTTCAGGCTGCCCTCGCTGGCGGTCACGATCGGCACGCTCGCCCTGTTCCGCGGGCTCGCGCTGGTCGTGCTCGGTGAGTCGGCGGTGGCCGACTTCCCGGTGGTGTTCACCACGTGGGTCACCGGGACCGTCGCAGACACCGCGATACCCAACGTCCTGCTCCCCCTGCTGCTCCTCGCCGCGGTCTTCACCGTGGTCCTGCATGCGACCCCGGTCGGCCGGGCCGTGTTCGCGGCCGGTGCCGGCGAGCAGGCCGCCCGGTTCTCCGGCGTCCGGGTGGACCGGCTGAAGTTCTGGCTGTTCGTGGCGAGCGGCGCGGTCGCCGGTCTTGCCGGTGTGCTGTGGACCCTGCGTTACTCCAGCGCCCGGGCGGACAACGGCCTCGGACTGGAGCTCGCCGTCGTCGCCGCTGTGCTCCTCGGCGGCGTGTCGATCTTCGGCGGCAGGGGCACCATGCCCGGCGTGCTCGCCGGCGTGCTGCTGCTGGCGACCCTGCAGAACGCGCTGCGCCTCGAGGACGTGACCAACGAGGCGCTCAACATCGTGACCGGCGCACTCCTGATCGTCTCCGTGCTGCTGCCCAACATCAGCCGCTCGGTCCGCACCGCCGCGCAACGCAGGCGGCTGCGGCGAACCCCGATCCCCCAACCAGCGACTCCTCCAGCGCCCTGACCCTGACCGATCCCCCAGACGTCCCCGCGTCGAGAAAGGCGACATCGATGTCCCGATTCCGGACCACTCGCGTCCTCACCGCACTCCTGTCGGCGGCCTCACTGGCCGTCGCGCTCACCGCGTGCGGTGGGACGACCAAGAACGACTCCTCCGACGACCAGGGCGGCGGCTCGCAGGCAACCGGGACCGCCGACCCCGAGGCCGAGCTGCAGGAGGGCGTCAAGATGGCGTTCCTGCCCAAGCAGCTCAACAACCCCTACAGCGACATCGAGGTCAGCGGGGGTGAGGAGGCGCTGGGTGAGCTCAAGGGCGAGTACAAGCTCGTCGGCCCGAACGACGCCAGCGCGTCCTCCCAGGTCAGCTACATCAACACGCTGATCCAGCAGCAGCAGGACGTCATCGGCATCGCCGCCAACGACCCGAACGCGGTCTGCCCGTCGCTCAACCAGGCCCGCAGCTCCGGCATCAAGGTCGTCGCGTTCGACTCGGACGCGGCCAAGGACTGCCGCGACGTGTTCATCAACCAGGCCACGACCCAGGGCATCGGCGAGAAGCTCGTCGAGATGGCGAGCAAGCTCGCCGGCGGCTCGGGCGAGATCGCGATCCTCTCGGCGACCGCGAACGCCACCAACCAGAACGCCTGGATCGACGTGATGAAGACCGAGCTGGCGAAGCCGGAGAACAAGGACCTGAAGCTGGTGAAGATCGCCTACGGGAACGACGAGGACCAGAAGTCCTTCCAGGAGGCCCAGGGCCTGCTGCAGTCCTACCCGAACCTCAAGGTGATCGTCTCGCCGACCACCGTCGGCATCGCCGCGGCCTCCCGCTACGTCAGCTCCTCCAACTACAAGGGCAAGGTCGCGATCACCGGCCTCGGTACGCCGAACCAGATGCGGGAGTACATCAAGGACGGCACGGTCAAGGAGTTCGCGCTGTGGAACCCGGCCGACATCGGCTACCTGGCCGCCTACGCCGGCGTCGCGCTTGTCTCCGGTCAGATCACCGGCAAGGAGGGCGAGAAGTTCGAGGCGGGCAAGCTCGGCGAGTACGAGATCGGCGCGGACGGTGAGATCGTCCTCGGCCCGCCGACCGTGTTCGACGCGAACAACATCGACGACTTCGACTTCTAGTCCCTTCCAAGGGAGAGCGGGGCGGCCGGGTGAACCCCGGCCGCCCCGGGAAGGACCCTCCATGGCTCGGTACTGCTTCCGCCTCCAGGTCCGACCCGACCGGTTGGCCGAGTACACCGAACGGCACCGGGCGGTGTGGCCGGAGATGCTCACCGCCCTGCGCGACGCGGGCTGGCGCAACTACTCGCTGTTCGTCGACGAGGACGGCCTGCTGATCGGGTACGTCGAGGCCGACTCGCTCGAGGCGGCCCAGGCGGCGATGGCCGCGACCGACGTGAACCGGCGATGGCAGGCCGAGATGGCCGAGTTCTTCGCCGGCATCGACGGGCGTCCGCCCGACGAGGGCTTCCGCCTGCTGACCCCGGTGTTCAACCTGGACGAGCAGCTCGCCAGATCCTCCCACCGACCAGACGACGAAACGGCGTGATCCCGTGACAGACCTGTCCGCTGTGAAGCGATCCCTGGCGAGCCAGGCGATCGAGACCCCCTCCTGGGCGTACGGGAACTCCGGCACCCGGTTCAAGGTGTTCGCCCAGCCCGGTGTGCCGCGCTCGCCCGAGGAGAAGATCGCCGACGCGGCGACCGTCCACAAGTACACCGGTGTCGCGCCAACGGTCGCGCTGCACATCCCGTGGGACCGGGTGGACGACTACGGCGCGCTGACCAGGTACGCCGAGGACCTGGGCGTGCGGATCGGCGCCATCAACACCAACGTCTTCCAGGACGACGACTACAAGCTCGGCTCGGTCACCAACCCCGACCCCGGCATCCGGCGCAAGGCGACCGACCACCTGCTCGACGCGATCGGCGTCATGGACGCCACCGGATCGCGGGACCTGAAGCTCTGGTTCTCCGACGGCATCAACTACCCCGGCCAGGACGACCTGCGCGAACGCCAGGACCGGCTCGCCGCCGCCCTGCGCGAGACCTACGACCGGCTCGGCGACGAGCAGCGGATCCTGTTGGAGTACAAGCTGTTCGAGCCGGCGTTCTACGCCACCGACATCCCGGACTGGGGGACGTCCTACGCGCACTGCGTCGAACTCGGTCCGAAGGCGACGGTCTGCATCGACACCGGCCACCACGCCCCCGGCACGAACATCGAGTTCATAGTGGCGTTCCTGCTGCGCCAGAACAGGTTGGGCGCGTTCGACTTCAACTCGCGCTTCTACGCCGACGACGACCTGATGGTCGGCGCGGCCGACCCGTTCCAGCTGTTCCGGATCATGTACGAGATCGTCCGCGCGGACGCGCTCGACCCGTCCTACGGGATCGCGTTCATGCTCGACCAGTGCCACAACATCGAGCAGAAGATCCCGGCCGTGATCCGGTCGGTGATGAACGTGCAGGAGGCGACGGCCAAGGCGCTGCTCGTCGACCGGGACGCGCTCGCCACCGCCCAGCGGGCGGGGGACGTGCTGGAGGCCAACGCTGTGCTGATGGACGCCTACAACACCGACGTCCGACCGCTGCTGGCCGAGGTCCGCGCCGACGCCGGGCTCGACCCCGACCCGGTCGGCGCCTACCGGCGCAGCGGGTACCAGCGCAGGATCGAGGAGGAGCGCGCCGAGGGAGCCCAGGCGGGCTGGGGCGCGTAGTTCGTCCATACCGGAGCAAGGAACAAGAGGGACATGAGCACCGAACCCGCGGCCGAACTGGTGGCCAGGAGCAACGCGCTGGGCGCCGACCCGCGCAACACGAACTTCGCCGGCGGCAACACCTCCGCGAAGGGCACGGCGACCGACCCGGTCACCGACAAGCCGGTCGAGCTGCTGTGGGTGAAGGGGTCGGGCGGTGACCTCGGCACGCTGACCGAGGCCGGGCTCGCCGTGCTGCGGCTGGACCGGCTGCGCGCGCTCACCGACGTCTACCCCGGTGTGGAGCGCGAGGACGAGATGGTCGCCGCGTTCGACTACTGCCTGCACGGCAGGGGCGGCGCGGCGCCGTCGATCGACACGGCCATGCACGGCCTGGTCGACGCGACCCACGTCGACCACCTGCACCCGGACTCGGGCATCGCGCTCGCGACCGCGGCCGACGGCAGGGCGCTGACGCGGGAGTGCTTCGGCGACCGCGTCGCCTGGGTCGACTGGCGCCGCCCCGGTTTCCAGCTCGGGCTGGACATCGCCGCGGTCAAGGCCGCCAACCCCCAGGCGATCGGGGTCATCCTCGGCGGGCACGGGATCACCGCGTGGGGCGACACCTCCGCCGAGTGCGAAGCCAACTCGCTGGACATCATCCGCACCGCGGAGCGCTTCCTCGCCGAGCGCGGCGCGGCCGAGCCCTTCGGGCCCGTCGTCCCCGGGTTCGAGGCGCTGCCGACGCGGGAGCGCCGGGCCAGGGCCGCGGAGCTGGCACCGGTGATCCGCGGGCTCGCCTCGACCGACAGCCGCCAGGTCGGCCACTTCACCGACAGCGAGGTCGTGCTCGACTTCCTGGCCAGGGAGAAGCTCGGCCCGCTCGCGGCGCTCGGCACGTCCTGCCCGGACCACTTCCTGCGGACCAAGGTGCGCCCGCTGGTGGTGGACCTGCCGGCGACGGCACCGGTCGAGGAGGTCGCGGCCCGCCTGCGGGAGCTGCACGAGGCCTACCGCGCGGAGTACCGGGCCTACTATGAGCGGCACGCCGAGCCGGACAGCCCGCCAATGCGCGGTGCGGACCCGGCGATCGTGCTGGTGCCGGGGGTGGGCATGTTCTCCTTCGGGCGGAACAAGCAGACCGCGCGGGTCGCCGGCGAGTTCTACGTCAACGCGATCAACGTGATGCGCGGCGCCGAGTCGGTGTCGCGGTACCAGCCGATCGACGAGCGGGAGAAGTTCCGCATCGAGTACTGGGCGCTGGAGGAGGCGAAGCTGCGACGCATGCCGGCCCCGGCACCGCTGGCCGGGCGCGTCGCACTGGTGACCGGTGCCGGCTCGGGCATCGGCCGCGCGGTGGCCGAGCGTCTCGGCGCCGAGGGTGCCTGCGTGGTCGTCGCCGACCTCGACACCGAGGCGGCGAAGGCCGTCGCCGAGGGCATCGGGTCGGCCGACCGGGCCCTCGCGGTCACCGCCGACGTCACCGACGCCGAGGCCGTCCGGGAGGCGGTCGCCGCGGCCGCGCTGGCGTTCGGCGGGCTCGACCTGGTGGTCAACAACGCCGGCCTGTCGATCTCGAAGTCGCTGCTGGAGACCACCGAGCGGGACTGGGACCTCCAGCACGACGTGATGGCCAAGGGCTCCTTCCTGGTCTCCCAGGCCGCCGCGCGGGTGATGGTCGAGCAGGGCATGGGCGGCGACATCGTCTACATCTCCTCGAAGAACGCGGTGTTCGCCGGACCCAACAACCTCGCCTACGGCGCGGCCAAGGCCGACCAGGCACACCAGGTCCGGCTGCTCGCCGCGGAGCTCGGCGAGCACGGCATCCGCGTCAACGGGATCAACCCCGACGGCGTCGTGCGGGGCTCGGGGATCTTCGCCAAGGGCTGGGGGGCGCAGCGCGCCGCCGTCTACGGCGTGCCCGAGTCCGAGCTGGGTGCCTTCTACGCCAAGCGCACCCTGCTCAAGCGGGAGGTCCTCCCCGAGCACGTGGCGGCCGCGGTCGTCGCGCTCACCGCCGGGGACCTCGTGTTGACCACCGGGCTGCACGTCCCGGTCGACGGGGGCGTGGCCGCCGCGTTCCTGCGCTGAACCCCCTTCCGGAAGGAGTGTCATGACCGACACGCTCGACCGGCCGGCGTCGGCCGCCCTCGCCAGGATCACCCCGCGCAGGACGCGGGTCGGCCTGGTCGCCGGCGGTCTCGGCGCCTACTGGCCCCAGTTCCCCGACCTGCTCCCCCAGCTGCGCCGCTCGGCCGAACGGGTCTCGGCCCGGCTCGGCGGGCTTTCCTGCGAGGTCGTCGACGTCGGGTTCATCTCCGACGAGCGCGACGGTGCGGCGGCCGCCGAGCGGCTGCGGGCCGCCGACTGCGACCTGATCGTCGGCTTCCTCACCACCTACATGACCGCTTCGATGCTGGCGCCGGTCGCCCAGCGCTCGGGTGCGCCGGTGCTGCTGATCAACCTGCAGCCCAGCGAGGCGATGGACCACGCCACGTTCGACACCGGCGCCTGGCTCGCCTACTGCGGTGCCTGTCCACTGCCGGAGATGGCCAACGCGTTCCGCCGCTGCGGCGTGGAGTTCCGGTCGGTGTCGGGCTACCTCGAGGACGAGCGGGCCTGGGCGCGGATCGAGCGGTGGGTGCGGGCGGCCGGCGTCCGTGCCGCCCTGCGCCACGGCCGGCACGGGCTGCTCGGCCACCTCTACCCCGGCATGATGGACGTCGCCACCGACCCCACGCTGGTCACCGCCCAGTTCGGCGGGCACGTCGAGATCCTCGAGATCGACGACGTCCGGGTCCGCGCCGAGAAGGCGACCGAGGCGCAGACCGCGGCCAGGGTGGACCTCGCGCGGGAGCTGTTCACCCTCGACGCCTCCGTCGTCGAGGAGGACCTGAGCTGGGCCTGCCGGGTCTCGGTCGCACTGGACCGGCTGGTCGAGGACTTCGGGCTGGACTCGCTCGCCTACTACCACCGCGGGCTCGACGGGGAGACCCACGAGCGGGTCGGCGCCGGCCTGATCCTGGGCGCGTCGCTGCTCACCGCGCGCGGCATCCCCGCCTGCGGCGAGTTCGAGCTGCGTACCTCGCTCGCGATGCTGGTCCTGGACCGGCTCGGCGCCGGTGGCTCGTTCACCGAGTTCCAGGCGCTCAACTTCCGCGACAACGTCGTCGAGATGGGCCACGACGGACCGGCCCACCTGGCGATCAGCCAGGGCCGGCCGCTGCTGCGCGGGCTCGACGTCCTGCACGGCAAGCGCGGCTGGGGCGTGTCGGTCGAGTTCGACGTCGCGCACGGGCCGGTCACCGCGTTCGGCCTCGGTCAGCGCGCCGACGGCACGTTCACGATGATCGCCGCCGAGGGCACCGTCGTCCCCGGACCGCTGCTGGGGATCGGCAACACCACCTCGCGGGTCGACTTCGGCTGCGACCCGGGCGAGTGGACCGACGCATGGTCGGCCTCGGGTGTGGGCCACCACTGGGCCCTGGGCACCGGCCACCGCGTCGGCGAGCTGACCGCGGTCGCCGACCTGCTCGGGCTGGAGCTCACGGTCGTCGCGCCGTGACGGCCGCGCTGCGCCTGGCCGCCGTCGACCTCGGGGCGACCAGCGGCCGGGTCGTGGTCGGCGAGGTGGGCCCGGCGGGAGTGCGCCTGGAGGAGGTGCACCGCTTCCCCAACGGGCCGGTGCGGGCCGGCGGCACCCTGTTCTGGGACGTGCTCGGCATCCACCGCGAGGTGCTGGCGGGGCTGCGCGCCGCCGGAGCGGTGGACGGGATCGGGATCGACTCCTGGGCCGTCGACTACGGTCTGCTCGACGCCGAGGGCACGCTGCTCGGGAACCCCGTCTGCTACCGGGACTCCCGCACCGACGGGGTGGCCGACGCCCTGCACGCCACGGTGTCCGCGGCGGAGCTGTACCGGGTGACCGGGCTGCGCGAGCTTCCGTTCAACACGATCTACCAGCTGGTGTCCGAACGCGACAGTCCACGGCTGGCAGCGGCGGAGACGATGCTGCTGCTGCCCGACCTGCTCGGCTACTGGTTGACCGGCGCGGTGGGCGTCGAACGGACCAACGCCTCCACGACCGGGCTGCTGGACGCGACGAGCCGGGAGTGGGATACCAGGCTCGCCGAACGGGTCGGCATCCCACCCCGGCTGCTGCCGCCGCTGCGCTCCCCCGGCGAACTGGTCGGCCGGACCACGCCGGAGGTGACCGAGGAGATCGGCGCCGCGGCGCCGGTGCCGGTCGTGGCGGTGGGCTCGCACGACACCGCCTCGGCCGTGCTCGGCGTGCCGGCCGGGCGGGACAGCGCGTTCGCCTTCATCTCCTCCGGAACCTGGTCGCTGGTCGGGGTGGAGCTGACCGAGCCGCTGCTCACCGAGCCAGCCAGGCTGGCCGGGTTCAGCAACGAGGCCGGGGTGGACGGCACGGTCCGGCTGCTGCGCAACGTCATGGGGCTGTGGGTGCTGTCGGAGACGCTGCGCACCTGGGCGGCCGCCGGCAACACCGTGGACCTGCCGGCGGCGCTGGCCGCGGCGGCCGCGGCACCCGCCTTCGGCCCGCTGGTCGACATCGACGCGCCCGAGTTCCTCCCGCCCGGCGACATGCCGGCCCGGATCGCCGAGGCCTGCACCGCCACCGGCCAGCGCCCGCCGGCGACGCCGGGCGAGACGGTCCGGTGTGTACTGGAGAGCCTCGCGATGGCCTACCGCCGGGCGGTCCGCGGCCTCGCCGAGCTGACCGACCGCCCCCTGGAGGTCGTGCACCTCGTCGGCGGCGGGACCCACAACGAGCTGCTCTGCGCGCTGACCGCGGACGCCTGCGGCCTGCCGGTGGTCGCCGGCCCCGTCGAGTCGGCCGCGCTGGGCAACGTCCTGGTCCAGGCCCGAGCCCTGGGCGCCGACCTCCCCGACCGGTGGGCGATGCGGGAGCTGGTCGCCCGCTCCCTGGACACCCGTACCTACCTGCCCACCCCCGCCGCACCCAGCTGGGACGCGGCCGAACGCCACTACGCCTCCCTCGACATCTGGCCCCGCCCCTGAACACCGCTCGCCGGCAAGCCATGTCCAGGCGATGTCCAGTGGCCGTCCAGTCGAACTGAGTTCCATCCCTCCCACATGTCCACCCGAAGAAGGGAAGGGAGGGAACTCGATGAACGAAGATCGGAACACGTTCATCAAACGCTTCGCCGCGACCACCGCCGTGGCCGGCGCGCTCGCCGTCGCACCGATGTTGACCGCCGGTACGGCCAGCGCGGAGTCGACGACCACCGCCGGCTCGAGCGTGCTCGCCAACGTGACACCCGGGTCGAGCGACTACGTCGCGATGACCAACTGGGGTTGTTGTCAACAGTCCAACAACGACAGTTGCTGCTGAGTCCTGGTGTGGGGCGCCGACGTCGGACGACCGCGCCCCACACCGGCCCACGACACGAGGCAGGGGGCCTCTCATGCGAGCGAGTCAGTTTCTGGTCCTGTCCGACGAGACGCTTATGGACGACGGCGGCAGGCGGGTCCGCGTCGTGCTGCATACCGCCTCGGGTCAGGTCTACCTGCTCGGCACCGACGTGCTCGACCGCCTGCTGCACCGGCCGGCCCTGCTCGCCGAGAACGAACGAGCCGAAATGGCCGCCGCCGGGATTCTCGTCGCCGACTCCCGGGACGAGTTCAGCGAGATCGTCGAGGAGAACCGCGCTCGGATCGCGGCCAACACCGACCGCATGTTCGTCCTGATGCCCGCGGCGTACTGCAACATGGGGTGCGGCTACTGCGGCCAGAACCACGTCCGGCTGCCGAGACGGGAGCAGCACCGCGACGCGGTCAAGGCGCGGCTGTCGGCGGCCGCGCAGGACCCCGCGACGACCGGCGTCGGCGTCTGCTGGTTCGGCGCCGAACCGATGATGGGCTACGCCCAGATCCTCGACCTGTCGGCGGACATCATCCCGGTGTGCGAGTTCGCTGGCATCCCCTACTCGGCCAAGATGGTGACCAACGGGTCGCTGCTGACCGTGGACAAGATCCGCCGGCTGCACCGCGACTGCCGGGTCACCTCCTTCGAGGTCACCCTGGACGGGCCACCGGCGCGGCACGACGCGCAACGCCCGCTGAAGAGCGGCCGGGGCAGCTTCCACCACATCACCTCGACGATCGCGGCCGCCTGCGCCGCCACCGACCTGCCGGCGCTGCGGTTCAGCATCCGCACGAACATCAGTCGGGCGAACCAGGACGAGCACCGCGAGTTCGCGCGGGCCGCCCGCGACGCCGGCCTGGCCGACGCCAAGGTCCGGTTCTACACGGCGCTGGTCCGCGAGTGGGGCAACGACGTCTCCGACTACGCGGTCGCGCCGGCCGACGTCGTCGACATCGAACGGCGGTGGCTGGACGCCTACGCCGAGTTCGGGTTGACCAGGAGTGAGCTGCCCATCGCCCGCAAGCACATGGTGTGTGTGGCGGTGAACCGGCGGGCCGAGGTCATCGCCCCCGGCGGGGCGGTGCACTCCTGCACCGAGCAGCCGCTGGTGCCCGGCCGCGAGGACACGGCACTGGGTCATGTGACCCGGCTCCCGGCCCCGCGGATCCGCCCGCCCGGTCGCTACGACGACTGGAACGAGCACCTGCTCGGCGACACCGAGGCCTACTGCCCGACCTGCCCGATCTTCCCGATCTGCGGTGGGAGCTGCCCCCTGGTCTGGGGCGAGGGGACGCCGGCCTGCCCGTCGGTCAAGCAGACGCTGCCGATGCGGCTCAGCCGCTACGGCCACGCCCTCGGCCTGCGCACTCCAGAGCCATTAGCCCCTAACGTGTGAAGGCGGGCGGCGCATGCTGGGCCTGGCCACCGCCCGTCGCGCCGCTCGGGTTCCAGCTGCACGCCCTGGCGGCCTGGGCGCTGTTCGCGTTCTGGCCGTTCAGCCGGTTGGTGCACGTGTTCTCGATGCCACTCGGCTACCTGACCCGGCCCTATATCGTCTACCGGAGCCGCGAGCAGCGGCTGGGCAACCGAACCCCTCGCCGAGGATGGGAGCGCACCCCATGACCGACCACCCCGCTGTGACCCAGGTAGACGCCCTGGCCGCCGAACTGCTGGCCGAGGCCGGCACGCACCACTCGCGACGGGCGTCGAGAACCCTGGTCACCGGGACGTCGCAGCGCGCCACCCTGATCGCGCTGAGCGAAGGTGCGGAGCTGGCCGAACACGACTCGCCACCAGCGGCCACCCTGTTCGTCGTCACCGGCACCGTCCGCCTCCACACCCACGATGACGGCGCCATCCTGGCGGCCGGCCAGCTCACCTCCGTCCCCAGCGAGCGGCACGGCCTCATCGCCCTCACCGACGCCGCCGTCCTCCTCACCGTCGCCCTGAGGTAGCCCTCCCCGGTCCACTTGTCGTCAACGGGGTCACGGACTAAGATCCGTTGAAACGTTTCACCACGTAATCCGACGAAGGGCACGGCGGATGGGCGAGGGTGTGAAGCGGCGGACGTTCCTGTGGGGTTCCGCCGTCGCGGGGGTCGGCTTGGGGACGGGTGAGGTCGCGGCGGCGTCGGCCGAGGCCGGGGGTGGCGGACCGACGGTGCGCGAGACCACCGTCGAGTACGCGTCCACGCTGCTCGGCACCGACGTGGCCGCACCCCGACTCTCCTGGAAGGCGGCCAGCGACGAGGGCAGTCGGCAGAGCGCCTACCAGGTGCGGGTCGACGGCGTGTGGGACTCCGGGAAGGTCGACTCCGACCGCACGATCGGCGTTCCGTACGCCGGCCCGCCGCTGCGACCGCACACCCGCTACACCTGGCGGGTCCGCGTCTGGGACGAGCGCGGCCGCGTGTCGGGATGGAGCGCCCGCGGCTGGTGGGAGACCGGCTTCCTCGGCACCCCCTGGAACGCGCGCTGGATCGGGGCGCCGGCCGCGGAGGCACCGCCCGGCTTCGAGGGCGCCTCCTGGATCTGGTCACCGGGGGCCACCCCCAGCGGCGCGCCGACCGGACCGCGGTGGTTCCGACACACCGTGGACGTGGGCACCGAGGTGACCAGGGCGCTCCTGGTCGCCACCGCCGACGACGACTTCACGCTGTACCTCAACGGACGGCGGGTGCTGCACGCCCCCGAGCAGGTCGACGGGTGGAGGCTCGGACGTTTCGCCGACGTCACCGAGCATGTGCGGGACGCCGAGGGCCACCTCGTGCTGGCCGCGCTGGCGACCAACCGCGGCACCGTCTCGGTGAACCCTGGCGGACTGCTCGTCCGGCTGGTGGTCGAGCTGGCCGACGGGCGACAGGAGGTGGTCACGGGACCGGGCTGGCGGGTGAGCGAGACCGAGCAGAACGGTTGGGAGCAACCGGAGTTCGACGACTCCGGCTGGACCGCGGCGACCGTGCTCGCCGCCTACGGCGGCGGGCCGTGGGGCTCCCAGGTCGCGGTGGAGACCACCCAGCCCGCACCGGTCCTGCGTAGACGGTTCACAGTGGACAAGACGGTGACCTCGGCGCGGCTGTACATCTCCGGGCTCGCCTACTACGACGCCGAGCTGAACGGGCGACGTGTGGGACGGCAGGTGCTCGACCCCGGGTTCACCGACTACGAGCGGACCGTCCTGTACGCGACCCACGACGTCACCCGGCAGGTCTCCCGCGGCGCCAACTCGATCGAGGTCGCCCTTGGTCGCGGCTTCTACGGCATGACGACGCCGAACGTCTGGAACTGGCACCGGGCGAGCTGGCACGGCGACCCCCGGCTGCTCGCCCAGCTCGTCCTGACCCACCCGGACGGCTCGCGCACCACGATCGGCTCGGACACCGACTGGGAGGTCGCCGACAGCGCAACCCGCTCGGACTCCCTCTACGCCGGGGAGACCTTCGACGCGACACGCACCCCCGTCTGGCACCCCGCGGTCGCCGTCGACGCGCCGCGGGGCACGCTGCGGGCCCAGCAGCACGAGCCGATCGAGGTCGTGGAGACGGTCCGCCCGGTCTCGGTGACCGAGCTCTCCCCCGGCGTCCACATCGTCGACATGGGACGGACGATGGCCGGCTGGGCGAGGCTGACCGTCACCGCGCCGGCCGGCACCGTGGTCCGGTTGCAGTACGGCGAGAAGCTCGGCGGCGACGGCCACGTGCAGGGCGGCAACGGGCACGTGCCGGGACGCCACCAGCTCGACGAGTACGTCTGCGCCGGCACCGGACGCGAGAGCTGGGAGCCGCGCTTCTCCTACAAGGGTTTCCGCTATGTCGAGGTGAGCGGGCCTCGCCCGGAGGAGGTGCTCGGCCGGGTGGTGCACAGCGCGGTCCCCGACACCGGGACGTTCGCCTGCTCGGAGCCGTTCTACGAGCAGCTCGAACGCGCGATGCGCCGGACGCTGCGCAACAACCTGCACGGCATCCCGACCGACACCCCGATGTACGAGAAGAACGGCTGGACCGGCGACGCCCAGCTCGGCGCGCCGGTCATGGCCTACGCGCTGGGCGTGGCCCGCTTCCTGACGAAGTGGCTCGGCGACCTCGCCGACAGCCAGACCGAGGCCGGCCAGCTGCCGGTGATCGTGCCGAGCGGCGGGTGGGGCTACCAGGAGGCCGCGCCGTCTCCCGAGTGGACGACCGTGTACCCGTTCCTGCTGCGCGAGATGTACCGGGTCTACGGCGACGACCGGGTCGCCGCCGAGCACTGGCCCGCGCTGACCCGCTACCTCGACTGGGAGATCGGCCGGCTGCGGGACGGGCTGGCCGACACCGCCCTCGGCGACTACCTCCCGCCCGGCTACGGCGGCAACCCGCCGGAGGACACCCGGCTCACCGCGACGGCCTACCTGCACCGCGCGCTGGTCGCCACCGCCGAGCTCGCGGACCTGCTGGGGCACACCGAGGTCGCCACCCGCTACCGGCAGGTCGCGGCCACCTGCCGCGACGCGCTCAACGCGACCTTCCTGCGCGACGGCGTCTACCGCACCGACGCCGACCCCGACTACCGCCAGACCTCGAACGCGATACCGCTGGCGTTCGGCCTTGTCCCGCCGGAGGCGGTGTCCTCCGTGGTGGCCGGCCTGGTCGCCGACGTCCGCGCGCGCGGGAACCACCTCAACACCGGCGCCCTCGGCACCAGTGAGCTGCTGCCGGTGCTGACCGCGCACGGGCACGCAGACGTGGCACACGCGATCGCGACCCAGCGCACGTACCCGAGCTGGGGCTACTGGTTCGCGAGCGGCGCCGACACCATGTGGGAGATGTGGCCGCTGGACTCCCGGTCCCGCGACCA
The DNA here is from genome assembly GCF_001921205.1 of Actinophytocola xanthii. Classification (GTDB taxonomy): domain Bacteria; phylum Actinomycetota; class Actinomycetes; order Mycobacteriales; family Pseudonocardiaceae; genus Actinophytocola; species Actinophytocola xanthii. The sequence continues at coordinate 83,255 of NZ_MSIE01000030.1, read as the reverse complement.
CTACTTCCAGGGCACGGTCGTGCGGTGGCTGTACGAGAACGTCGCCGGCCTGCGCCCCGGCGACGCCGGGTACCGCCGGTTCACCGTCCGACCCGACGCGCGCGTGGGCGTCGACTGGGCACGCACCGCGCTGGAGACCGTGCGCGGCCGGGCCGCCGTCGACTGGCGGGTGACCGGTTCCTTGCTGGCTCTGACCGTCGAGGTCCCGTTCGGGGCCACCGCCGAGGTACACGTGCCGACAGCCGAACGCCCGGCCCGGGCCCCCCGCGGCGCCCGCCTCCTCCGCGGGGAACCCGGCTTCACCGTGTACGAGGTGCCCAGCGGGCGCTGGTGGTTCACCGGGTCGATCACCCGCTGACGCTCCCCCTCGCGCCGCCGCGCGCCCGGGCCCCTCGTCGGAGGCGGGCGTTGTATGGCTTCGGTGTGGTGTTTGCCTCGTCCGGAGGTCCCCTCGGCCCGGCAGAGGGTCCCGTCGCGCGGTCGCCGTCGCGTTGCGGACCCTGCGCGAGCGACGCCACCTTCCGCGTCACCTCCGCTGCGGGGTGCGCCTCCCGACCGCGTTTTGCCGCCCAAGCCCGGGGTACGCGGCTGGGCGACGCGCGACGGAGGGAGCCCCATGGCCACCGGCACCACCACCGGGTCCCGCGCCGGCACGCCCGCGATCGCCCTGCCGGGAACGGTTCTCGGGCTGGGGCTCGGCGGGTTCGTCGACGGGGTCCTGCTGCACCAGCTCCTGCAGTGGCACCACCTGCTCAGCAGCAGCGACACCGACAACGTCGGCGTGCCCACCTACTCCCCCGACACCGTGCCCGGGCTGCGGATGAACACGCTGTGGGACGGCGTGTTCCACACCTTCACCTGGCTCTGCGTCCTCGTCGGGCTGGCCCTGCTGTACTCGCGCCTGTCGACCTCGCGCGGGCCGGTCTGGCGCTCTGCGGCCCTGTGGGGCTGGGTCCTGGTCGGTTGGGGGCTGTTCAACCTCGTCGAAGGCGTCGTCGACCACCACCTCCTCGGTATCCACCACGTGCGCGGCGGACCGAATCAGCTGTGGTGGGACCTCGGCTTCCTCGCCCTGGGCGCGGCGCTCGTCGCCGGCGGCTGGCTCCTCCAGCGCACGGCGGCGCCGGTCCGGGCCGACGCAGACGACCCGCGGCGGTGAGCACCGTCGACCTCGCCCAGGGCGGGCACGGCGGCCACGGCGGAGGAGGGCACGAGGCGCATGCCGCCGCGTCCGGGTGGCTGCCGCCAGTCCTGGCGGTCGCGCTGGTCGCCGCCGGCTACCTGGTCCTGGCGCTGCGCCAGCACCGCGACGCCCGCGGCTGGAGCCGGTGGCGCACCGCGAGCTTCCTCGCCGGTGCCGTCCTGCTCGCGCTCGCCGTGCTCCCGCAGGCCTCTCCCTACCCCCCGGACGACTTCCGCGGGCACATGCTCCAGCACCTGCTGATCGGGATGGTGGCACCGATGGGCCTGGCCCTCGGTGCCCCGGTCACCCTGCTCCTGCGCGCCGTCCCGACCCGCTGGGGACGGGTCGTCGGCCGGGTGCTGCGCAGCGGCCCGGCCCACGTCCTCGCCCACCCCGCGACGATTCTCGGCCTCAACCTGGGCGGGCTCGTCGCGCTCTACGCCACACCCCTGCACGCCGTGGCGGCCGGTGACGGGCTCACCCACCACCTGGTGCACCTGCACTTCCTGCTGTCTGGCTACCTCTTCGCCTGGGTCATCGCCGGTCCCGACCCCGCGCCCCGCCGCCCGTCGGTGCGTACCCGCCTGGTGCTGCTCGGAATCGCCGTCGCCGTGCACGCCGTGCTGTCCCAGCTGATGTACGCCGGGGTGCTGGGCATCCGCGTGCCGGTCGAGCAGCTGCGCGGGGCGGCGGAGCTGATGTACTACGGCGGCGACATCGCCGAGCTGCTGCTGGCCTTCGCCCTGGTGTCGTCCTGGCGCACGGCCCAGCGCACCGCGGCGTCGAACACCGACACGCTCGCGTCGGCGACCAACCCCGACAGCAGCCCCTCGTCCCCGAGGTAGAGGCCGACCCGGCGGGCCGGCGCGGTCAGGCCGCTGAGCAGCGGGGCACCCCGCTCGAAGCCGAACACCGTCGCCCGGCTCGGGTCGCCGGGCATGGTCGCCGCGACGATCGCGCCGGGCGCGGGCACGGCCCAGCGGACCCGGCCCTCCTGCCGGTAGACCCGGACCGGCCCCGCCAACCCGGCCGACAGCGGTGTCGGCGGCCGGACGAACTCGACGGTGTCCGCGCGGAACTGCTCACCCGCCGAGGCGGCCAGCCCCATGTCGTCGAACACGAACGCCTCCCAGGCGATGGCCGGCACGGCCACGTCCCGGAACTTCGCGGCGACGTCGCCGGAGGCCACCGTGGAGGAGACCAGCACGAGCGCCCGGCCGTCGGCGTCGGTCGGGTCGGCCTCCGTGGCGAGCACCGGGTCCACGGCGAACCCCAGGTGCGCCAACCGGTCCGCGACGTCCTCCTCGCCGGGGGCGAGCCCGCCGGTACCGGGGTTGCCGTCGTCCCCGTACACCAGCAGCGCGTGGTCGGGGGTACCGATCGTGAGGTCGACCGGTGCCGAACGCACCACGGCGCCGGTGGCGTCGGTGACCTCGACGACGACCCGGGCGAGGCGCCGGGGCACCGCACGCCACACCGCGGTGTACGGCGCGCTCGTCGCCGTCCCGACCACCTCACCGCCGACCAGGTAGCGCACCTCGGTGACCGGCACGTCGCCGGACCGGACGGCCGCGGTCAGGGTCACGTCGCTGCCGGGAGCGATCACCGTGCCCGGGTCGGGCGTGGCGAGCGTGACGAGCCGGCCGGCCGCACCCGCCCGGTCGAGGAACGGGTCGACGACCCCGGGCGCCACGGTCACCGGGATCTCCGCCGCGGCTGCCCGCGACCGCTCGAACCTGGCCCGTTCCCGCCAGGCCGTCGTGAGATCGCCGACGTGCTCGGCGGTCAGCGACGCGACGACGGCCGCCCCACCCGTGCCGTAGTGCTCGGCCTTGCGCAGCCACGGGTCGGCGGCCGCGACGAACGCTCCTCCGTCCAGCGCACCGGAGAGCGTGCCCAGCGCGGTTCTCGCGCGGGCGAGCGCGGTGAACCAGCGGGCCAGCGGGGCGGCGGCGCTGCCGGGGCGGCCGGCCGCGAGCGCGGTCTCGAACGCGGCCACGCGTGCCGAGAGCTCCGGCGCGGACGCCGGGTCGAGCGGCGAGGCCCGGTTGGCGTCGGCGAAGGCGGTCAGGGCCTCGACCTGGCGTCCGCCCAACGTCCGCAGCGCGTGACGCCAGGAGCGGTCGGGGTCGTAGCCCGCGGGGTTCCAGGCGTAGTCGGCGACCGTGGTGAGCGCGGGCAGCGACGGCTCGGCCTGCACCATCGGGTTGGCGAGCAGGCCCGCCGAGCCGCTGGCGGCGGGCCGCGGTCCCCGGCCGGTCAGCGGGCCGAGGTAGAGCCGGTCCGGCTGGGCGTCGTTGACGGGGTAGTTGTCCCACAACACGAGCGGGTGCGCGTACCGGGCACGGGCAGCGGCCACGTCCGCGTCGCTGATGGTGGGTGAGATGACCTGCTGCCCGGTCCACATCACATGCACGGCCGGCGGTACCAGCGCGGCGAACCGGTCCTTGTAGACGCTCGCCGCGGTTCCGTTGTACTCGGTCGGCACGGTCAGCAACGGGCCGGTGCCGCGCCGGGGGGCCAGGAACTCGCGGGCGAACCGGTCCAGCAGGTGGGCCTGGGCGGCGGCCGCGGGTGAGGCGTCGCCACCGAACCGCTCGAGGTCCGACGGGCAGTGCAGCTGGGCGGCGATGTCGTCGAAGAACAACGCGAAGGACCGCACCCCGACGTCGTAGAGCGCCTGGGTCTTCGCGGTGAGCAGGCGGAAGTCGTCGTCGCCGGAGTAGCAGACGTCCGCGCCGGGCGACAGCGAGAACACGAATTCGACATGCCGCCGCGCCGCGCGCCGGGTCAGCTGGGCGAACTCGCCGAGCCGGGCGGCGGGGTACGGGTCGCGCCAGAGCTCGCGGTGGTACGGGTCGTCCTTGGGCGCGTACACGTAGGTGTTGAGCTTGTTGCGGCCCTGGAAGTCCAGTGCGCGCAACCGGTCCGCCTGGGACCAGGGCGTTCCGTAGAACCCTTCGACCACCCCGCGGAACGGCAGCTCGGGCCAGTCCAGGACGACAAGTCCGGGCAGCGCGTCGGCGCCGGGCCGCGGCCGGATCACCTGCCGCAGCGTCTGGACGGCGTGGTACTGGCCGGCACCGTCCACCCCGGACACCACGAGCATCCACCCGCGCCGGTTCCCCGCGGCGGCCAGCAGGTAGCCCCCGGACGGCAGGCGGGCGACCCGGGAGGAGTCGGCGCCCGGTACGGACCGGTGGTCGGCCGGGCCGCCGACAAACACGGTCAGCCGGGCGGCCGGTCCCTGGTCGCGCACGACGTGGGTGGCACCGGCGGAACGCAGCAGCGCGGCGGTCTCCCGGACGGCGGCCGGGTCGCTGTGCCGCCCGGTGACCAGCCGCACCCGGGGCGGGACCACGACCTCTCCCCCGGTGGAGGTCATCGAGCGGGGGGTCGGGGAGACGACGGGCAGGCGGTCGGGCGCCTCGCGGGTGGCCGTAGCGGGAGCCGCCAGTCCCGACAGGACCAGCAGGAACAGCAGCACGGCCGTCGCCACCCTGCGCATGGGTCTCCTCCTCGTCCCCGGCCGTGGCGCGGCGATGCGCCACGGCCGGGATGCTACGGAGGTTCTCGCGCGGATGTCACCCGCGCGAGGGCCGGCTCAGCGGCGAAGGGCGTCCCGGATGGCGTCGCGGGCGCGGTCCATGATGGCCAGCGGCGGGCCGAGCAGGAAGTTGGCCGCCGGGCTCGTCACGTTCGGGTGCGGCCGGGTGGGCGCGATCCGCTCCGCGGCGCGGACGGCACCGGCGAGCGACACGAGCCGGTCGCGGTCCCTGCCCTGCCGCAGGATGGGGAACTCCGCGGACTCCTCGTGCTCGGCATGGGCCAGCACGTCCTCGCGGAGCTGGATCAACAGGGTGTCGAACCCCTCGGCCTTGGGGCCGATGTCGGTCATGGTCTCGAGCAGCTCGGTAGCCCGCTTCTCCTCGGCGAGCCGGGCGTCGACGACCTCCTCCCCGCCTTCCATCGCGCGGATCTCCGGGTGGATGAGCTCCTGCTCGGCCGTCTCGTGCACCGACAGCAGGCGCACGAGGTCGGCGAACAGCGACTCACGGTCCTGCTCGGGGGCCTGCTCGAGGTCGGCGAACAGGCGGCGGATCTCCTCGTGCTGCCGGCACAGCAGGTCGATGACGTCCTCGCTGGTGTCGGTTGTGGTCTCGTCGGTCTTGTCGTCCGACACGGCGTCTCCTCTGTTCTCGGCTCGCGTCCTGTCTCGTTCGGGCTGGCGGCTACCCCCGGTGGGCAGGGCGAAACCTGCCCACCGGGGGCGGCGGCACAGCCGGTCAGTCCGGCGGTTCGACCTCGCCGGCCTCCTCACGCACGTCCTGGTCGTCGTCGGGCTTCTTCCGCTCGACGTCGTGACCGTCCTCGTCGACGTTGAGGTCCTCCAGCCGGGGGGTGCCCGGCGCGTGGGGCGCCTCCGGGGGTGCATTGCTTGGTTCGGACATGCCTGGGGTTACCCGGCTGGGCCGGGCTCACGCCGGCACGATCAGCTGACGTTGACGTTCTGGTCGACCTCGGTGGCCAGGCCCGGTGTACCCCGATTCACCCGGTCGAAGTCACACCGCGTCGCGTGTCGGCGGCCCGCGCGAGGAAAGCCCTTGCCTGAGCCGAGTCGAGCGCGCTAGCGTCGATGAGCCGGGTTTGATCGTTTCAATCCCACGGGCGGGAGGTCGGCCATGCGCCGTCGACGAGGACCGCGCGTCGTGGGGGTGCTGGCGGCAGTGCTCCTGACCCTCCTGCCCGGTTCGGCCGCGGCGGAGTCGGGCAACCGCCCGCCGGACGCACCCGCCAGGCTCACCGTGGACGGCCGGGTGGACCCCCTCGCCGTCGACGGTCGCCCCGGCTTCGGCTGGCTCCCCCGCGACCGCGACGGCAACGAGGCGCAGACCGCGTACCAGCTCCTGGTGACCGACGCGACCGGGCGGAACCGGGTCTGGGACAGCGGCCGGGTGCGCTCGTCCCGCCAGTCCTGGGTGGCCTACGCGGGTTCCCCGCTGTCCCCCGGCACCACCTACCGGTGGACCGTGCGCACCTGGGACCGCCGCGGAGCGGCCTCGCCCTACGCCCGCCCGGCCTCCTTCGACACCGGGCTCGGTGCCCGCGACTGGTCCGGCGCGTCCTGGATCCGGCGGGTGACGACCGGCAACGACGCCGCCGACGAGTGGACGCTGGCCCGGCGCACGGTCCGGCTCGGCGTCGCCCCGGTGGTGCGGGCCCGCGCGTACGTGGCCGCGATGGGCGACTGGGAGCTGCACGTCGACGGGCGCACGGTCGCCCGCGGCTCCTCCTACGGCTACCCCGGCGAGGGCTACTACGACGTGGCCGCGCTGTCCCGGCTGGCGCCGGGCCGGGCGATGACGGTCGGCGTCCGCTACCACTACTGGGCCTGCCGCTGCCAGGGCCGGGCACCCGGACCGCTGCCGCCGGAGGGCCCGTCCGGGCTGCTGGTCAAGGTCGTCGTCGAGCACACCGACGGCACCCGGCAGGTCCTGGTCTCCGACGACTCGTGGCAGGTGGCTCGGGACACCTCGCACGACGTCAGCACGCTCACCTACCGCAACTCCGACGCGGGCGACCGGGTCGAGCACATCGACGCCACCCGGGAGACACCGGGCTGGGACCGGCCGGGGCACACCGGCCAGGGCTGGGCACCCGCCTCGGTGATCGGCCCCCACCCGCGGCCCGCCCCCCCGAGCTGTACCGGCTACCCGGGCGACTCCGCCCCCTGCGCCTTCACCGACCTCGCGGCCCAACAGGCCCACCTGCGGCGGTGGACCGTCCGCCCGGTCTCGGTCCGGCGGCTGCCGGACGGGACGGTCTTCGCCGACATGGGCCGGGTGATCTCCGCCGTGCCCAGCGTGCGCTTCCGCGACGGGACGGCCGGGCACCGGGTCAGCATGACCACGAGCTACCGGCGCAACAACACCACGCTCGCCGCACCGGCCGCGGCTGGTGCGCGGGAGGTGTCGCTGGCCGCGACGGCAGGCGTGCACGTCGGCGACGAGCTCGTCGTCGACGCCCCGGCGGCCGGGTACGGTCCCGGCTGGCCGGAGTCGCGGACGGTGGTCTCGGTCGGTTCACAGGGGACCGTCGGGGTGGACGCGCCGCTCCGCCGCGCGCACGCCGCCGGCGCCTGGGTGGAGAACTCGCGGGCCGGCACCTCCGGCCTCGACACCCAGGGCAGCGACCTGCGCTTCCACTACACGCAGCGGGACGGGCGCCAGGTGGCCGAGCCGTTCACCTACTGGGGCTGGCGGTACCTGCAGATCGACGACCCGGGCGAGACCCTGTCCGCCGACCAGATCACGGCCGTGGCGCAGGCTACCGACGTGCGCCCTGGCGAGGCCGCCACCTTCGACAGCAGCGACGACACCCTGGACGCGGTGTTCCGGCTGATGGTCCACTCCGCGCTGCACTCGGCGCAGAACGTCTTCCTCGACACCCCCACCCGGGAGAAGGGCCAGTTCCTCGGGGACGCCATCGACATCTCGTTCGCGACGATGGAGGCGCTGGGCGAGCGCGGCCTCACCCGGCAGGCCATCGTCGAGTTCGCGCACTCGCAGGCCCGCTACTGGCCCAGCGGTGCGCTCAACGCCGTCTACCCCAACGGCGACGGCCGCCGGGACATCCCGGACTACACCGAGATGTTCCCCGAGTGGATCATGCGCTACCACCGGCTCACCGGGGACTCCGAGTTCGTGGCACGGCTCCTGCCGACGCTGCGGCGGGTCGCCGACTACGTCTGGGCCGCCGTGGACGACACCGGCCTCGTCCACCGGCTCCCCGGCGGCAGCGGCCCCTACGAGAACGGGATCATCGACTGGCCGGCGGCCATGCGCTACGGCAGCGTCGTCACCGACAACGGGTCCCGGACCGTGGTCAACGCGCTCGCCGTCGGTGCGATGCGGGCCGTCGCGGACGCGGCCGAGGTCGTCGGCGACCACGCCGGTGCCCGGGTGTACCGGGACCGCGCGGACACCATCGCCGACGCGATGAACGAACGGCTGCGCGAGCCGGCGAACGGTCTCTACGCCGACGGTCTCGCACTGTCCACAGGGGAGCGAATTCCGCACTACTCGCAGCACGCCCAGAGCTTCCCGCTCGCCTACGGCGTGGCACCGGCCTCGGCCCACCCCGTCCTCGGCGAGTACGTCGAGAGCCTCGGCGTGCGGCAGGGGCCGATGACGCTGCGCCAGCTGCTCACGGCGCTGCACCGGACCGGGCGGCCGGACGCGATCCTGCGGCTGCTCACCAACCCCACCGACGACGGCCCGGCCCAGGTCCTCGCCGAGGGCGGGACGTTCCTGTGGGAGCAGTGGACGCCCGGCTGCGCGCAGGCGCCGTGCGCGGGGCCCGAGGTGAACCAGAACAGCAGCGAGAGCTTCTCCCACGGCTGGGGAGCCGCCGGCATCAGCGCGGTGCTGGAGTCGCTGCTCGGCCTCGAGGTCACCGGTGCCGGAGCGGACACGGTGCGGATCTCCCCGCCGGTCAGCCGGCTGCGCGCCGCCGCCGGTACCGAGTGGACCGAGCGCGGCCCGGTCGGCGTCGACTGGGAGCGCGGCGGGCACGGGCTGGAGCTCGCGGTGTCGGTGCCGGTCAACGTGACGGCGACGGTCGTCCTCCCCGCCGCACCCCGCGGGTACCGCGCCTGGGGTGCCGGCGCGCCACGCGTCGTCGACTCCGGCGACGGTCGGGTCGTCTTCACCGTCGGATCTGGACGCACACACTTCGAGGAGCGGTGATGTCCGCAGCAGCGAACCGCCGAACGGCCCTACGGCTCGGCGCGGCCGGCGCCGCGGGTGGGGGGCTGGCCATGTCCGGCGCCACTCCCGCGTCCGCCGACCCGAGCACCGCGGGTGTCGTGGCCGGGCCGGTGTTCGACGTCAGGCGGTACGGCGCGAAGGGCGACGGCCGCACGATCGACTCGCCGGCCATCAACCGGGCGATCGCCGCCGCGGCGAAGAACGGGGGGACCGTGTTCTTCCCCGCCGGGACCTACACGAGCTACTCGGTCCGCCTGCGCAGCGACGTCACGCTCCACCTCGACCGGGGCGCGACGCTGCTGGCGGCGCAGCCGCGGGACGGGAAGGGGTTCGACGCCCCGGGCGAGGGAGCCGGGAACCCCTACCAGGACTTCGGTCACAGCCACTGGCGGGCGAGCCTGATCTGGGGCGAGGGCCTGGAGAACATCGGGATCGGCGGTCCGGGGCGGATCGACGGCGCCGCGCTGGTGCGAAACATGACCCCGGAGAGCCCGCCGGGAACCGGCGACAAGGCGATCGCGCTCAAGCTCTGCCGCAACGTGGTGATCCGGGACGTCACGATCGTGCGAGGCGGTCACCTCTCGATCCTGCCCACCGGGGTGGACAACCTGTCCATCCACAACGTCACGATCGACACGGTCCGGGACGGCATCAACGTGGACTGCTGCCGCAACGTGCGGATCTCGCACTGCACGGTCAACACCCACGGCGACGACGCCATCGTGCTCAAGAGCTCCTACGCCCTCGGCTTCCCCCGGGCCACCGAGAACGTGACGATCGCCGACAGCATGGTGAGCGGCTACGACGTCGGAACGCTGGTCGAAGGGACCTTCGGCCGCGAGGACCCCCTGGCCGCCGACCGGGACGGACCGACCGGGCGGATCAAGTTCGGCACGGAGTCCAACGGCGGCTTCCGGAACATCGCGATCTCGAACATGATCTTCGAGCGATGCCGGGGGCTGGCCCTGGAGACCGTCGACGGCGGCCTGCTCGAGGACGTGACCATCAGCAACATCACGATGCGGGACGTGTCCAACACGCCGTTCTTCCTCCGGCTCGGCGCACGCATGCGCGGCCCCGCCGGGCGGGAGATCGGGAAGCTGCGGCGGGTCAGCATCAGCGACGTGACCGTGCACAACGCGGACCCCCGCTACCCCTCGATGATCGTCGGCCTGCCCGGCCACGACGTCGAGGACGTCCGGATCAGCAACGTGCGGGTGCACATGCGCGGTGGCCTGTCGATGACCGAGGCGGCCGAGCAGCCGCTGGACCTCATCAACACGTTCTTCGCCGAGCCGGGAGCGCGCGAGCCCTACGCGGTCCCCGACCGGCCGCAGTCCTATCCCGAGCCGTCGATGTTCGGCATCCTGCCGGCATGGGCCTTCTACGTCCGCCACGCGACCGGCGTTCGGATGGACAATGTGGACGTCCACTTCGAGCGTCCGGACACCCGTCCCGCGGTCGTGCTGGAGGACGTACGGGACGCCGACCTCCACCGGGTCCGGCTGTCCAAGGCCGAGGGAGCGCCCACCTTCGTCCTGCGGGACATGAGCGACTTCGCGTTGCACCAGAGCCGCCCGGTGGGCGAGGCCCGCATCCCCGGCCACGTCGTCCACGAGGAACTGTGATCATCTCTATTGCAAGTTCTATGCAATAGCGGCTAGCGTTCGGCCATGACCGAGATCCGTCGTTCGCTGTTCCTCCATGCGCCGCTGCGGCGGATGCCCCACCAGGTCCTCCAGCGCCTCCTGGAGCACCTGCCGCCCGACACCCCGCCCGACGGGCCCGACGGCCCGGTCGCCCGGCTCGAGTCCAGGGTGGCCGCCCTGCTCGGCAAGCCCGCGGCGCTGTTCTTCCCGAGCGGCACGATGGCCCAGCAGGTCGCCCTGCGCGTGCACGCGGAACGGCGCGGCCGGTCGAGCTTCGTCGCCCACCCGCAGAGCCACCTGCTGGTCTGGGAGCAGCAGGGCTACCACGCCCTGCACGGCCTCACCTGCCAGATCGTCGGCGACCACAACGACCTGGTCACCACGACCGACCTGGCCGCGGTCACCGAACCGCCGGCGGCACTGGTGCTCGAGCTGCCCCAGCGTGACATCGGCGGCCGGCTGCCCACGTGGGCGGAGCTGGGCGAGCAGGTCGAGTGGGCGCGTTCCCGGGGCGCCGCGACCCATCTGGACGGTGCCCGGCTGTGGGAGGCGCAGACCTACTACGAACGGCCCTTCGCCGAGATCGCCGCGCTGTTCGACACGGTCTACGTCTCCCTCTACAAGGCCCTGCAGGGTGTCCGCGGGGCGATCCTGGCCGGGGACGAGGAGACCATCGGCCACGCTGCCGTGTGGCGGCGGCGCCACGGCGGGGCGATCGTCGACGCCTGGCCGCTGGCGGCGGTCGCGGAGCTGGGCCTGGACGAGCTGCTGCCCCGCATGCCGGCGTTCCGCGACCACGCCGTCGCGCTGGCCGAGGCGATCAACGCCGACGGGGTCGCCCGCACCGTGCCCTCCCCGCCGCAGACGCCGATGTTCCACGTGCACCTGCCGGCGGCCAAGGCCGCCGTCGAGGCGGCCGTCGAGGAACTGCTCGCCGAGCAGGGGGTCCAGCTGTTCGGCCGGGTTCGCTCGGCCCCCGACCCGGCGCGGTGCAGCTTCGAGGTGACCGTCGGCGAGAACGGCATGGAGTTCACCCCGGCCGAGGTGGCCGCCCTGGTCCGCGACCTCGTCGACCGGGCGACCAGGATCGCGGCGGCGTGAGGTACACCGGGGCCGAGGTGCTCGCGGTCGCCGACGCGTTCACCGACGCCGTTCTCGACGTGTTCGGCGGGCCGCCGTGGGAGCACCGGGACCGGGCGGCGATCCTGGAACGGCTCCGGCGGGACGTGCACCGGCCCGGCTTCACCGCCATTCTGTCCTTTTCGGACAGCGGTGCGGTGGACGGGTTCGCGACCGGCTGGATCACCGGCGCTCCCTTCCGGACCGATCGCGCCTACGGCCGGGTGACGGCACGGCTCGGGCCCGAGCGGGTGGCCGACCTCCTGGTCGGCGCGCTCGAGGTGGACGAGCTCGGCGTGCGCGAGCGGGTACGCGGCACCGGCCTGGGCCGGCGGCTGCTCGCCGAGCTGACGACGGAGGCCCCGGACGGGCACGCCTGGCTGCTGACCTCACGACACGCGCACGACGCCGTGGCGTTCTACCGCCGGGCAGGCTGGTGGGAACCGGAAGCCGTGCCTGGCATGGACAACGACGTCCTCGTGTTCCTGTCACCGACCCACACCGGGCGTTTCGACAGCGCCGCCGGGAGGTAACCATGCGAGTGGATCAGCACAGCCCGTGGTGGCGCGACGCCGTTGTATACCAGGTCTACGTCCGCAGCTTCGCCGACCGCGACGGGTCCGGTGTCGGCGACATCGCCGGGATCCGCTCGCGGCTCGGCCACCTGCGGGACCTCGGAGCCGACGCCCTGTGGATCACGCCGTGGTACCGCTCGCCCATGGCCGACGGCGGCTACGACGTAGCCGACTACCGGGACATCGACCCGCTGTTCGGCACGCTCGCCGACGCCGAGGCCCTGCTCGAGGACGCGCACCGGCACGAGCTGCGGGTGATCGTCGACCTGGTACCCAACCACACCTCCGACCAGCACCCCTGGTTCCGCCGGGCGCTGGCGGCCGGCCCCGGCTCGCCCGAGCGCGACCGCTACGTCTTCCGGCCGGGCGGCGCGGACGGCACGCCGCCCAACGACTGGCGCAGCGTGTTCGGCGGTCCGGCGTGGACCAGGACCGCCGACGGGGAGTGGTACCTGCACCTGTTCGCCCCCGAGCAGCCCGACCTGAACTGGAACCACCCCGAGGTGCGTGCCGAGTTCGAGGACATCCTGCGGTTCTGGCTGGACCGCGGCGTCGACGGCTTCCGCATCGACGTCGCCCACGGCCTGGTCAAGGCGGACGGTCTGCCGGACGTGGGGGCCGACCTCGAGGACCTGATGGAGCCGCCGGACCCGCCGGACCACCCGCACTGGGACCGGCCGGAGGTGCACGAGATCTACCGCGCCTGGCGCCGGGTGGCGCAGGAGTACGGCCCGGACCGGATCTTCGTCGCCGAGGCGTGGGTCGCCCCGCCCTACCGGTTGGCCCGGTACGTGCGCCCGGACGAGCTGCACACCGCGTTCAACTTCGACTTCCTGCGCTGCCCCTGGGACGCCGGCCGGTTCCGCGCGGTGATCGACTCGAGCCTCGCGGCGCTGGGCGCGGTGGGTGCACCGGCCACCTGGGTGCTGTCCAACCACGACGTGACCCGCCACGTGACCCGCTACGGGCGCCCCGACACCCGGGGTACCGGTCCGCAGAGCGAGCCGGTGGAGCCGGCCGACCTCGAGCTCGGCACCCGCCGCGCCAGGGCCGCGGTGCTGCTGATGCTGGCGCTGCCCGGCAGCGTGTACCTCTACCAGGGCGAGGAGCTCGGTCTGGAGGAGGTCGAGGACCTGCCCGAGGAACTGCTGCAGGACCCGACCTGGCACCGTTCCGGGCGCACCGCGCGCGGCCGGGACGGGTGCCGGGTGCCGATCCCGTGGGAGGGCGACGCTCCCCCGTTCGGCTTCTCCCCCCACGGCTCCCGGCCCTGGCTGCCGCAACCCGAGCACTGGCGCGACCGGACGGCGGCGGCCCAGGCCGCCGACCCCGGCTCGATGCTCTCCCTCTACCGCACCGGGATCGCCCTGCGCCGCAACCACAAAGCCCTCGGCGACGGCGACCTGTCCTGGCTGGACACCCCGCCCGGCGTGCTCGCCTTCCGCCGGGAACCGGGTCTGCTGTGCGCGGTCAACCTCGGCTCCACCCCCTGGCCGCTGCCCGAGCACGAGGAGGTGCTGCTGTCCAGCGCCCCGGTCCGGGACACCCTGCCGCCGGACACGGCGGTCTGGCTCGCGGTCTAGGTGTTCTGTCCTGTGAGGTTGGGAACGCGGCTGGCGGGTGGTTGGCACCTACCCCGGTACACCGGCGTGCTCCCGCGGCGGGACCGGGACCCTGGCCAGGTCCTCGGCCACGACGACGTCGCCGTCGAAGATCCCGGCCGCCTCGTCGTGGAACGCGCGGGGGTCGGCGTAGCGGGCCGAGAAGTGGGTCAGCACGAGCCGGCGGACCCCGCACTCGCGGGCGACCCGGGCCGCCTGCGCCGCGGTGAGGTGCCCGTACTCGGCGGCGAGCCCGGCGTCCTCGTCGAGGAAGGTCGACTCGATCACCAGCAGGTCCACCCCGTCGGCGAGCGCGTACACCGCGTCGCAGAGCCGGGTGTCCATCACGAACGCGAACCGCTGTCCCGGCCGCGGCACGCTCACCTCGGCCAGCTCCACCCACCTGCCCCGGTGCTCGAGAACGCCCTCGCGCTGCAGCACGCCCACGTCCGGGCCGCTCACCCCCAGCCGCGTCAGCGCCTCGGGGAGCATCCGCCGCCCGTCCGGCTCGACCAGCCGGTAGCCGAACGCGTCGACCCGGTGGTCCAGGCGGCGCGCCTCGAGCGTCCCGAACGCCCCGGTCGCGACCGGACCGTCCCGCTCCACCGGCACCTCACGCAGCTCCGCCACCTCGTGGAAGGAGGTCGCGTACCGCAACCGCCGGAAGAACTCGGCACCCGAGGCCGGGTAGTGCGCCTCGACGACGTGCGGCACCCGGTCCAGCGAGAGCCGCTGCACCACGCCCGGCACGCCCAGGCAGTGGTCACCGTGGAAGTGCGTGAGGCAGACGCGGTCGATCTCCCGCGCGCTCACCCCGGCCAGCAGCATCTGGCGCTGGGTGCCCTCGCCCGGGTCGAACAGCAGACCCTCCGCGTCCCACCGCAGGAGGTACCCGTTCTGGTTGCGGTACCGGGTGGGCGCCTGGCTCGCGGTCCCGAGCACGACCAGCTCACGTGAGGACACCGCGAGAGAATCCCACGTATCGTGCACCGACCCCAGGGGGACCCGTGCGAGTTCTGGTGACCGGCGCGACCGGCTTCGTCGGGTACGCCGTCGTCGCGGCGCTGGCCGAGCGTGGCCACGCCGTGACCGCGCTCGGCCGGCGCGGGAATGCTCCGCCCGGGGCCGACCGGCTCGTCCGAGCCGACGTTCGCGATGCCGACGCGGTGGCGGCCGCCGCGGCCGGGGCCGACGCGGTCTGTCACCTCGCCGCGCTCGTCCGGGTCCGCGACTCGTTCGCCGAGCCGCTGGAGTACTGGCGGACGAACCTGGTCGGCACGCTCAACGTCCTGTCCGCGCTGCGCACCCGCGCGGAGCCCGCACGCCTGGTCCTGTCCTCCACCGCCGCCGTCTACGGCAGCCCGCGGCGTCAACCCGTCGACGAGGACCAGCCGGCGGACCCGCGGAACCCGTATGCGGCGACCAAGCTGGCCGCCGACCTCGCCGCGGCCGACCTCGCGGCGAGCGGCGCCGTCGGCGCGGTCAGCCTGCGCGCCTTCAACGTCGCCGGTGCCGCCGCCGGCCGGGCCGACACCGAGCTCACCCGGCTCATCCCGAAGGTCCTCGCCGTGCGGGCCGGCAATGCGCCGGAGCTGGTGGTCAACGGCGACGGGTCGGCCGAGCGCGACTTCCTGCACGTCGCCGACCTGGCCGACGCGTTCGTGCGCGCCCTGGACGCCTGCGTGCCCGGCCGGTGGCGCGCCTACACCGTCGGCAGCGGCCGGCGCACGACGATCCGCGACGTCCTCGCCGTCGCCGAGGAGGTCACCGCGGGCCCCGTGCCCGTACGGTTCGCGCCGGCCGCCGACGAGCCCCCGGTCCTGGTCGCCGACCCCACCCGGGCGAGGACCGAGCTCGGCTGGCACCCCGTCCGGTCCGACCTGCCCACCATCCTCGGCGACGCCTGGCAGGCCGTCCGAGGCGGCTGAGGACGTTCCCTAGGACGACCCGCGGCCGCGGTCGTCGTGGCCCTCGTCGGAGCGCTGGCGTAGGACCTGCTCGCGGGCGGCTCCGCTGTCGGGCTCGGCGGCCAGTCCGCGGTAGATCATGTCGACCTTCTCGTCCGGCAGGTGGGGCGCCAGCAGCGGGACGTCGGGGTCGACGACCGCCTCGACGACGACCGGGCGGTCGGCGTCGAACGCCTCCTGCCACGCCTTGTCCACCGCGTCGGGCGAGTCGACCCGGATGCCGCGCAGGCCGAGCAGCTCGGCGTAGTTGGCGTAGGGGAACTCGGGCACGCGCTGGGAGGTGGCGAAGCGCGGGTCGCCCTCCATCTCGCGCTGCTCCCAGCTGACCTCGTTGAGGTCCCCGTTGTGCAGCACCAGCACGACGAACCGCGGATCGGCCCAGGAGCGCCAGCGGTCGGCGACGGTGATCAGCTCGAGCAGCCCGCTCATCTGCATCGCCCCGTCGCCGGCGAGCGCGACGACCGGGCGGTCCGGCGCGTCGAGCTTGGCCGCGAGCCCGTAGGGCAGCGCACAGCCCATCGCCGCGAGGTAGCTCGACACGTGCGCCGGCACGCCGGGCGGCAGGCGCAGGTGCCGCGCGTACCAGTAGGTCGAGGAGCCGACGTCGACCGCGACCCGCACGTCCGGGGGCAGGTGGTCGGACAGGCGGCGGACGACGAGCTCGGGGTTGAGCGGCTCGGCCGGGTGCCCGGTGCGCCGCTCGGCAAGCTCCCGCCAGCCCGAGACGCTGCGCGCCACCCGCTCCTGCCAGGTCCGGTCCGGGTTGCGCGACAGGTGGCCCAGCAGCTCGCGCAGGGTCTCCCGGGTGTCCCCGACCAGCGCCACCTCGACCGGGTACTTGGCGCCGACGACCTTGGCGTCGATGTCGACCTGGACGGCCCTGGCCTGCCCCGGCTTCGGGTAGAACTCGGTCCACGGGTCGTTGGAGCCCACGATCAGCAGCGTGTCGCACTCGGCCATCAGCTCCGCGCTCGCGGTTGTGCCCAGGTGGCCCATGACGCCGGTGTGCCACGGCGCGTCCTCGGAGAGCACCGGCTTGCCCACGAGCGACACGGTGACCCCGGCGCCCAGCCGGTCGACGACCGCCTCGACCTCGCGTTCGGCACCGACCGCCCCCCGGCCGACCAGCAGCGCCACCTTGTGACCGCTGTCGAGCACGGACGCGGCGCGGCGCAGGTCGTCCTCGGTGGGCACGACCCGGGACCGGCCGACGGTGACCGAGGACGGCACCACGCCGTGGGTGTGCGGGAGCTCCCCGGGCGCGTCCGCCCGCTGCACGTCGTGCGGCAGGATCAGGCAGGTCGGCGTGCTGGTCGCGATGGCGGTGCGCATGGCGTTGTCGAGCACCATCGGCAGCTGCTCGGGCCGGAACACCGTCTGCAGGTACTGCCCGCACACGTCCTTGAACAACGCATGCAGGTCGACCTCCTGCAGGTAACCGCTGCCCAGCGCGGTCGAGACGACCTGTCCGACCAGCGCCACCACCGGGCGGCGGTCCAGCTTCGCGTCGTAGAGGCCGGCGAGCAGGTGGATCGCGCCCGGTCCCTGGGTGGCGAGGCACACCCCGGGCGTCCCGGTGTACTTGGCGTGGCCCGAGGCCATGAACGCGGCCATCTCCTCGTGCCGGGTGGGAACGAACTCCGGGTCGCCGCCGGCCCGGTTCAGCGCGGCCAGCACCGGGTCGACACCGTCCCCGGCATAGCCGAACACCCGCGCGACGCCCCAGGAGCGCAGGCGGTGCACAAGGGCGTCGGCGACCGTGCCGCCGGTGGGACTACCTTCGCTCATGGCTCCTCCTCGACGCGGGCGATCTTCCTGCCGGCGTTCCCACCGACACGCGGGGCAAACCCGGGGCGCCGCCACCATCCGCGCCGGAGGCCAGGAATGACCGACCCGCACCCGCCCGACCCGTTCAACGCCGGGGAACCCGCCCCGACCGGGACCGCCGGGGTCACCCTCGTCGCGGGCGGGACCTTCTGCCTGTCCGACGCCACCGGCGACATCGCGCCCGGCGCCGCCCACGGCCTGTTCGTCCGGGACACCCGGGTGCTCTCGCGTTGGGAGCTGCGCCTGGACGGGCACCCCGCCCAGGCGTTGACGGTCCTGGCGCGGGAGGCGTTCGGCGCCCGCTTCGTCCTGCGCGCCGGCAGCACGCTGCTCCTGGTGCGCGACCGGGTCGTCGACGACGGTCTGCGCGAAACCGTCACCGTGCACAACCTGGGCCGCGAGCCGGCCGAGGTGCGGCTGGAGCTGACCGTGGCGGCGGACCTCGCCGACCTGTTCGCGGTCAAGGAGGGCCGGGCCCGACCCGGCGGCGCGGAGCCGCGCGTGGTCGGCGGCGAGCTGCTGCTGGGTGACCCGGACGGCGCACGGGGCGTGGCGGTCGGTGCCACCGCGGGGCCGGCCGTGCTGCCGGGCACACTGAGCTGGCGGGTGGTGGTGCCGGCACGGAGCCGGTGGTCGACCGAGGTGACCGCCCGGCCGCTGGACGCCCCGGCCCGGCGCGGGCCGGCCGGCGGGGCCCGGGCCTGGCGGGCCGCGTGCACCGAGGTGACCGCGGGCGACCCGGCCCTGACCGGCGTGCTGCGCCGTTCGGTGAGCGACCTGGGTGCGCTGCTGATGCACGACCCGGCCCACGGCCGGCCCTTCGTGGCCGCCGGGGCGCCCTGGTTCATGACCCTGTTCGGCCGGGACAGCCTGCTGACCGCGTGGATGGCGTTGCCGCTGGACGTCGGTCTCGCCCTGGGCACCCTGCGGGTCCTGGCCGAGGCGCAGGGCCGCGCGGTCGCCCCGGCGAGCGAGGAGGAGCCCGGCCGGATCATGCACGAGCTGCGCCGGGGCCCGGACAGCGCGGCCGTGCTCGGCGGCAGCCGCTACTACGGCACGGCCGACGCGACGCCGCTGTTCGTGATGCTGCTGGCCGAGTGCTGGCGGTGGGGCGCCGACGAGGAGGCGGTGCGCGCGCTCCTCCCGGCCGCCGACGCGGCGCTGGCCTGGACCGCCCGGCACGGCGACGGTTTCGTCGCCTACCGGCGGGTCACCGACCGCGGCCTGGTCAACCAGGGCTGGAAGGACAGCGCCGACGGCGTGAACGACGCCGGCGGCCGGTCGGCCATCCCTCCGATCGCGCTCTGCGAGGTCCAGGGCTACGTTTACGCCGCGTTGCTCGGCCGAGCCGAGCTCGCCGAGTGGTTCGACGACCCCGCCGGCGCGGCCCGGCTGCGCGAGCGGGCGGAGCGGCTGCGGCAGCGGTTCGCCGAGAGCTTCTGGCTACCCGAGCGAGGCTGGTTCGCCATCGCCCTGGATGGCGACAGGCGGCCGGTGGACGCGTTGACCAGCAACGCGGCGCACTGCCTCTGGACGGGCATCGCCACCGACGAGCACGCGGCCGTGCTGGTCGAGCGGCTGGGCGAGCCGGACATGGACACCGGCTACGGCCTGCGCACGCTCGCGGCGTCGATGGGCGCCTACAACCCCATGAGCTACCACAACGGCTCGGTCTGGCCGCACGACACCGCCATCGCCGTCGCCGGTCTGCTCCGCTACGCCCACCTGCCCGGGGCGGTCGAGCTGGCCCAGCGGCTGGCCGGCGGCGTCCTGGACGCCGCCGCCGCGTTCGGCGGTCGGCTGCCGGAGCTGTACTGCGGCTTCGCCAGGGAGGAGTTCAGCCCGCCGGTGCCCTACCCGACGTCGTGTTCGCCCCAGGCGTGGGCGGCCGCGGCCCCGCTGCTGCTGGTCCGCGCGCTCCTGGGACTCGACCCGCACGTCCCGCGCCGGACGCTGTCCACCACCCCGCGCCTGCCGCCGAGCTGGGGCGGCATCACCCTGTCCGGCCTCGGCCTCGGCCCGGTCACCGTCGACCTCACCGCCACCGCCGACACCGCCACCGTCACCGGCCTGCCCCCCGACTGGTTCTAGCTAGGTGGCTTCCCATCGAGCGGCGGCCGCCGGGGACAGATGGCGGCGTGCGCGGCGCATCAGCTCGTGCAGGGCCGGCCCGTGCTCGGCCGCCAGCTCGGCGTTGTGCGTGACGACGTCGAGCTCGTTGGCCGCGGTGATCTCGACGAAGCCGCGGACCAGCCACTCGGCCGGCACGGTCGTGGCCCCGGTGAACCGGTCGGTGAACGCCACCTCGGACTGGTCCAGCCGCGGGTAGACCGCCGACCGGTCGCAGCTGCCGTACAGGTACACCAGCGACTCCGCCGCCGGGCCGATGGCCTCGACGAGCCGCGCCCGCTCCTCGAGATCGAGCAACGCGACGCCGAAGCCGTCGGTGCCGTAGGCGGCGTGGCAGAGGCCGGCGAGCTGGACCGGCGCCGGCGCGCCCCACTCCGCCAGCAGCTCCCGCACCCGCCGCAGGTGGGCCAGCAGCGTCCCACCCGGGTGCGGGAGCTCGCCCGCCCCGGTCTCGACGAGCAGCGCCTCGGCCCGCTCGAGCTCGCCGCTCACGGGGACGGGACCAGCATGCCGTGCAGCACGAGATCGCGGACGACCGGCAGCGCGGCGGACCGGTCGAGCTCACCGTAGGCGAGCTCGAGCAGGGTCAGCAGGTCCTCCAGGGGCAGCTCGCCCCGGCAGCCGGCGACCAGGCGCGCGGTCGGCTCGTCGACCTCGTGTTGCCAGCCGGGGCCGTCGGTACGGTGCAGCCTGCGAACGAGGGAAGCCCAGCCGGTCTCGGCCGGCTCGTGGACCTCCTCCAGCAGGACCGTCGGCGGCACGGTGAAGCGGGTGCTGGCCAGCTCGCCCTCGTTCCCGCGCAGCCACGCGACGTTGTCCAGCCAGCGCGCGGTCTCCGGTCCCAGCGGGTCGTCGTAGGCGTGGCGCAGGTCCTCGCAGACGACGCGGGTCGGGGTCTCGTCGGTGCGCCGCAGGGTCACGTAGCCGAAGCCGACGCCCTCGACGTCGTTGGCGGCGAACCAGTCCAGCCAGGCGTCGGCCTGGGCGCGCCCCTCCGGCGACCGGGGGTCGATGCCGGCGTCGCGCAGCCAGGTCCCGACGTAGAGGGCGGGGTCGGCGACGTCGCGCTGGACGAACCAGGCGTCCACGCCCCGCGGCAGCCAGGAGTCGACCCGGTCCGCCCAGTCCTCGCCCCTGCGGTGCAGCCAGGACGCGAGCAGCTGACCGACCCCGCCCTCGGTGAGGTGGTCGGGCATCCGCCGCACGACCAGCTCGCTCGCGCCGTCGCCGGCGAGCCCCGCGTCCCGGTAGACGTAGTCCACCCGCGCCGGGCCGACGACGAAGGGCGGGTTGCACACGATCTGGTCGAACCGGCGCTCCCCCACCGGGTCGAACCACTCGCCCCGCAGCAGCTCCACGTCCAGCTCGTTGAGGTGGACGGTGCCCCGGGCCAGGGCGAGCGCCCGCGGCGACAGGTCGGTCGCCGTGATCCGCCGCGCGTGCGAGCTGGCGTGCAACACCTGCACGCCGCAGCCGGTGCCGAGGTCGAGAAGGGTGTCGACAGGACGGCGGGCGGTGGCGCGGGCGAGGCTGACCGAGGCGTGGCCGACGCCGAGCACGTGGTCCGGCCGGACCGGACCGCCACGCACGTCCGAGTCCAGGTCGGCGACCACCCACCAGTTGTCCTCGTAGGGGCGGATGTCCAGGCCGGCGCGCAGGTCCGGCGTGAGGATCTCGGCCGCGACGGCCTCGTCGAGGTCGAGCGGGCCGAGCGCGGCACGCACCGCCCGCTCCGGCTCGGCCTCGCCGAGCAGGAACAGGCGGATCAGCGTGCCGAGCGGACCGGCCTCCCGACTCGCCCGTCGGGCCGGCTCCGGCTCACCCCGGCCGAGCGCGGCGTGGGCGTGCCGGCCGAGCAGCGCCACGACGCCGTCGGCGGTGTACCCGGCGGTCAGGAACGCCTCGCGCAGCCGGGCACACAGGTCGGCGGACAGGTCGGGGTTCACGCAGGGCATGCTCCCATGAGCCCGACGGCGGCTGACGGGGACATATCGCCTGTCTGGAGCATCGCTCGCGGGCCGATGAACCGCGGTGGGGTGATTGGCCCGCGCCGGGGAAGGTGGAGGGCGACCGAGCAGGAGACCTCCGCGCTCGCAAGGAGCAGACCATGACCACCGCCTTCGCCACCCCGAACGACCTCCGGTCCGACACCAGCGAACGCTGCGACCGCTGCAGTGCCGAGGCGAAGGTCCTGGCCCTACTGAACACCGGCGGCGAGCTCGTGTTCTGCCGCCACCACGCCCGCGAGCACCGCGCCGCGCTCGAGCCACTGGCGCTGATCATCGAGCACGGCGCCGACTAGCCAGGCAGCTCACCCGGGCGCTACTCCGGCGCCTCCGTGCGGCGCCTCTGTGCGGACCACGGCGACCGGGCAGGCCGCGTGGTGCATGAGGTGCTGGCTGGTCGAGCCGAGCACCAGGCCGGCGAAGCCGCCCCTGCCCCGGCTGCCCACGACGACGAGCCGAGCCCGGTCGGCGTAGTGCAGCAGCGCGCGGGTCGGGTGATCGCGGACGAGCTGGCGGGTGACCCGCACCTGTGGGTACTTCTCCTGCCAGCCGGCCAGCCGCTCGGCCAGCACGACCGTGGCCTGCTCCTCGAGCAGCCCGAAGTCGACGGCCAGGTAGCCGGCCGCGAGGGCGTTGGCCAGGGCCGGGTCGGTCCAGCTGTGCACGGCGACCAGGTCGGTGCCCAGCGCGGCGGCCTGCTCGAAGGCGAACGCGATCGCGGCCTCGCCCACCGGTGTCCCGTCGACGCCGACCACGACCGGTCCCCCGTCCGAGGCGCCGCGCACGACGACGACCGGGCAGTGCGCCCGCCCGGCGAGCCCAACCGAGGTCGAGCCGAGCAGCAGCCCGGTGAACCCGCCGTGACCACGGGTGGCGACGACCACCACCGCGGCCGTCTCGGACTCCCGGACCAGCACCTCGACCGCCGTCCCGTCCACCGTGACGGCCTCGATCCCGAGGTCGGGCGCGGTCTGCAGGGCCTGGGCCCTGGCCGCCTCGAGGTAGCCGTCCTTCTCGCGGCGCAGCGCGTCACGCAGGCTGTCCTGCTCGACCACGCCGGGCGGGTACCGGAACGGAAGCTCGAAGGCATACACCAGGCGCAGCGGTGCTCCGCGTCGCCGTGCCTCCTCGGCCGCCCACGAGACGGCGCCCAACGCCGCCACCGACCCGTCGACGCCGACAACCACCGGGTGCCGCTCGCCCATCATGACCACTCCCTCGCCTCTCGTCCGTCTCCACCACCAACCCTGCTGGCCCGCGGAGATCCCCGACAGGGACGAAAGACATGCGACTGGGTCTGAAGGTCACCGCTCGCTGTCATGATGTTCCTATGGAGTCCACCCGGGTGGACCGCTGGCTGTGGGCGGTCCGACTGACCAAGACGAGGCCGGACGCCGCCGCGGCCTGCCGAGCGGGACACGTGCGCGTCAACGACCACCCCGCCAAACCCGCGACGACCGTGTCCCCCGGGGACGAGGTACGCGCCCGGGTCAACGGAACGACCCGGGTCGTCGAGGTGGTCCGCGTGATCCAGAAGCGAGTAGGCGCCTCCGACGCGGCCACCTGCTACCTCGACCGCACCCCGGCGCCGCCACCCGAGGCAGCCGTTCCGGTCGCCTTCCGAGACCGCGGCGCGGGTCGACCGACCAAACGGGACCGTCGCATCCTCGACAAGTTCCGCTCGGGCCGGTGATCGAGCGGCTTCCTCGTACACCCCCCCGGCGCAGGGCGACCGCGAGACCGCGAATCGCGCCCACAATGGACGGATGGCAGGTGCCGAGGATCTCGTGCTGCCGCGCCAGGGTCGGCTCCCCAACTCCGCCCCGCGTGACGGCGTGGCATCGGTCACGCCGTGGGAGCCGGCGGAATGCCGGCCCGCCGCACCCCGTTCTCCCAGGCGTACACACGGAGAACCATCATTCTCCGCCAGAGCGAGCAGGAAGGAGTGCCTGCGATGCCGTTCATCAAGGTGGGCACCGAGAACAGCACCGACATCGAGCTCTACTACGAGGACCACGGCACCGGCCAGCCGGTCGTGCTCATCCACGGGTACCCGCTGGACGGTCACTCCTGGGAGAAGCAGAGCGCCGCACTGCTCGCCGCCGGGTATCGGGTGGTGACCTACGACCGGCGGGGGTTCGGGCGGTCCAGCCAGCCCACCGTCGGCTACGACTACGACACCTTCGCCGCCGACCTCAAGGTCGTCCTGGACACGCTCGACCTGCGGGACGTCGTGCTCGTCGGCTTCTCGATGGGCACCGGCGAGGTCGGGCGCTACCTCGGCACCTACGGCTCCGACCGGGTCGCCAAGGCGGCCTTCCTCGCCTCCCTCGAGCCCTTCCTCCTGCGCACCGACGACAACCCCACCGGTGTGCCGCAGGAGGTGTTCGACGGGATCAGCGCCGCCGTCACCGCCGACCGGTACGCCTACTTCACCGACTTCTACAAGAACTTCTACAACACCGACGAGACCCTCGGCAGCCGGCTCTCCGAGGAGGCGCTGCGCAACAGCTGGAACGTCGCGGCCGGCGCGTCCTGGTTCGCCTCCAGCGCCGCGGTCCCCACCTGGGTCACCGACTTCCGCGCCGACATCCCCAAGATCGACGTGCCGGCACTGATCCTGCACGGCACCGCCGACAACATCCTGCCGATCGACGCGACCGGACGCCCCTTCCACGAGCTCCTGCCCGACGCCACCTACGTCGAGATCGAGGGCGCGCCGCACGGCCTGCTCTGGACCCACGCCGACGAGGTGAACGAGGCACTGCTCGCCTTCCTGCGGGACTGAGCCCCGGCCCGCCCGGCGCGGCGAGGTGTCGCGCCGGGCGGTGCGGGTACGCGTACCGCATGGGCTACCGCGACGACGTCCTCGCCCTGACCCGGCCCCTGGCCGGGGCGGAGGACCTCGACGCGCTGCTGGACCGGGTCGGCCACGCGCGGGTCGTGATGCTCGGCGAGGCCACCCACGGCACCCACGAGTTCTACCGCTGGCGCGCCCTGCTGACCCAGCGCCTCGTCGCCGAGCTCGGGTTCTCCTTCGTCGCGGTCGAGGGGGACTGGCCGGACTGCGACCGGGTCGACCGCAGCGTCCGCGCCCTGCCCGGCGGGGACGAGGACCCGCGGACCGCGCTCGCGGCCTTCCGCCGGTGGCCCACCTGGATGTGGGCCAACGAGGAGGTCAGCGACTTCTGCCGGTTGCTGCGGGCGGCCAACGCCGGCCGGGAGCCCGCGCACCGCGTCGGCTTCCACGGGCTGGACGTGTACTCCCTGTGGGAGTCGCTGCGCGAGATCCTGGGCTACCTGCGTGAGCACGACCCCGCCCAGGTGCCGGCCGCCCTGGCCGCCTACCGCTGCTTCGAGCCGTTCGGCGGGGACGCGCACGGCTACGCCCGGGCCAACCGGCTCACCGACGCCAGCTGCGAGAACGAGGTCGTCGACCTGCTGGTCCGGCTGCGGGAACGGGCGGTGGCCGACCAGGCCGCCGGGCCAGCGCGCTTCGGCGCCTGGCAGAACGCCGAGATCGTGGCCGGTGCGGAGCGTTACTACCGCGCGATGGTCGCCGGCGGGCGGCAGTCCTGGAACGTGCGCGACCGGCACATGGACGACACCCTCGACCGGCTGCTGACCCACTACGGGCCGGGCGCCCGGGCAGTGGTCTGGGCCCACAACACCCACGTCGGAGACGCCAGGGCGACCACGATGGCCGACGCAGGAGAGATCAACATCGGACAGCTGGCCCGCCAGCGATGGGGCGCCGACCAGGTCGCGCTCGTCGGCTTCGGGAGCCACCGCGGCACGGTCCTCGCCGCCGGCGCCTGGGGCGCGCCGGTGCGGGAGCTGCCGGTGCCGCCCGGCCGGCGGGGGTCGGTCGAGGACGTGCTGCACGACGCCGCCCCGGCCCAGGCGCTGCTCACCTTCCCCCGCGGGGACCGGCCGGACCTGCTCGCCGACCGGCTGGACCACCGGGCGATCGGCGTCGTCTATCACCCCGACCGCGAGCCGTGGAGCAACTACGTGCCCACCGTCCTCGGCGACCGCTACGACGCCTTCCTCTGGTTCGACGAGTCCGGGGCGCTGAACCCGCTGCACGCCGGCCGCGAGCCGTTTCGCCCGGCCGTGGGTCGGGCACACCTAGTGCCATGACCGAACTCAGCGCCTTCGTCCTCGAGCGGCTCGACGACGACGAGCGCCGCTTCACCGCCGGCGAGCTGCCGTTCATCGACGAGGCCGAGCGGCGGGGGCGGATCCGGGTGATGCGGACCGACGACGGCGCCGGGCTGCTGGTCGCCGCGGACCCGGTACAGACCCCCGACGAGCGGGTGCCGGTGCCGTTCCCCGAGAAGGCCGAGCTCATCCGGCGGGAGGCGCGCGAAGGGCAGGACGAGGACGTGCTCGGGCTGGTCGCCTCGGTCTACGACGCCCACCCGGACTGGCGCGAGGACTGGCGCCCCTGAGCCACCCCCTTTCCCGGCGACCCCCGTCGTCGGCGAGAATGATCGAGTGGCTGTGGCCGATGCGCGGTTCCTCCGGATCGTGGACGCACTCGCCGAGGTGGAGCGCACCCGGGGGCGGGACTACACGTCCTTCAGCGTCCTCGGCCGGCGGTTCGGCTACCACTGGCCGCGCACGAGCACGACCGGCCTGAAGCAGACCCTGTCCGAGCAGCTCGCGCTCGTCTCCGAGCGGCCGGACGTCTTCGAGGTCCAGTTCACCGCGGGCGGGTTCGGCTGGGTCGTCGTCCACCTGCCCCGGATCGGGGTCGACGAGCTTACCGAGCTGGTCTACGAGGCCTGGCGGCTGTCCGCCCCGGAGTCCCTCGTCGAGCAGCACCCCAATCACCTCGCTCTGCTGTCCACTGCGGACACGCCGACCGCCTCCGGTCCACAAGGGATCTCCTGACCGCACGGAGAGGCGACGCCCGGATCTCCTGGGTCACCGAATTGCCCCCCCGAACGGATCAGCACCACACTTCCGGGTAGGAACTGACCGGCAAGCGCTTTTCCCGACCCTCTTCCCTCTAGGGTCCAAAGTTGTCCTCAAATGCGACAGGTCGGGGAGAGACGTGTTGAGGTGAACAACCGATGAGAAATCCTAGAAACTCGCCGGAAGCCACTGTATTCAACCGGTACCCGCACCGAAGGGCCGCGGCGCGAGCCGCAGCCAGCATTTTACTGACCGCCCTCGTGTTCCTCGCGGTGGGAATACCGGCCGCCGCGGTCGACGACGTCCCCGTCGCGGACCCGGCGGCAGTGCCGGTCGCGAGCTCCTCGCCCGAGGCTCCGGCCGTCGAGGCGGAGCAACCGGAGAATTCCGAAAATACTTCGGAAACGCCGGTGGAAACCCCGTCCGAGCCCGCCGAGGAACCGCAGTCCGAACCGGCCGGTGAACCGGCTGAGGAACCCGCCGAGGAACCGGCTCCCGGTGAGAGCGAGACGGTGACGGGCGAGTCCGGCACCGAGCCGGACACGGACGCCGAGCCGGCCGAGACCGAGGAGTCGGCGCAACCGTCCACCCCGGACTCGAAGGAGCCGGCCGAGGCACCGGCCGCCACCGAGAACAGGCTGGCCGCGAGCGCGGACCTGGCCGTCACGAAGTCCGGCCCGGAGGCCGCCGCCCCCGCGTCGGCGATCACCTGGCAGATCACGGTCACCAACAACGGACCGGAGACCGCGGGGTCGTTCACCCTCGTCGACAACGTTCCCGCCGTCGTGACCGGGGTGGTGAGCACCACGCCGGGCTGTTCGGTCGTGGGCAACGCCGTCACGTGTACCGGCGGTCCACTGGCCTCCGGTCAGCAGGCGACGATCCAGATCACCGGCACGACGCCGGCGAACTTCACGTTCCCCCTGATCAACACGGCCACGGCGAGCGTGGGACCGGGTGACACCGACCCGAACACGGCGAACAACAGCGGCACCGCGATCACCACGACCGCGACGCCCGCGCCCTCGCTCGGCCTGGTCGCCCTTGCCCTGCTGCAGGACACCAACCACGACGACTACGGCACCCTGGGCGAGACGGTCCGCTACACGGTCACCGTGACCAACACGGGCAACGTGACATTGACCAACCTGGAGGTCAGGCACAACGGCGAGGTGATCACCTGTGCCGCCACCGTGCTGCCGGTCCGCCAGGGGACGACCTGCACCGTCCCGAACCACGTGATCACGGCCGAGGACGTGGAGGCGGGCCAGGTCGTGACGACGACGAGAGCGACCGCGACCGCGCCGAACGGCCAGGCCGTGCAGTCGCCGGAGTCGGTGACGAACATCCCCGTCTTCCAGCCCATCCATCGGCTCGGGCTGGTCAAGCGGGCGGCCCTGGTCGACGCCAACGGCAACGGCGTCGCCGACATCGGCGAGGCAATCAACTACTCGTTCACGGTCAACAACTTCGGCAACGTGACGCTGACCGGCCTGCGGGTCGTGGATCCCTCGCTGACCGGGGTGACCTGCCAGCAGGCCTCGATCGTTCCGGGAACCCCGGTTCGCTGCACGTCCGACGCCCCGCACATCACCGACGCCGACGACGTGGCCGAAGGTCAGGTCGTCAACTCGGCATTCGCGCAGGCGGCCGCCCCGGGCGGGGCGGAGGTCGTCTCGCACCCCTCGGCGACGAACACGCCGACGATCTCGGCCACCCCGGGCCTCGCGCTGGACAAGATCGCCGACCTCGACGACGACAACGGCAACGGGCTCGCCGACCTCGGCGAGTTCATCAGGTGGACGTTCGTCGTGGTCAACAACGGCAACGTTCGACTGGTCGACGTGCGGGTCGAGGACCCGACCGCCGGCGTCGTGAACTGCCCGGAGACCGAGCTCGAGCCGCTGCAGCCGACGACGTGTGAGGCCGCGCAGCCGCGCCGGGTGACCGAGGCGGACATCCTCGCCGGCGAGATCACCAACACGGCGGTGGCACACGCCAACACCGACCCCGGTGGGGCTCCGGTCGTGTCGCCGCCCGACTCCACCACCACGCCGACCGCGCCGGCCGCGCCGGCGCTGACGCTGGACAAGGTCGCCACGCTGAACGACCTCAACGACAACGACCTGGCCGACCTGGGCGAGACGATCGACTACTCGTTCGTGATCGTCAACACCGGCAACGTGACGCTGACCAACATCGAGGTCACCGACCCGAAGGTCGGTCCGGTTACCTGTCCGTTGACGATCCTCGCCCCGAGTTCCGCGGTGACCTGCAGCTCGGAGCTGTACACCGTGACCCAGGCCGACATCGACGCCGGCGTCGTCCGCAACACCGCCGTCGCCAGGGGCACACCCCCGCAGGGACCCCCGGTGGAGACCCCGCCGGACAGTGCCGAGGTGCCGGTCGCGGACCCGGGTCTGACGATCACCAAGGACGCGGATCTCAACGACACCGACGGTGACGCGCTCGCCGACGTCGGGGAGACGATCGACTACTCGTTCGTCCTCACCAACACCGGCAACGTGCCGCTGACCAACGTCCAGGTCAACGACCCCAAGGCCGGCGACGTGACCTGCCCGGCCGGCCCGCTGGCCCCCGGCGACTCGGTGACCTGCACGGCCCCGCCGTACACGGTGACCGACGCCGACATCGACGCGGGCGTGGTGCGGAACGTGGCGACCGGCTCCGGCCAGCCGCCGGGTACCGGCCCGCCGATCGTCACCCCGCCGGTGACCGTCGACGTGCCCGTGGACGAGGGCTCCGGCGGCGGCGGTGGCGGCGCGGGCGGCGACCAGCCGAGCCTCGAGCTCATCAAGCGCGCCGACCTGGCCGACCAGGACGGTGACGGGCTGGCCGACGCCGGCGAGGAGGTCACCTACACGTTCGCGGTGACCAACACCGGCGACGTGGAGCTGATCGACATCATCGTCAACGACCCGAAGATCAGCGACATCACCTGCCCGCAGAGCACGCTGGAGCCAGGTGCGTCGATGATCTGCACGGCGCCCGTCTACGTGGTGACCGAGGCCGACGTCGAGTCGGGTCGGGTCTACAACGTGGCGACCGCGACGGGGACCCCCGGCGAGGGTGGCGAACCGGTCGAGTCGCCGCCGTCCTCGGTCAGCATCCCGGTCGACGAGGAGGACGGGGCCAGCGGCGGCGGCCCGAGCACTGCCGGTGGCGGCGGCGCTAGCACCGCCGGCGGGGACGGAGACGGGGACGGCGGCCTCGCCTACACCGGCGTGGGAACGCCGGCCGCGATCCTCGGCTGGGCCCTGCTGTTCATCACGAGCGGCGCCACGCTGCTCGCCGCCTCCCGCCGGACGCGGGTGACCCGAACGAGGTAGCACCGACCCCGTCGGATGATCTGGCGGCCGCGAGGACCCACGTCTCCTCGCGGCCGCCTCTCGTTGTGCGGAGCCCGTCGACCGCAACGCGGGAGATGAACGAGTTTCAGACCGGATGTCACGCTGTCGACAGATTCCGACGCCAGAGATTCCGACGCCGGGAGCCCGCGGGCACTCCGGCGAGAGACACGAGGGCCAGGACATGACGGCTACGGCAGAACCGGCAATGTGGGAAACGAACGCCACCGAGCACGCCGACGAACGGCTGACCGGCAGGCGCGACCCGGGCTGGTGGTTCACCGGCCAACGACCCGACCGCGGAACGTGCCCGGGTGTCGGTCCGGACGGGCGGCTGACCTCGCTGCCCATGCCGGACCTGTCGGTGTGCGGTCGCGACGAGGTCGTCGACTACTTCAACAACTCCTGGACGCTGCAGGAGACCCTGTTCGCGGGCCTGCAGACGTCCGAGGCGTTCTACCGGCCACCGGACCACGGGCTGCGCCACCCGATGATCTTCTACTACGGCCACCCGGCGGCGCTCTACGTCAACAAGCTCCGGGTCAGCGGCCTGCTCGAAGCGCCGGTCGACGCCTATCTCGAGGACGTCCTGGAGACCGGCGTCGACGAGATGTCCTGGGACGACATGTCCAAGAACGAGATGCGCTGGCCCTCCGTCGCCGCCGTGCGGGAGTACCGGGCGACGGTCTACCGGACCATGCTCCAGGTGATCGAGTCGACGCCGTTCGCCCCGGACCTCGGTCGCCCGGTGACCATGGACGACCAGGCCTGGGCGCTGTTCCTCGCGTTCGAGCACGACCGCGTCCACCTCGAGACCAGCTCGGTCCTGATCCGGGAGCTGCCGCGGCGGTTGGTGCGCCAGCCCGAGGAATGGCCGCTGCCGACGCCGATCGGCCGGGTCACCGAGAGCGGACGGCCGTCCACCGAGTCCTATCCGGACAACGACCTGGTCACCATCCCCGCCGGCACCGCCCGGCTGGGAAAGCCGTGGGACTTCCCGTCGTTCGGTTGGGACAACGAGTACGGCACCCGAGAGCAGGAGGTGTCCGAGTTCGACACAGCTCGCTTCCTGGTCAGCAACGGGGAGTTCCACGAGTTCGTCGTGGACGGCGGCTACCGCCGACCTGAGCTGTGGTCGGAGGAGGGCGAGCGCTGGCGCCGGTTCCGCAACGCGAAGTGGCCGCGCTGGTGGGTGCAGGCCGGTCCGACCGGGCTGCACACCTTTCGACTGCGCACCACCTTCGACGAGATCGACATGCCGTGGGACTGGCCGGTCTGCGTGAACTACCACGAGGCGAAGGCGTTCTGCGCCTGGCGGTCCCAGAAGGACGATCGGACCTACCGGCTGCCCACCGAGTTCGAGTTCAACCGGCTGCGTGACCTGCCGGCGAAGCCGACCGCCGACGACGACCGCGTGCTGCGGGCGGCCGGCGACGACCTGCGCGCACGGGGGGTCAACCTGAACCTCGCGTGGGGTTCGGAGAGCCCGGTCGACCACTCCCCCGCCACCGGCCACGGCGTGCACGACGTCGGGGGCAATCTCTGGACGTGGTCGGAGGACGTGGCCAACCCGCTGGAGGGGTTCACCGTCCACCCCTACTACGAGGACTTCTCGGTGCCGTGCTTCGACGGCCAGCACCAGATGATCCTCGGCGGCTGCTTCGTGAGCACCGGCGACCAGGCCAGCATCTGGGCCCGCTACCACTTCCGCCCGCACTTCCTGCAGCAGGCCGGCATTCGGCTGGTCAGCGCCGCCGAACCGGCGGCGAGTGCGGCACCGCCGGCGCAGGCCGCGGCGCCGGACCGGGAGGAGGACCGGTACGAACGGCACGAGGTGCTCGACCGGTACCTGCTGATGCACTTCGGCGACGAGCAGGACACGTTCGGCCGGCCCGACCACCCGCTTGCCGCCGCGCACGGCTACCCAGCCCGGGTGGCCGAGCTCCTGGTGCGGGCCGCCGCACGGGCCGGTACGCCGCTGCACCGGGTGCTGGACGTCGGCAGCTCGGTCGGCGGGGTGGCGTTCGAGATCGCCTCCCGGGTACCCGCCGAGGTCGTCGGGATCGACCGGAGCACCCAGTTCGTCGACACGGCCAACGCGCTCGCCGCCGGGAAGACCGTGCCCTACGAGCGGCCGGAGCAGGCGGAGCGCAGCACCCTGCTGTTCGCCAGGGCCCCGCGCCCGGTCGCCGGCGGCGGTGTCGAGTTCCGCACCGGGGACGCCGCCGCGCTGTCCCCCGAACTCGGCTCGTTCACCGCGGTCGTGCTCGCCAACCTGCTCGACCGGCTCGACGACCCGCTCGGGTGCCTGCGCCAGTTCATCGACTCGACGGCGTTGTTGCGACCGGGCGGCCTGCTGGTCGTCGGCAGCCCGTGGAGCTGGCAGCCGGCCTTCACCGACCGGCAACGGTGGATCGGCGGCGCCGACCAGAGCAGCGAGCAGGCACTGCGCCGACTGCTCACCGAGTCCTTCGACCTGGTAGCCGAGTCGAACGAGGCCGGCGTCATGCGCGACCACCGCCGCCACTACGAGTTCTTCGACGCCGACGTCACGGTATGGCGGAAGTGTTAGGAGATAGCGTTTGATGGTCGCCGAAGCAGGGCGGTGGTGGGCCAAGGCCCACCACCGCCCCGGTTGTCGCGCCGGTTGTCTCGCCGGCTGTCGCGCCGGTTGTCGCCGTCAGGCGGCCGGTGGGCGGGTGCGGTGGCGGTAGAGCAGGGCGGTGATGGCCGCCGGGCGGGGGCGGCGCCAGGAGGCCAGCGCCGAGCGGTCGCACCACGTTCCGTCGAACGGGAAGTGGCCGCTCTCGATCGCCGACAGCAGCGGCTCGGTGTCCGGGTCGCCACCCGTCGCGGCGCCGGTCCGGAACCAGCGCAGGTCGGGCGTGACGTCGATGCCGCCGGTACCGCGGTCCACCACGGTGATCCCGGCGACCCCGCGGGCGCCCCACGGCGTGGCCGACTCGTACAGCGCGACGTGCCATCCGGTGAAGGCGCGGCGGGTGAACCGCCACCACACGGCGTGGGTGGCCCCCGGCGGGAGGAGTACCAGGCGGTCGGTGTCGGCCCGGCCGGGGGCGCCGAGGACGCGCAGCAGCAGACCGCGTTCCTCGTCGCACACCACCGTGCAGGCGCGGTCGCTCGTGCCGTCCGCGCCGCGCTCGCGCAGAACGATCGTCTGTCCGGCCATGTAGATCATCGCTACCAACTCCGGTTTTCTCCGGCTCGACCTGTCCCCCAGGCCAGTCTCCGCCCGCGTCCGGGGCGGGACATGTCCGAGAGTGCCCTGTCCCGCACGGGCCGGGTCCGCACGCAGGAAGACGCGGGCGAGGCTGCCCGCGACGGAGACTGGGGCCATGAGCCAGAACGACGGAGGACGTCGGTGGGGGCGCGAGCTCGCCGCCCGCGCGCGGCGGCTGGCGTGGTCGGCGCGCGACCGAGCCGCCCGCAGGCCGGCACACGGTGAGCTGGACGAGGTGTGCGCGAACCCGCACGCGAACCAGGACGACGTGACCGGCGCCAGGGATCCCGACTTCCTGGCGCTCGGTCTGGGCGGCACCAACATGATGGCGATGCTCTGGACGGTGGCGATGGGCCGCCGCGCCGTCGGCGTGGACATCAGGAGCTGCCCGTCCCTTGGCGTGCACTGGAACATCCGTGAGGAGTTCTACCACCACCTCGGCGTGATCGACGAGCTGATGCTCGAGCGCTACGGCGAGGAGGGCGTGCCCAAGCGCGGAGACGGCCAGGTGTTCCGGTTGGCGGAGAGCCTGTACCGGCCGGACTGGCCGGCCGGACCGGTCGCCGCCGACGACGTGGTCACCGGGTTCCTCGGGTCGATGGGGTTGGAGACCCGCATCGCGGGCACCATCCACCACACCGAGTTCATCGACGACCGGTGGAAGGACGGCAGGCCGAACCGGGTCGTCACCGAGCTCGACGCGCCTGTCCCGCCGACGACGGTCGACCCGGCCCAGCTGAACACCGGCATGTACGACGTGCTGGACGGCCCGTCCACGCTCCAGGCACGCGCCGCGGACGTGCTGATCCTGCTCCGCCGCTACCTCGAGGCCATCGAGGAGATGGACCTGGCGGGCGGCACCGACCAGCCCAGGGTGCGCGTGTTCAGCAGCCACCGCGTGGTGTCCGCGCCCCGCCCGCGCGGGTTACGCCGGCGCCGGTCGGGCGAGAGCCCGGGCTTCGGCACCGCGTCCGACGGACGCACCAGCGTGGCGATCGAGCGGATCCGCGAGCTGGACTACGGCGGAGGGTTCCGCCGGGTGCGGGCGCCGGGCACCGGGGTCATCGACCTCGGCGTGCCCGAGGTGTTCATGGTCGCCCAGGGTTTCGACAGCAGCGACGCGGCCCGGCTCGGGTTCACCCAGCACGACGTGCTCGTCGACCACGAGGACGGCCGGGGTCCGGTCGTCGCGCAGGCCGACTACCTCGCCGGGCTGCTCGACGTGCTCGTCGACGGGCGGCTGCGGCGCCGGATCGCCTCGGCGTTCGACAACGAGGGCACCGAGTACTGGGTCCGCCAGATCGCGGTGGGCCACGAGGGCGACCCCGCGGTGGGCTGGGTGCTGGTCCAGGTACCGGACTTCAAGACGTTCGACCCGGTCCTCGCCGGGATCGTGCCCAGCGGCACCGACCGCGAGTCGGCCGAGTTCGTCGCGGGCTACCACCACCTGCTGCGTGAGTTCTACCTCGAGCAGGCCGGGCACATCCTGGAGATCCCGAAGGAGGAGCTCCAGGGCGTGATGATGACCTACGGCCCCAAGCTGTTCAGCGTGGTGGAGCGGGTCGGCGACGACGCGCTGGTCACCCCCAACGGGGTGGTCGGCGGCGACTCGTTCGGCAACGGCCACTTCATGACCAGCGGTGGGGCGATGACCGGCGCGATCGGCCACGGGTCCCGGCTGCGCCGCTACTGGACCGCGCGGGACGCGGGCGCGAGCCCGGCGCGGGCCATCCGCGAGCTCGCCGACGGCATCAAGGCCGACACCGAGGACTGGCTGCGGTTCAGCGCCCAGGAGTTCAGCCAGGCCGCACCGATCAACTTCGGCGCCGACCGGATCGAGCGCATCTCGGCGGCCAGCGGCAAGGACCCCCGGACGCGGGCCGCGGCGATCGACGCGACCCACCGGCACCGGCACTCGCTGATCCCGCTGGACTCCTCGGACTGGCGGCGGCCGGTGATGTACCCAGGACGGCGCTACGCCTACCCGCTGCCACCGCTGGCCACGTCGCACCCGGCGGCGCGCAGGGCGAGCTGATGCACTATCCGCTCGAGCCGACCCCTGGCCAGGTCGGCTCGATGATGGCCGCCGCCGAGGAGTTCGTCGCCGACTTCCTGGCCGGCGAGCAGGCCGGCGGGCGGGCCTGGATGCACGCCGGGATGCCCCGGCCGACCGGGCTCGCCGACCCGCCGGCCGAGACGCCGGGCGAGCTCGACCACCTGCTGGGCGTCGTCCGCTCGGCGGTGGCCAGGGCCGACGACACGACCTCCCCGCGGTGCTTCGCCTACTTCCCCGGCGGCGGTCTGGTCTCGGCCGCCGTCGCCGAGCTGCTGGCCAGGGTGACCAACCGGTACACCGGGAGCGGGGCGATGGCCGAGGACCTGGTGGCCATGGAGCACGGCGTGATCCGCTGGCTGGCCGCGGAGTTCGGCCTGCCGACCGAGGCCACCGGGCTCACCACGACCGGGTCCTCGACCGGCACCCTGTCCGCGGTCGTCGCGGCCCGCCACCGGGTGCTCGGCGGCCCGGGCCGGCTCGGGACCCTCTACGTCACCGAGCACACCCACCACAGCGTGGCCAAGGCCGCACGGCTGGCCGGGTTCCCCACCGAGCTGGTCCGCACCGTGCCGGTGGACCGGCAGCTGCGGATGGACGCGCGGGCCGTCGCGGAGCTGGTCGCCGCCGACCACGCGGCCGGCCGGCGGCCGTTCCTGCTCGTGGGCACCGCGGGCACCACCAACACCGGCACCGTCGACCCGCTGGCCGAGCTGGCCGCGACCGCCCGCCGGTGGGGTCTGTGGTTCCACGTCGACGCGGCCTACGGCGGCGGCTTCCAGCTCACCGAGCGCGGACGTCGGCGGCTGACCGGGATCGAGGCCGCCGACTCCATCGTGCTCGACCTGCACAAGTCGCTGTTCCTGCCCTACACGACCGGAGTGCTGCTGGTCCGCGACCCGCTGGCGCTGCGCGACTCCCACGCCGCGGACGCGGAGTACCTGCAGGACCTCGAGCTCGACGAGTCGCTGCCCAACTACGCCGACCTCGGCGTCGAGCTGAGCCGCGAGTACCGCGGCCTGCGGGTCTGGCTGCCGCTGCACCTGCACGGCGTGGCCGCGTTCCGGGCCGCGCTGGACGAGAAGCTGGACCTCTCCGAGGCGCTGCACGAGGGGCTGAGCGCCATCCCCGGCGTCGAGACCACCAGGCCGGACCTCACCGTGCACACCTTCCGCGTGGCGGGCGGCGAGGACGCCAACCGCCGGCTGCTGGCAGCCGTGAACGGCTCCGGCCGCGCGCGGATCACCAGCACCCGGATCGGCGGGCGGACCACCCTGCGGATGTGCGTGCTCAACCACCGCACCCGCGAACAGCACGTCGCCGAGGCGGTCGCGGCCGTCCGCGACGCCGTCCCCGACGCCCTCCGAGCCGCCACCCGGGCGGCGGCCTGAGCGGCCCCGGGGTCACCCCCCGGGCCGGTGGTTGGGCGCCCAGGACTCGCGGTAGGACTGCGGGGGCATCCCGGTGAGCTTGCGGAACATCCGGCTGAAGTAGGCCCGGTCGTGGAAGCCCACCCGCCGCGCCACGACCTGGATGCTGTCGTCGCTCTCCCGCAGGCGTTCCTTGGCCCGCTGGATGCGCAGCCGGTTGAGGTACTCCCAGGGCGAGATGCACAGCTCCCGGTGGAAGGTCCGGCTCAGATAGTCCTCGCTCATCCCGGCCGCCTGCGCGACCTGCCTGCGGGTGATCTGGTGGTGGTAGTGCTGGTGCAGGAACGCCACCGCGTGCTTGACCAGCACGCTGCTCCGCTGCGGCCCCGGGTTGCGCGACCGGGAGAGCCGGGCGAGCAGCGCGGCCGTCTCCCCCTCGCTCAGGATTCCCTTGCCGAGCAGCACCGAGCGGCCGTAGGGCTCGGCACGCTGGATGTCCTCGACCGTGATCGTCCGTCCACTGAGGATCAGAACGGGCACGTTGGGCAGCCGCGCGTCGCCGTGCAGCCGGTCGAGCACGTCGAACCCGTCCATGTCCGGCAGCGTCTGGGACACGATGACCAGGCTCGGGACGTCCTCGTCGAGCGCGGCGAGCGCCGTCGCCCCGTCCGAGGCCACCACGACGTGGTGACCGGGGCGGACCTGCGCGACGAGGCGGTGGTAGGTGGCCTGGGTGTCCGGGTCGACGTCGGCGATCACGACCGGGCCGGTCAGCTCGGCCGGTCGCCGCGCGGTGACCAGCTCGTCGAGGTCCCGGCCGGCCGGCGCGCCGAAGACCACGAACGGCACCCGGCGCAGCAGCGGGTGGTCGTGCAGGTACCGCACGACCGGCCAGTCCTCCGGTGCGGCGCCCGGGACGTCCCAGACCACGGCCGCCGGCCGGGTGTCGGCGAGCACGGCCGACAGGTCGTCCCCCACGTGCAGCTGCCGCACCGGACGCTCGCCCAGCGCGCCGAGGCCGGCGGGGGGACCGTCCCCCCCGACGAGGAGCACGCAGTCCGCCGAGTCGGGGACCACCGGCCGCCCCTGGGGGCAGGGCAGCGGGAGCGTCACGTCGACGGTGACCCCGTCCGGTGCGGAGTCGAACCGCAAGGAGCCGTTGTGCAGGGTGATCAGCCGTCTGGTGATCGGCAGGGCGAGCGCGGAGTCCGGCGCGTCGCCACCCCCGGCCCGGCCGGGACCGGTACCGCGCCGGCAGAAGCGGATCCGCAGGTTCGGGGCCAGCACGTCCGCCTCCACGGCCACCGCCCCGGCGCCTCCGGCCAGCCGCTCGGCGCACCCGTAGAGGCTCACCAGGGCCTGCCGCAGCCGGCGGCGGTCGGCCAGGATCAGCGGCAGCCGCCCCGGCAGCGGCTGGCGGGCCACCTCCTCCAGCAACGCCGCGGGGTCCACCAGCTCGGGAGCGAGGTCGAGCGTGTCGATCTCGGCCTTGGACAGGTCGAGCAGGTCGCTGAGCACGCCCAGCTGCTGCTCGACGCTCACCTGGATCTCCTTGAGCTCCTCGACCAGCCGCGGCGGTGCCCCGGTGAGGTGCTCGACCAGCCGCAACGCGTCGTCCACGCGCCGCCGGATGTCCTGTACGGGCGCCCGCAGCTCGTCGTTGACGCTGCTGAGCAGCGTCGACTTCACCCGGTCCGCCTGCTCGGCGAGGTCGCGGGTGGCGCGCACGTCGTCGAACAGCCGGATCTCCTTGATGCTGGCCCCGATCTGGTCGGCCAGCGCGCGGTAGAGAGCACCGGACCGCGGCCCCACCTCGAACAGGCCGAAGCCGAGCAGCTCGGCGCGGACGTAGAGCGGCTCGGCGACCATGCTGTACCGGCGGTCGGTCGGCAGCACGCTCGAGGCTCCCAGCGGTCGGGCCGGGTCGAGGAACAGCTGGCAGCGCGGGACACCCAATGCCGGCAGCTGCCGGTCCAGCACCTCGGTCAGGGCCGAGAGGTCCACCGCCGCGGACAGCGTGTTCCCGAGCTCACGCAGCCGTCTCGAGGTCTGCTCGGCCTGCCAGCGCTCGTACTCCAACAGCCGGCGGCCCACGTCCGCAACGACCAGCCTGGCCCGCGCGAGCAGGCGCTCGGCCCGCACCCGCGACTGCCCGGTGAGATGGCGCATGGCGGACAGGTGCAGGGCGGTCAGCACCCCGTCCCACGCCTCCGCCTCGCGGCTGCTCGCCGCCGACGCGCCGAGCAGCCGCTCGACCTCGGCCAGGAACGCTTGTGCCGGCCCTCGCTCGGCACGGAGCGAGGCGAGGAACCCCGCCGCCAGGGCGCGGCGCCCGGCCGCGGGCACCTGGCCGTCGCCCTCGATGAGCCGCTCCACCTCCGCACGGAGCTCCGCGGGGTGGTCGGCCCCCGGGTCGGGCACGTCCTCCTCGAGGTCGGTCGTCAGCGTGCCCGGACAGCCACAGGACCGCCGGACGACCAGCGTCGAGGCGGGCGAGGGAACCCGGGCCGCCGCCGAGCCCCGCAGGCGGGCGACCAGCGTCTCCACCGCCCGCTCACCGAGCTCGGCGAACGGCATGGACACCGAGGTCAGCGGTGGGTCGACCAGCGTCGCCTCGGGCGAGTCGTTGACCCCGACGACCGCGACGTCCTCCGGGACGCGCACACCGCGCTCGGAGAGCAGGCGTAACGCGTCCGCGGCGAGGAAGTCGCTACAGGCCACCACGGCGTCGAAGTCGCGTCCGGGGCGCAGCGCCCGGGTGTCCAGCAGCACCCGCATCGCCGAGGCGCCGGCCTCCAGGTGGAAGTCGACCGGTGCGGACACCAGCGTGCGGTCCAGCGGGATGCGGTTGCGGGCCAGGGTGTCGGTGTAGGCCCGGTAGCGCTCGACGATGACCGGGTTGGCGACCGTGCCGCGGATGAAGGCGAGCCTGCGACGGCCGTGCACCTCGATGAGGTGGCTGATCGCCGTGCACATCCCGCGGTAGCTGTCCAGGGTGAGCGGGCGGTCCTCGCCCATCGCCCCGTTCAGGCTGACCATCGGGAGCCGGCCGAACTGCCGGCCGAGCCGTTCGGCCCGGGCGTGTGCGACCGGGAGCCCGAGCGTGGACGCCCAGCAGATCAACCCGTCCAGCAGGTCCGGGCCGGCCAGGTCGTACACGCGGTTGCGCGGCCGGTCGGTCGCCCCGACCTCGCCGCCGGGAAAGCAGATCAGGTTGACGTCGTGGCGCCGTGCCGCGTCGAGCGCGCCGGACCAGAGGGTCGCCCCCACACCGAGGTGGATGTTGGCCGTGACCAGACCGATCGTCAGCCGGGATGCCGTCATTATCGCCTCGCTCATCGACAGTGATGAACCGCGCAGTGGACCGGCGACACTCTCTGCAACATAACCTTTACCCGCCGCGCAAGGCAAGAGTGGAGCGACTCCCGCCACGGCGGGTGTGGCGGGAGCCGGTCGAGTGTGGGCAGGTCAGGCGACCTTGCCCACGCCCGCGCCACCTTCGACGATCGACTTGACGCTGCTGGCCGCGTCGAGCGAGTAGGAGTACGGGATGCCGTTCACGCTGCCGCCCGTGGCGCAGGTGCCCGAGTTGACGAAGTGGTTGTTGCGGGCAACCAGCGACCCGGCGGGCGAGCTGCCCTGACCGAGCTCACAGGGAGAGTCGGTGTTCTCGAAGTAGTTGCCCTCCACCAGGACACCAGCCTCTACAGTGGACGCCACACCGTAGTCGCCGACGGCGTCGTAGTAGTTGTTGTACACGTGTACCGGATTGCCGAAGCGCACCCGGGGATGGCGCTGGTTGGTGCCGTCGAACCAGTTGTGGTGGTAGCTGACCCGCAGGTGCCCGCGGTCCTGGCTCGCGTTGCCGTCGCTGTGGCCGAGCAGCATCGCCTTGTCGTGGTTGAAGAACCTGTTCCACGACACGGTGATGTAGTCCGACCCGCGCTTGATGTCGACGGCGCCGTCGTAGCCGTTGGAGAAGTTGTTGTGGTCGATCCAGATCCTGGTTGAGCCGTCCTGGACGTTGACGGCGTCGTCGGCCCAGTCGCGGAAGTTCAGGTTCTGGATGATGACGTTGCTGACGCCGTCGACGTCCACGCCGCCGCCGGTGATGCCGGAGCCGGAGCCCACGCCGATCAGCGTCTTGTTGGACGCGATGTCCTGCATGCCGCTGATCGAGATCATGCCGTTGACCCGGATGACCGCGGCGCCGCTCGCCTGCATCGCGCTGATCAGCGCCGAGGACGACGACACGGTCACCGGTGAGGCGTTGCCGCCACCGGTCGTGCCGGCGCCGAAGCCGGTCGGTGTGCCGACGGCCGCCGCCTGCGGCGCCGACCAGACGGTCAGCGCGGCCGCGGCGGCGACCGCCATGGCCCCGGCCAGTCCTCGTTTCGCGATCGAGCTACGCATGATGCGCCTCCAATTCGTGGGATCCTCGTTGATCCGGCGAGCGACGGTCGACCCGAGTCCTGACAGG
The DNA here is from genome assembly GCF_001921205.1 of Actinophytocola xanthii. Lineage (GTDB taxonomy): Bacteria > Actinomycetota > Actinomycetes > Mycobacteriales > Pseudonocardiaceae > Actinophytocola > Actinophytocola xanthii. The sequence continues at coordinate 41,994 of NZ_MSIE01000030.1, read as the reverse complement.
AGTTCACATTGGCCGGCCTGCCGCCATCACCCACGTTTCACGGTAGGTAGTCGTGTGTGCACAATCGCGAACACCGCGTGGACTCTTCCGCCTACGCGACGACTGAACGGTTCACCTCAGCCCACACGGCCCGCTCCCGCGTGCCGGTCCACCACCCAGGGCACCCGGTGCGCCGGGTCGATACGACCGTGCAGGCTGGGCTCCCAGCCCACGTCCGTGCCCAGGTCGGGGTCGTGGGTGGCGTTGTAGGCGGCGACGAGGTCGACCGGCACCAGCCGGCGTCCCTCCCGCCACAGGTTGCCCCGCGCGGTGACCGCGGTCCCGCCCCAGTCGTAGAGCAGCTCCCCCGGCTCCACACCCGGCTCGGCCTCGAACACGTTGCGGTCGGCCACGATCCGGGACTCCACACCGACGCCGAGCGCGTAGCTGAGCCCGGCGGGAAGCCGGTAGTGGTTGTTGTAGACGTGGACACGTCCGAACCGGACCCGCGGCAGCCGCTGCTGGGTGCCCTCGTACAGGTTGTGGTGCACGGTCACGTCGAGCCGGCCGCGGTCGGTCGCCGGGTTGTTGGTCGACCCGATGAGCATCGTCTTGTCGTGGTCGGTGAACCGGTTCCATGAGACGGTCAGCAGGCTGGAGCCGGCGGTGATGTCGAGCTCGCCGTCGTGCACCTGGTACGGCCGGCCGAAGTAGGCCGGCTGCCCGGAGTCCGGGTTGTCGCCGTCGGTGAACGTGTTGTGGTCGACCCAGACGTGGGTCGACCCGGTCACCGACAGGTTGTCGTAGGCCGAGTTCCACTCGCCGTTGGTCCCGTCGGTCGGGTCCCAGGCCGGGAAGCAGTCCGCCGCGTCGACGAAGGTGAGGTTGCGGATGATGACGTTGTCAGCGTTCGACACCCGCAGGTTAAGTCCTTTGAGGACGGTCGGCGGCCGAGGCCGACGATCGTGGTGTCCGATCCGACCCGGACGGTGATCCGGGCGGCCTGGTTCGCCGCGGAGGCCGCCCTCGCGTCCTCGAGCGGACCGGCCGGCTCGGTGTCCCGGCCCCACACGGCGGGGTCGTAGGCGGCAAGGTAGGCCGGCAGGCTGTACCCGTCGGCGGCGTAGTCCGCGCAGTCGAGCCGTCGGCCCGCGTCGTCGGTGTTCCCGTCGACCAGCCCGCGGACGTGGACGATCCGGGGCGCCGGCGCCGCCAGGGCGGCCACCAACTCCGCGCGGGTGTCGACCACGTGCACGTTGCCCGGCGGTGCCGCCGACCCCCCGGTGGTGCCGGCGCCCTCGGCCGCCCACCCGTCGTCCGGTCCGAGCACCTGGCGCCCGAGCGGAGCTCCGTGTCCAGCGGCGGCGCTCGCCACCGGCAGCGCCGCGGCCGGCAGTGTGGCGGTCACCGCGGCGACAGCGGCCAGCGCCGCCACGCCTAACAGTCGTCTCACTGGTCCGCGTCCCCGGACTTTCTCCCTGTTGGTCACCTTGGGCTGGGACGGTGCGGTTCCGGCACGTACCTGTGGCTGGATTGCGTCACGTTCCCCTGAGGTGACGGTTGCGTAGGTTGACAGAAGGTGTCTCATCGCGTGACCTCCTGGTGCTCGGTCAGGGGGTCAGCCGCCGTTGCGCTGCTCGTAGCCCGCCTGCGCGTCGGTGAGCTTGTCGGCCATCTGGTCCAGGAACTCCTTCGCGGACATCTCGCCGAGCAGGACCTTCTGGAACAGCGGCTCGGCGTCGGTCTTGGTGATCGCGTTGAACTCGGGCAGGTAGTACGGCAGCTGGACCAGCCTGGTCTCGGGGTCGTTGAGCACGCTCGTCGCCTCGGTGATGTGCGCGAGGCCCTCCAGGTCGGCTGCCTCGGTGTTGGCCGGCAGGACGCCGGTCTCCGCCGCCCAGTGGCCGTTCATCTCCTTGCCGGCGGCGAACTCGGCGAACCTGAACGCCGCGTCCTTCTGCTCGCCGGAGGCGAACACGCCGAGCCCGGAGACCGGGTGGGAGGTGACCGTGCGGGAGCCGTTCTCGGCCGGCGGCACGAACATCGCACCGACCTTGTCCTCCCCGAGCGTCTTCACGTGGTCGGTGTAGGAGCCCAGGTTGTGCTGCATGATGCCGATGTTGCCGCCGTCGAACTGGGCGACCATCTTCACGTAGTCGTTGGTGACGTCGGCCTCGGGCGTGTACTTCCGGTACAGGCCGGCGATCTTCTCCAGCGCCGCGACGTTGCGGGGGTCGTTGACCGTCGACCGGCCGGAGGAGTCGAACATCTCGTCGATGCCGGACTGGCCGTAGAGCACCTCGAGCAGCTGCGAGATCGAGCCGGCGCCGCCGCGGATCGTGTAGCCGTAGCGGTTGTTCCCGGTGTCGGTCAGCTTCTCGACGGCGGCGTAGAACTCGTCCCAGCTGGCCGGCGGGGAGATGTCCGCCTCGGCGAACCAGTCGGCGCGGTACCAGAACACGCCCATGTTCGTCGACATCGGGACGAAGTAGAGCTTCTCGTCGGGCACCGTCGCCCGCACCGACTCGACGACCTGCTCGCTGAGCTTCCCGTCCAGGGAGCTGTTCGCGATGCGCTCGTCCATCGGCTCCAGGGCCTGCCGGGCGACCAGGTTCGCGAGCATGGCGGTGCTGACCCCGCCCACGTCCGGCAACCCGTCCCCGGCGATGGCGGTGTCGTACTTCTGCTGGGCCTGGGCGATGGGGATGCCGACGTACTTCACCTTGATGTCGGGGTTGTCCCGCTCGAACTCGTCGATGATGTGCTCCCACACCGGGGTGCGGGCGGGGCCGCCGTTGTCGTCCCAGAACGTGATCGTCGTGGTGCCGTCGGAGCCCGAGTCACCTCCGCACCCGGCCAGCGCCAGGCACGATGTCACCACGAGCGCACCGGCCGTCAACCATCGTCGTGAGGCCATGGCCGTCTACCTTTCTGTCGTTCTGTCGATCAGGGCCGCCGACGCCGCACGGTCGAGCCGACCGTCGACGATGACCGTTATCACGCGCCTGGTCAGGGCACCGGTGACGACGAGGGGCTGCTCCCAGGCGAGAGCCGGGCCGATCCCGGGGTACTCGCGCACCCGGACGAACCAGGGGTCGGCGGAGCCGTGCTGGGCGAGTACCAGGGTCCAGTCCTGCCCGTCCGGGTTCGTGCCGCACATCGCCACCCAGGGCGCACGGCGCTCGTTGACCTGCTCCTCGCCCTCTCCGTGCTGGGTGAACACGGTTCGACGGGTCGCCGAACCGGGAGCGCGCCAGAAGAACCCGCCGTACCCCGCGCCTGGCCGCCCCTTCGTCGCCGAGCTGCGGATGGCGAGTGGGCCCTCGCCGAGGTGGGTGAGGGTGAAGGCCACGTCCAGGACCCACCCGGTGCCGTCCAGGACGCAGGACCTGATCGAGCGCTCCTCGGCCAGGACCGGGAGCCCGTCGGGGTCGAGCCACTCCAGGTGCTCGACCAGGCCGTCGGCCTCCCGTCGGGCGAACCGCAGGTGGCGTTGGGTGCCGTGGTCGCGGCGCCAGGTGGGGCCCTGCCCGGCGACGTAGGTCCGGCCGCCCCAGAAGTTGTTGCCGCACACGTCGGCTATCGCGACGCCGACCCCGAGATGGTGCACGTGGTCGGGCGGTGCCAGCTCGCTCACCTGCGCCCCGGCCAGCGTCCGCACCGGGTGCAGGTAGGGCCGGGGCGAGACGGTCTCGGGGAGGTCCACCCGCCAGCGGTAGCTGGCCACGTCCCGGTCGCCGGCCCGCAGGACCTGCTCGGCCGGCGCCCACGGGACGTCGAGCTCGGAGTAGAGCGCGAGCGCCCGGGCGCTGCGCGCGGTCAGCTCCTCGATCCCGGGGAGCACCCGACCCACCACCCGGCGCCGCGCGTCGCGGCGCAGCTCCTGGTGCCCCACCGGGATCGGCCGCGGGTCCGGCGCCAGCCGCACCGCTTCGAGGACCTGCATGAAGGCGCCGGTACGCGCCAGCGGCGCCAGCAGCTGGGCGTCGGCGCGGACGTGGTCGACGAGGTTCTCCAGCAGGTCGGTCCGGCCGTGCGAGCTGACCGAGGCGCTCGCGCCGTTCGGCGTGACCGTCACCTCGTCCCGCGTGTACACCAGCTCGGCCCGACCCGCCTCGCCGTGCACCACCAGGTAGGGCTCGGTGCGCCTGGGCGCGCAGAGCGTGACGGCGACCGTGACGACGAGCCCGTTGGCCAGGCGCAGCCGCAGGCAGGAGGTGTCGTCGGACTCGATCGCGTTGGCCCGGTAGAGCTCCACGTCAACCTCGGCCACTGCGCCGAGCTGCTCCGCCTCGGCCACCGCGAGCGCGGTGGCGACCGCGTGCGCGAACGGGTTGGTCAGGGCGCCGTCGGTGACGGCGACTCCGTCCAGCCGCCGCCGTCCGGCCCAGGGCGCCCGCTCGAAGTAGGCGGCCGGCCGCTCCCACGCGCCGGCCACGCCGATCCCGGCCACCCTGCCCAGCTGCCCGCCGGCGATCTGCTTGCGCAGGAAGGGGATCGCGTCCGAGCCGAGGGTCTGGAAGCCGACCTGGCAGGCCAGGCCGGTGTCCCGGACGGCGGTCGCGATCAGCTCGAAGTCGGCCAGGGTGGCTGCGGGCGGCTTCTCCAACAGCAGGTGCGAGCCGGCGTGCAACGCGGCCAGCGCCAGCTCCCGGTGGGTGTGGATGGGCGTCACGAGCACGGTGATCTCCGCACCGGTGCGCTCGATCAGCCGGGGAAGGTCGGCGGACTGGTCGGGCTCGCCCAACCCGACGAGCTCGGCGTCGTCCACCGGCGCCACGTCGCACACCCCGACCAGCTCGACCAGGCCCGCCACGGTGAGCCTGCGCAGGTTGTCCAGGTGCCACCGACCGTGGCCCCGGGCTCCCGCGAGCACCACCCGAACAGGATCCGCGCCCCCGCTCATCCCTTCACCGCCCCTGCTGACAGGCCCTGGACGAGGTAGCGCTGGACGATCGCGAACACCAGGACGACCGGCACCGCGGCCACCACCCCTCCGGCCGCCAGCGCACCGAAGTCGACGCTGAACTCGCCGAGGGTGAAGGCGAGGCCGACGGGGATCGTGTACTTCTCCTGCTCGCTCACGAACATCAGCGCGAACAGGAAGTTGTTCCAGCTGTGGATGAACGCGAACGAGCCGACCGCCACCAGCGCCGGGCGCAGCATCGGCAGGACGACGACCAGGAACCCCCGCAGCCGCGAGCAACCGTCCACCCAGGCGGCCTCCTCCAGCTCCACCGGAACGTTGCGGATGAAGCCGGAGAGCAGGATCAGCGAGAGCGGGAGCTGGAACACCGTCTCCGCGATCACCAGGCTCCACAGGCTGTTCACCAGGTCGAGGCTGCGGAACACCTCGAACAGCGGGATCAGCATCATCGCGCCCGGGATGAACTGCGTGCAGAGCATCGCGACCATGAACGCCGTCCGCCCCCGGAACCGGTAGCGGGCGAGCGCGTAGCCGCCGGCCAACGCGATCATGGTGGTGCTCACCAGCGCGGCGACGCCGACCTTGAGGCTGTTGGCGAAGAAGACTCCGAACCCGAGGCCGTTCCACACCGTCTCGAAGTTCTCCAGCGAGACCGGCCACGGCAGCAACGAGGTCGAGCCGCGCGGCCGGACGGCGAAGACCAGCATCCAGTAGAAGGGGACCAGCGTGAACAGCAGGTAGAGCCCCAGCGGCAGGTAGATCTGCCATCTGGCCACCCGTAACGCCCGGTTGGGCCGGGCCGGTGCCGGCTGGTCGGGCGCCGGCCGCGCCGCCGGATCGGCCGGGGGCAGCGTGCTCAGGTCCGTGCTCATGTTCGGGCTCCGAACTTGCTCAGCCGAAGGTAGGCGACGGAGAAGAAGGTCAGGATCAGGAAGCCGGCGGTGGTGAGCGCGGACCCGTAGCCGAACTCCTGGGACTGCACCGCGGTGGAGGCCACGTAGAGCGGCAACGTCGTGGTCTGGTGGGCGGGCCCACCGCCGGTGAGGGTGTAGAGGAGGTCGACGTTGTTGAACTCCCAGACCGCGCGCAGCAGCGTGGACAGGATGATCGCGTCCTTCAGGTGCGGCAGCGTCACGTGGTAGAAGCGCCGGACCCGGCTCGCACCGTCGACCGAGGCCGCTTCGTAGAGGTCCCTGGGGATCGACTGCAGGTCGGCGAGCAGCAGGATCGCGAAGAACGGCACCCCGCGCCACAGCTCGGCCAGCACGGCCGCGGCGAAGACGGTGTCCGGGTTGGCCAGCGGCGCCGCGCCGTAGTCCATCAGCCCGAGGTCGGCCAGGTAGCGGGACAGACCGGTGGTCGGGTTGTAGAGCAGCACCCAGATCCCGGTCGTCAGCACGCCGGAGACCGCCCATGGGGAGAACACCATCGCCCGCGCGGCGGCGCGGCCGACGAAGGTCTCGTTGACGATCAGGGCCAGCGCGAGGCCGAGCACCAGCTGCAGCGAGACCTCGACGAGGACCCACCGCGCGGTGAACCCGAGGCTCTGCCAGAACAGCGGGTCCGCCGTGAGCATCCGGGTGAAGTTGTCCAGCCCGGCGAACCCGTTCTCCCACGGCTTGCTGATGTTGTAGTGCTGCAGGCTGTAGTAGACGACGCTGGCCATCGGGTAGACCAGGAACGCCAGCATCGCGAGCACCGCGGGTGCGATGAGCAGGTACGGCGTCCGCGACCCCCGGCCGCGAACACGCTCACGGGGTCGCGTCCCCACCTCGCCGACCGCCATGACCCATCGCCCCTTCTGTCGGCGCTGACCTGGGGACACTTGTCGCACCGAGGGACACGTTAGGCAGGAATCCGTGGACAATTGCGGACGGCGCGTGGACTATCCCGTCCCCCGCCCGCGTCGGGAGGACGGTCGCGAACGGCTCAGAGCGTGACGTCGGCCGGGCGGTCCGCGTCCTTCTCCTCGGCCAGGTCCTCCCGCTTCCGGTCGAGCAGCCGCATGACGGGGGTGGCCGTGATCCCGTGCAGCACGACCGAGCCGACTATCACCAGTCCGACGATCCGCCAGATCGTCTGCTCGTCGGCGAAGTCGCCGGCGCCGACCCCGTAGGCGACGTAGAACACCGAGCCGACACCGCGGACGCCGAACACCGAGATCGCGGTGCGCTCGCGGGGGCCGACCCCGCCGCCGACCAGTCCCAGCAGGCTCGCGACCGGACGCACGACCACCAGGATCAGCGCCGCCACCAGGATGTCGCGCCAACTGGTCCCGGCGAACAGGCCGGTGGCCGCGGCCCCGCCGAGCAGGAAGATCACCAGCACGGTCAGCATCCGCTCGATCTGCTCGACGTACTGGTGCAGCACCCGGTGGTAGCCGTGGGCCCGCTCACCGGCCCGGATCGTGCACGCGCAGACGAACACCGCGACGAAGCCGTAACCCTCGGCGGCCTCGGCCGCACCGTAGGCGAGGAACGTCGCCGCCAGCGCGACGAAACCCTCGGCGTGCTCGGCCAGCCGGAACCGCTCCGAGGGCGCGGCGAAGAACAGCTTGCGCAGCCCCCAGCCGATCAGCAGTCCAATCAGGACACCCGCACCGAGGCGCCAGACCACGTCCACCGCGAGCCAGTGCGGCAACCAGCCCGCCGGGGCGACGCCGACCAGGCTCATCGCGACGGCCGCGTAGGTGAACGGGAAGGCGAGCCCGTCGTTGAGCCCGGCCTCGGAGGTGAGCGCGAACCGCACCTCGTCCTCGTCGGACTCGGGTTGCTCGGCCGGCTCGGCCACCTGCACCTCGGTCGCCAGCACCGGGTCGGTCGGCGCGAGCGCGGCCGCGAGCAGGACCGCCGCGGCGAGTCCGAGCCCGAGCAGCCACCACCCCAACAGCGCCACGACGACGATGGTGAGCGGCATGGTGATCCCGAGCAGCCGCCACGTCGTCCCCCAGCGCCGCCATCCCACCGGGCGGTTCAGCGCGAGCCCCGCGCCCATCAACGAGATGATCACGCACAGCTCGGTCAGGTGCAGCACGAACGAGGCGTTGTGCACGGGGTCCGGCGTGGGCAGGGGGTCGATCACCGTGAATGCCAGGGCACCCACCCCGAGGAACACCATCGGCATCGACACCGGCGCCCGCCCGAGGAGCCGCGGCAGCAGCGCGGCCCCGAGCGTCGCCGTGCCGGCAGCCGCGTACACAACCGCCGCTAAGTCCGCCACCAAGACGCAATACCCGAGGCTGACCGGCGCAAACGTGACGAACGGCGCAGCCGCTGCCGGCGGGCCCCGTGCTCAGCGGAACAGCCGCGCCGGGACCGTGTCGGCCAGCACCTGGTACCCCTTCGGGTTGAGGTGCAGGTGGTCGCCCACATCGAGGGCCGGGAGGAGCCGTCCGGGGTCGGCCGGGTCCCTGGTCGCCGCGTCGAAGTCGATCACCGCGTCGAACCTGCCGCTGGTGCGGATCCACCGGTTCACGGTCTCCCTGGCCGCCGCGCGGTGCCCGGCCGGGTCGTCGTAGCCGGTGTGGCCGCCGAACGGGAGCAGGGTGGCGCCGAAGACCGGGATGTCCTGGGCGTGGGCCCGCACGACGATCTGCTCGTACGCCGCGATCAGGTCGGCCGCCACCTGCCGCTGCGCTGCCTCGGTCGGCTCGGCGGTGCCGAGGTCGTTCACGCCCTCGAACACGAGCAGCCAGCGGACCCCGGTCTGGGCGAACACGTCGCGGTCGAGCCGGGCGAGCGCGTTCGGACCGAGGCCGTCGTTGAGCACCCGGTTGCCGCCGGCGGCCTGGTTCAGCACGGCGACGTGGGCGGTGCGACGGTCGGCCTGCAACCGGTCGACCAGCTGGTCGGGCCACCGGTCGTTGCCGTTGGTCGTCGAGCCGCGGCCGTCGGTCAGCGAGTCGCCCAGCATGACCACGGCCTTCCTGGCCGGTCGCCGGTCCCAGACCTCGACTCCGCTGAGGAAGTACCAGTGGTCGGTCGGGGTCGCCCCGGGCAGGTCCTCGGCGGTGACGTGGTTGCCGGCCAGCAGGTGGGAGGTCGTCCGCGAGCCGGGGTGGGAGGTGATCTCGTTCGAGGCCTGTCCCCGTGCCAGGTAGAGCGTGACCGTGAGGTTGGTCCGCGCCGGCACGGAGAAGGCCAGCGGGTCGGACACCACCTGGGCACCGACCGGGACGACGGTCGACGCGCGCCCGCTGAACGTCACCGGCCGGGCGGTGCCGGCCTGGATCCCGCTGACACCCGCCTGCCCGCCGGCGGGCAGCGCGACCGAGACCGCGGTGACCGGCAGGGCGCTGCCGCCGAAGGCGTTGGACAGCCGCAGCCGCAGGCGCTCGCCGCCCACCGAGACGCGCACGGTCTGGCGGAGCGTGGCGTCGGCCATGACCAGGCCGTCCTGGGTGAACGGCGGCGGGGGCATGTTGCCCGGCTCGGTCAGCTGGGGCATCGAGGTCCAGGTGTGCACCCAGTGCCCGCGGCCGTGGGAGCCGGCGGCGGGCGGGGCGGGGGAGGTCGGGCCCGGGACCGCCTGCGCGGCCAGGGCCACCCCGGCCGTGAGGACGACCGCGGCGAGGAGGGTGAGGAACGGTCGACCACGCATGTCCGTGTCCTTTCGACCGGTACTTGTTCCGAAAATTACGATCTATTGTCGGTACTACCGTAGAGGAATTCCGACAATTCCGGGAGCCACCCCGGCCTGGTTTCGAGATCGCCTTCACCGGAAACCATGCAGGCGACACGGCACGCCCCCGAACAGGACGGACCTCGGATGCTCTCACCCGCCCAACCGATCTCGCCCGAGCGCCACGAGCGCATCGACGCACACCTGAGCCGCGTCGTGCGCGACGCGCTCGCCCACGACGACCGCACCCGCGACCTCGACGTGCGGGCCGAGTTCCGCGGCGGCGTCGCGCACCTCACCGGTGCCGTGACCGGACCCGAGCAGGTGGACCTGGTCCGGGAGTTCGTCGGGCAGTTCGCCGGGGTGCTCGCCGTGTGGGACCGCATCGAGGTCGACGGGCGCGCCCCGGTCGCCGTAGACATCGGCTGCGGGGGCAGCAAGCAGTACCCCGGCAACGTGGGGTTCGACCGGCGCCGCACCGGCGCGGTGAACGTGCTGGCCGACCTGGGCCAGGGCATCCCGCTGCGGGACGGCTCGGTCGACCGCGTGTTCGCCGTGCACGTGCTCGAGCACCTGGTCGACTTCCTGCCGCTGGTCGACGAGTGCCACCGCGTGCTGCGCCCCGGTGGCGTGCTGCACGTGCTCTCGCCGTGGTGGCGCTACGTCAACGCGGTCGCCGACCCGACCCACGTCCGGCTGCTCGACGTGCAGACGTTCAAGGGCATCTGCGCCCGCCCCGACAGCGATCTCAAGTGGACTGCCAGGCACGCGGGCTGCGACGGGGCGAGCGTGTTCGCGGACCTGACCCCGCTACCTCCCGGCTCGGCCGGGCCGAGCCAGGAGGAGCTGGGCCGCTTCTTCGACTGAGGCTCAGAGGAGGCTCAGAGGAGGCTCAGGGCAGCAGGTCGCCCACCTCGCGCGCGGCCTGCTCGACCGTCACGTCCGCGACGAAGGAGACGTCGTGGGGGCAGCGCGGGACCTCCTCGTGCACGCAGTCCACGCCGCAGACCGGGCAGGCCGCGGTCCAGGACATCAGCACTCGGTGGTGGTACCGCCCGAGCGAGCCGGCGTTGATCGCGTTGCCCATCCAGAAGACGCCGACAGTCGGCGTGCCGACCGCCTCGGCGAGGTGGCGGGGACCGCTGTCGTTGGCGAGCAGCACGCCCGCCCGGGCCAACACCCCACAGAGCCCGGGCAGGCTCAGGTCGGTCAGCGGGCGTACCGAGCCCTCGGGCGCACGCGCCAGGGCCAGGCTGGTCACCTCGGCCACGACCTGCTGTTCGTCGGGGGTGCCGAGCACGACGACGCCGGCACCCCGGCCGGCGAACGTCGCGGCGACCTCGGCGAACCGCTCGGCCGGCCAGCGCCGTCGCGGGTCGGTCGCCCCCGGGTGCAGGGCGACCAGCGGTCGCGGCAGCCCGGCCAGTGCCGGCTCGGCGGCGGCCAGGTCCCGCTCGGTGACCGCGATCCGCGGTACGACGGTCACCGGCGGCGCGCCGGCGAGCCCGACGATCTCGAGCGCCCGCATCACCTCGTTCTGGTAGTACCGGTAGGGCAGCCACCGGGAGAGCAGCGCCGAGTCCTCGGTCCGCGCCCCCACCGTCCACTTCGGTCCGAGTGCGAGCAGGAACGGGTTGGACCAGCGGCCGCCCCCGTGCAGCTGCACCCCGAGGTCGGGCGGCTCGCCGACGCGACCGACGAACTCACGGCGGGCCGCCTCCTCGACGCCCTCGTCCCGGGGACCGCGCGGCTCGTGCACCCCCTTCGCCGGCGGCAGCGGAACGACCCGGTCCACCGGCCCGGGCCGGTCCGCCAGCAGCCGGCTGTTGCCCGGCGCACCGAGCAGCACGATCTCGGCTTCCGCGTACCGCGCCCGGAGCGCCTCGAGGGCGGGCATGACGAACAGCAGGTCGCCCAGCCCTCCCCCGCGCAGCACCGCGAGCCGGCGCACCGGGGACCAGGCGGGCTCGATCGGGCCGATCCCCCGTTGGTGCGCCGTCACCCGCGCAGCCATAAGCAGAAGGGATGACCGGCCGGGTCGAGGCAGACCCGAACGTGGTCCTGCGGCTGGAAATCGGCGACCACGGCGCCCGTGCGGACCGCGTGCTCGCGCGCGGCGTCGAGGTCGTCCACCTCGATGTCCAGGTGCGCCATCATCCGCTGGGCACCGTCCTCGGTGGGCCAGACCGGGCGCACGTAGTCCGGTTCGGTCTGGAACGACAGCCGCGCGGCGCCCTCCGGCGAGCGCAGCGTCACCCAGTCCGGCTCGTCCTCCTCGGCCTCCCAGCCCAGCAGCCGCCGGTAGAAGTCGGCCAGCTCAGCGGCGTTCGGGGCGTCGAGCACCGGGCCGGTGAGGGTTAACCTCGGTGTCCCGTTCACATGCCCTCCCGTCAGGTCAGCAGCTGGCCGCCGGTCACGCCGAGCACCTCGCCGGTGATGTAGCTCGACTCCTGCGAGGCGAAGAACACGTAGGGCGGAGCGAGCTCGGCCGGCTGCGCGGCCCGCCCGAGCGGCACCTGGCCACCGAACGACTCGACCTTCTCCTTGGGCATCGTCGCCGGGATCAGCGGCGTCCACACTGGACCCGGGGCGACCGAGTTCACCCGTATGCCCTTGCCCACCAGGTCCGCCGACAGGGCCTTGCTGAAGTTCACGATGGCGGCCTTGGTCGAGGCGTAGTCCATCAGCTCGGGCGAGGGCTGGAACGCCTGGATCGAGGAGGTGGTGATGATGCTCGAGCCCGGGCGCATGTGCGGGACGGCCGCCTTGCACAGCCAGAACATGGCGTAGATGTTGGTCTTGAAGACGCGGTCCAACTGCTCGGTGCTGATGCCGAGCAGCCCCTCGTCCTGCGACATCTGGTAAGCGGCGTTGTTCACCAGGACGTCGATCCGGCCGAACTCCGCCACCGCCCGCTCGACGATGTGTCCACAGTGCTGCTCGTCGCGCAGGTCGCCGGGAACCAGCACGGCGGTGCGGCCCGCGTCCCGGACCAGCTGCGCGGTGCGCTCGGCGTCCTCCTGCTCCTCCTCGAGGTAGGACAGCAGCACGTCCGCGCCCTCGCGGGCGAACGCGAGGGCGACCGCCCGGCCGATGCCGGAGTCGCCGCCGGTGATGATCGCCTTGCGGTCGGCGAGGCGGTCGCTGCCGCGGTAGGTCTTCTCGCCGTAGTCGGGCTCGGGCGTCATCGCGCTCCCGGTTCCCGGATGCCCCTGCTCCTGTCCACGCTGCTCGTCCGGGCGCGGGTACTGGTCCCGTGGGTCGCGCTGCGTGTACTGGTCGTCGGCCATGTTGATCCCCTCTTGTCGTGACTGCTCGCGGCAGTGTTCCCGCTCGACGGCGGTACAACCCCGACGTTCGGGGGGAGACGTTCGGCGGAGCGAGAATGCGCCGCCCGGAGGCGGTTGATGCGAGAAATCTTCGGCTACTCATGACCTGCCAGCCGAGGCTCGCCGCACGGGGACGGGAGAGATGTGATGGGAAATCCGGAAGAACGGACCGGGCACCCGCTCGGGTTGACCAGGAAGGTGCTGCTCGGTGCCGCGCTGACCACGGTCGGCATGGGCTTCGCCACCGGGGTGGCGGCGGCGGACCCGGTGCCGACCGCGGAGGTCCCCGCCGAGTCGCGACCGGCGCCGGCCACCGACGTTCGCTCGATGACCGACGCCGAGCTCGGCGCCGAGCTGGGACGGGTCAGCGGCAAGGACTCGCTGCGCACGCAGGAGATCGTCACCGAGATGAAGCAGCGGGGACACCAGTTCTGGGAGGCCGCCCCGCCGACCCGCGGTGTCGGCGTCTCCGGTGCGGTGCCGGTGCGGCCGGGGGCGTCGGTGACCGGGACGCTGGGCTACGACGCGAACAAGGGCAGCTGGGTGACCAGCGGCGGCGTGCGCGTCGGCAGGCCCGGGGCGCCGCAGTTCACCGGGATCACGCCGAAGCCCGACGGGCTCAACGCCGAGGCGAACGCGAATGCCCGGCTGGGTCGGCACGGAGAGCTCTCCTCCAAGTTCACCCTCAACATCTCCCCCGATCTCTCGGTGAGCGGGAGCTACCGGGCCAAGGGCACGGTGACCACGCCGGACGGGCGCAGCTACGAGATGGAGGTGACCGTCGAGCGACGCGCGGACGGCTCGTGGCACCTCGACCTGCCCGACGGCGTCACCACCGGCACGCCGCTGCCCGGTGGTGGGAGCGTGGAGACCACGCAGCCGGCCGATCCGACCGAGGAGGCCGGCCAGCCCGAGGTGAAGGGCCCGGCCCCCACGTCGCCGAAGCCGAACGAGTCCTGGTTCGACTGGGGTGCGGGGGTGAGCGTGGACAGGGAGTTCCTGCCGGCACCCCTGCCGCCGCCGACGCAGGAGGAGGTCGACGCCGCCAGGGAGGGCTACGCCAGGGAGCGCGACGCGCAACGGCAGCGCACGGAGAGCTGGATGGCGCAGAACCGCCCGGAGGCCGTGCGGCGGGAGGCGCAGCAGCGGGCCGACGACGCCGCGGCCGCGGCCGAGGCCGCCCGCCGTGCGGCACTGCCCGACCGCGACCACGACGGCCGCCCCGACGCGGAGGAGCCCACCTGGAACCAGAACGACACCGACCCCGCCAGCGACGACGTGGGCGACGGCCCCGAGGGCGGCGAGGGCTACGGCAGTGACCGGGTGCAGAACCCGCCCCCCGCCAGCCCGCCGGCGAGCGACGACCCCGCCGCCGACTTCGACCAGGACGGCCGCCCCGACCAGCAGGACCCCACCTGGAACCAGAACGACACCGACCCCGCCAGCAGCGACCTGGGTGACGGCCCGGAGAGCGGTGCCGACTACAGCGCAGCCGCACCCGAAGGCGGCGCCGGCGACAACGGCTCGACCGGCGGCGGCTACTCGCTGGGCACCGACACCGACGGCTCCGGCAACAGCGGCTCCACCAACAGCGGCTCCGGCAACAGCGGTGCCTCCACCAACAGCGGTGCCTCCACCAACGCCGGTGGCAGCACCGACTCAGGCAACACCAACAACGGCAACACCAACACCGGCGCCTCCACCGACACCGGCGCCTCCACCGACACCGGCGCCTCCACCGACACCGGCGGCTCGGCCGACTCGGGCTCCACCGACAACAGCGGCTCCACCGACACCGGCGGCTCGGCCGACTCGGGCTCCACCGACAACAGCGGCTCCACCGACAGCGGCGGCACCGACTCGGGGCTCGGCGGTAACGCCGACAGCGGCACCACCGGCGGGCAGTCCACGGACAACGGGACCGGCGGCGCCCACTCCGCCGACGCCGACGCCGACGGCGACGGCCTGAGCGGTGCCGCGGACTCCACGCCCAATCAGAACGACACCGACCCCGCGAGCACCGACGTCGGCGACGGTCCCGAAGGCGGCGCCGGCTACAGCGGCTCGACCGACAGCGGCTCGACCGACAGCGGCACCCCAGACAACGGCACCGGCGCCGGCTACGGCGGCTCGACGGACGCCGGCGGCTACGGCAGCGACCCCGGCGCCGGGGACTGCACCTGCTTCTGAACCCCCTCCACCCGCGGCCGCGGTCGGCAGTCGTCGACCGCGGCCGTGGCGTGTCGGCGGGTGGTGCTCACTCCTCCGCGGCCTGGTGCGCGCGGTGCTTCGCGCCGTCGTAGACGAACTGGAGCAGGTCGGAGGTCGCGACAGCGGTGAGCGCGGTGGTCACCAGGCGGGTGACCCGCGGGGCCACGACCATGCCGGCGGTGAACCCGCTCGCCACCCAGACGCCGAGGCAGAACGGGCAGGTGAGCAGTTCGCCGATCGTGTGGCGAACTCCCTCGCCCCGCGCCGACTCGTTGACCTCCGACGCCCCCGTCGCCTCCTCGCGCGAGGTGAACGGCGCCCGGAGCGGGCTGGTCACCTCCTGCTTGCTCAGCAACCGGCTCGCCTTGTGCGTCGCCGTGCCGAGCAGGACGGTGTCCTGCACGCTGAACCGCTCCGGCAGCCGCACCCCCTTCGCCCGCCCGACCGCGGTCAGCAGGCCCAGCACCGCCGAGTAGGTGCCGAGCACCGCCGAGTGTTTGACCAACGCCGGGCGAGATGTCCGCTTCGTCATGGCACCGTCTACCCGCGCGCGGGCCGACTATGCGTGCGTCACCAAGGTGGTGCGGACTCGAGCCCGCCTCGGGCCGCAATGTGGATCTCAATCGGGCGAGATTGCCCGCCGCCGCGGGGCTGCCGTTGCATCGCCTGGTGAGCAGCCGAAAGGGTAAGCCCGGCGGACAGCTGCGGACGCTGGTCGAGCTGACGCGCACCCCGCACCAGGCACTGTTGAACCTGCCGCAGCGGTTCGGGACGGTCTCCACGCTGGGCGCCGGCCGGATGCGGTACGTGTTCCTGCTCGGCCCGCAGGCCAACGACTTCGTGCTGTCCAACTCCGAGCTGTTCAGCTGGGGGAAGTCGTTCGAGGCGCTGATGGTCGTCAACGGCGGCACGGCGCTGCTGCTCAGCGACGGCGAACAGCACCGGCGGCGCCGCCAGGTCCTCGTGCCCAAGTTCGCCCACGGCGAGGTGACCGGGTACACCGACCAGATGCGCGCGGCCGCGGACTCGGTCATCGACGAGTGGCGCCCGGGCCAACGCCTCGACATGTCGGTCGAGATCCGCAAGATGGTGCGGCGCGGCACGATCGCCACCCTGTTCGGCCCCCGGCTCACCGCCGACGAGGCGTGGCTCGGCGCCCTGATCGACCGCGCGCTGGTCGTCGTGGACCGTCCCCAGCCGGTGCAGAGCCTGCAACGCCTCGGGATGCCGTCCTGGCGGCGCGCGGTGTCGGCGCGGCGGGAGGTGGCGGAACGGGTGGTCGCCGAGGTCGCCCACCGCCGCGGCTGCCCCGAGGAGGCCGGTGACGTGCTCAGCCTCCTGCTGGCCAGGTCCGACCTCACCGAGACCGAGATCATCGACCAGGTGATCAGCGTGACCGCGGCGAGCTACGTCACCAGCAGCGCCGCGATGAGCTGGGTCGCCAACGCACTGCTCGCCGACCGGGAGGTCTGGCGCCGGTCCGCCGACAGCGTGCCCGGCTCCGGCTGGCGCTACCTCGACGGCGTGGTCTCCGAGTCGCTGCGCATGCACCCGCCGGTGGCGCTGCTGCCCAGGGTCGTGGTCAAGCCGTTCACCTACCAGGGCCTGCGCATCCCGCCCGGCAACCGCGTGCTGATCAGCCCGTACGTCACCCACCGGACAGCCGAGCTCTGGCCCGACCCGCACCGCTTCGACCCGCACCGCTGGGACCCGGAAGGGCCCGCGTACCGCAAGCCGGGCCGCCACGAGTACCTCCCCTTCGGCGGCGGGCCGCACCGCTGCCTCGGCGCGGGGTTCGCGGTCGCCGAGCTGACCGTGATCGTCGAGCAGCTCCTCCGCCGCACCACGCTCACCCTCGACGCGGTCGACGCCAGACCCGTCGGCCTGGCCGACATGCGCCCCCGCTCAGGCCCGCACGCCACGGTCACCGCCCTCGCCTGAGGACGTCGGCGGCCCGCCGCGGCGAAAGGTCAGCCTTCCGCGGCGGCTGCCGGGGCACTCGCCCAGCGGTTCGCGGTGAGACGGAAGCTGGGCAGGTCCTCCAGCGAGAGCATCGCCTCGTAGGTGCGTTGGTAGCCGGTGTGGCTGATGCGCCAGCGGCCGTCCTCGCCACGGCGGTAGCGGTCCTCGTAGAACGCGGCGCCGGCGATCACGACGCGGTGCGCGGTCGCGATCACCGTGTCCTCGAAGCGCCACCGGCCGCTCGCCTCGTCGCCGGCAATGTCGATCTCCGGCTGGCCCGCGCTGTGCACAGTGATCATGTCGGGGCCGAGCTTGTCCCGCAGGAAGTCCAGAATGGCGTCCCGCCCGGTGAACACGAGCGGCTCGCCGTACGCGGCCGTGCCGTAGGCGGCGGTGGCGTCGGTGGCCAGCACGTCGGCCAGCTCGACCCAGTTCTTGGTGTCGACGCAGCGGAGGTAGCGGTACTTGAGGCGCTTGATCTCTTCCAGGGCGACGAGGTCCATCGTCCCAGCTTCCGCCGGTCCGGGGTCGAGCACAAGAACGTGTTCTTATTCGATCTTGAGTGTCTCGCCGCGGTGCAGGAGCCGCACCCGCGCCGCCGGCCTGCGGCGGTCGACCTCGACGAGGAAGTTGGAGATCGGCGAGTGGAACAGGCCGTAGTCGTCGTAGTGCACGGGCACCGCGGTGGACGGGCCGAGCAGCTCGATGAGGTCCACGCCCTGCTTCTCGTCCATCGACAGCAGCATGCCCAGCACCCGGGTCCCCCCGAGGTGCACCACGGCGAGGTCCAGAACCGGGAACCGCTCGCGGACCAGGGTGAGGTCGGCGTGCATGATCGTGTCCCCGCTGACGTAGATCCGCAGCAGCGTGGCGTCGGGCGCGGCGCGGTACTCCAGGACGCTGCCCATCACCTCGGGCAGGAGCGTGTTGAGCGGGCCCGCCGTGTGCCGCGCCGGCACGGCCGTCACCCGAAGGCTCTCCTCGCCGTCGCTGAAGGTCTCGGTCGCCCACGTGCTCAGTCCGAGGGACTCCCGGAAGCCGCCACGGGACAGCGCCCGCGCGGCGTGCTGGGTGGTCACGATCGGCACGTCGCGGTCCAGCTCCCGCCGCGCGACCCGGTCGAAGTGGTCTCCGTGCAGGTGCGAGAGCACGACCGCGGTGAGCGGGGGAAGGTCGGCCGGTCTCATCGCCGGCTCCGTGCGGCGGCGGGAGAACAGCCCCTGCCCGAAGTAGGACCACTGACCCTGGTGCATGAAGTTGGGGTCGGTGAGCACGGTGAACCGGCCCAGCCGCAGCAGGGTGGTCGCGGTTCCGATGAACGAGAGCTCGGCAGCCATTCCGGTGGCTACCCGCGCGCGTCGGTGATACTCCCCGGGGCTCCCCCGTTCGCCGGGTGCGGTGCTCCGCGGCGGGAACCGCGGTAGATCGGGTCGCGCAGCCGGTTGAGCCAGCCCGCCGGGGCGATCCCGCGAACGGTGTTGCCGACCACATCGAACCGCGGGTCCTCCCGGCTCGGCTCGCCGAGCTCGAGCAGGGCGACCTGCCGCCACGGCCCGGTGACCGGGGCGAGGAGCACCTCCATGGTCAGCGGCCGGGCCGCCACCGCGCCTGGGAGGGTCGCCATCCGGGCCGGCAGGCCGGGGTGGGGACCGCGACCGACGGCCGCGAGGACACACGTGCTGTCGCCGACCCGGTAGGGCAGCAGCGAGCCGAAGGTGGCCGTGGCGAAGTTCCGCCGCGGCACGAGCAGGTGACGCAGGACCACCGCCTGCCCGGTCGTGGACAGGGCGAGGTCCAACTGCCCCTCGTCGTCGAACACCCGAACGGCGAGCCCGAGAACGTCGGGCCAGGCCCGTGGGGTCGAGGTCGCCTTGGACAGGCGCACCAGCGCGCGGCGCGGCCCGGGCCGGTCGAGCAGCGGCGCGCCGGTGGGCGGGCCAGCGAGCACGGTGAACGTCGCTTCGAACACCGCACCGTCCGGGTGGAGGAGGCGGTCGCGGCGAAGCCGGGCGCCGACCTCGGCCAGACGGGCGACGACACGGTCGATCCCGCGTCGCGGTGTGGCAGCGACCACGCCGCTACGCCTGGTCGGTGCTGGTCGGCGCTTCCCACCGGTGCACGCCGGCGCCCTGGGCGTAGGACAGGTGTCCGCCGAGAGCACCGCCCGCGCTGAGGACGAGCAGCCCGAGCGTGCTCCACACCGCACCGGCGGTGTGGTGGCCCTGACGCCGGCACACGTAGGAACCGGCGAACAGCCCGCTCGCGGCCGTGTTCGCGGCCAGGTGCAGCAGGCCGACGCGCCGCTGGTCCGCGGTCAGCTCGCCGAAGTCCGCGAGCCCCGCCACGGCGGTGGGCGGCACCGCGGCGAGACCGAGGGCGACGAGCTGCCGCGCGGGCTCCCGGCGACCGACGGCGTCGAAGGCGGCGGCGCTCAGCCACGCGCCGATCGGCAGCGTCACCAGCAGCGGGTGCACCGGGTGGCCAAGCCAGGACCCGCGCAGCAGCCCGTCCAGCTTGCTGTCGCGCAGGACCCGCCGGACGGTGCCGGCCAGGGCGCCGGCCGGGCCGTCGACGGCCTTGACCGACTCGGCGGCACGCAGGATCTTCCGCAGGTTCATGCCCCGCGTGTACCCGTCCTCGCCCGGTCGAACCTGCGCGATCCAACCGGGCGCTGGTCATCCCGGCCGCAGGCGGTCCGGCCAATCGGTGGTGCCGACCGGACCCGCGCCGATGTCACGATCGATGTACTCAGGGTAACCAGTGGAAGGGGTGCGCTCCATGGTCCGCAGAATCGCCCTCGTCGGCGCCGCGGTACTCGGCTTCACCGCGATCCTGCCCGCCACCTCGGTGCAGGCCATCCCGAAGTGCCGCTCCGGGTACAACTGCCTCTACCAGTGGTACGCCGACCCCGCGCACACGACCTTCGTCGGCTTCCTGTCGATCGACTGCGAGGGCAACACCGAGAGCTCCGGCGGTCGCTCCCAGCACCTCCACTTCACCGAGTCCCCCTGCGGCTGACCGGTCGGGCCGCCGCTACTTCTGCTCGGCGACCTCCTGCTGGGCCTGCTCGTAGCTCTCGTCCCAGTTGGCGCCTTCCTTGAAGGCCTCGGCGGCGCCGGTGCGACCGAGCGAGGCCGGCTTGACCGTGTCGGCGAACCCGTCGCGGCCACGCGGGGCCATGATGTTGTCGGCCTGTTGGGCGAGGTTCTCCAGGTTGCTGTTGCCGAAGGTGAGGCGGCCGCGGATCGCGTTGTTGGCGCTGGCGATCCCGTTCTCGATCTGGTTCAGCGCGGGCCGGTTGGCGCCGATCGCCTGGCCGGCCTTGCTGGCCTTCTTGCCGATTGCGAGCGACGCCTTGGCCAGTGCGTCCGAGGCCCCCTTCAGGTTGTCGAACTTGCGGATGGCCAGCGAGAGCTTCATCAGCAGCTTGCGGATCTTGCCGGCGATCTTGAGGGCGGTCGCGGCCCCCCTGGCCACCGCCCAGCCGGTGAAGGCGGCGACCGAGGCACCGAAGCTGGCCCAGCTCGTGGCCAGCGCGGTGACCGCGGCGATGATGAACTCGGCCACGACGTCGGCGACGATGTCCCGGATGATCCCGCGAACCGAGGCGACCAGGATGCCGGAGCCCCGGATGCCGGTCGACACCGCCTCCGCGGCCCCCTCCAGCGCCTTGATCTGCTCGGCGACCTGGGCCGCGGCCTGGCGGTAGGCGTCGCCGGACTCGCCCTTCCAGGTCGCGGTCTGGCTGGTGGCCATCTGGGCGTAGTCGTTGCCGACCTTGCCGCAGGCCTTGGCCACCTCACCCCAGGTCGCGGCCACGACGTTGATCGCGCCCGGGTCGCCGGCGAGGTCGTCGAGCGGTTCCTTGAGAAACGAGACGTGCTCGATCAGCCAGCCGATGCCGGCCCCGACCAGCGTGCCAAGCGGGTTGGAGACGAAGCCGAGCACGTCCAGCCCGAGCGCGACACCGTCGAACGCCCAGTCGCTGGGGTTGTTGAAGTCCTGCGCGCACTTCCAGACCGTGTCGACGATCCGCGCGCCGTCGGTCGCGTTGTCGGCGGTGACCTCGAGTCCCACTACTCCCCCTTCAGCGCCTGGTCGAACAGGGTCGCGTGGTGCTCGTCGGTCTCCCGGGTCGAGTCCGCGCAGTCACGCAGCGCGTCGGCGATGTCCGGCAGTGCCGACGCCAGCTCGGCGATCAGGTCGCCCATGTTGGCGATCGACGTGCGGGCGTGCCCGCTGAACGCCTGGCCGATGACGCCGTAGGTCTCGATCCCCAGGTCGACCCCCGCACCCCGCTCACCGGCCTTGGTGAGCTCACCGGCCAGCCCTTCCACCGCGCCGGCGTGCGCGATGACGTCGGCGGGCACCATCTCGAAGCTCATCTCATCCCCTCCACACGGAGTCGAACGGCTCGTCCGGATCGTCGTCGGTGTCGGCCCGCCGCGGCCGCGGCGTCGGCGGACCCGCGGGCGGCGGCTCGTGGCGCAGGGGGGACTCCGGCCCCGGCGGCGCCTCCGCGGCCGGATCCGCGGCCGGATCCTCGGGCTCCTCCCGGGCGGCGACGGTGATCTGGTCGCGGAGGAAGTCCATCGCCGAGGAATCGCCGATCAGTGGGTGCAGGGTCTCCTGCATCTGCTCGGCGACCGCGGTCTGCGCCGTGCGGATCGTCTCGGTGATCAGCTCGGCGAGCTGGTTGGGGCCGTACTGCATGGCCTGGGGGGTCAGGCTCAGCCGCTCCAGCCGGCCACCCGGCGCCATCTCCACCGAGACCGACCGATCCGGGCTGGACACCTGGGCCCGCAGCTGCTTGAGCCGCGTCTGGGTCTCCTCGGCCCGTTGCTGGATCTCCCCCACCCGGCGCATGTAGTCGGCCAAACGGCGCTCGCCGGGCCCCAGGTCCCCGTTCATGTCCCGTTAGACGGAGGAACCGGACGGGCGGTTCCCCGCTCGGCCATCAGCTGGTCGACCATCCCCTGCGCGGACTGCCGTGTTCGAAGCATGATCACCAGCAGCGCCACCAGGAACAGTGCGTCCCGGGCGCCGGCCAGCACCACGTATGCCGGGGCGTCGGCCGGGAGGGCCCGGACCGCGCTCACCACGGCCCAGCCGGCCAGCGCCGCCACCACGGCGGCCGGAACCCAGCTCGTGCCGCCCGTCCTCGGCCGCCTGGCCTCCAGGTAGGGCTGTCCGTGGCGCAGGACCCGTGCGGCATCGCGGTGCACGGCCGACGCGACCAGCCCGGCCAGCACGGCGAACCCGGCCCCCACCCCGGTGACCAGGCCAGCGGGCGGGGCGACCAGCCACGCCCGCTCGAGCTCGGGCCACGGCGAGACGAACGCGCTGAGCCGCCGCGGCGCGTCGAACAGCGGGACCGACGCGAGGACCTCGAGCAGCCCGGCGCCCAGACCGGCCCAGGCGAACAGCCGCAGCCGCCGCACCCGCCGGGTCACCGGGGTGGCGGCGACCTCCGCCCCGGTCACCGGCCAGGGGTCCGGGCGTTCGCCCCGCCGGGCGGGACGTACCCGCACGAGCGAGCCGAGCGCCCCGAGGGTGAACCACAGGGTCAGCAGGGCCATTGCCACGGCCGCGACGTGCCCGGCGAGGAACCAGCGGGCGCTGTCGTTGCGCCCCGGTTCCCGGCCGGACTCGAACACCGGGACGTCCCGCTCGTCCGGGGCGAGCTGTCCGGGCGGGAACACCACGCGTTCGGTCCCGCCGCCGGTCCAGCGCACCTCCGCGCTACAGCCGAACGAGACACCAAGGCCCCACCGGCCGACCGGCCCGTACTCGGCGCACGAGGTCACCGTCGCGGTGCCCGTCCTCGTCGCGTCCGGCGAGCCCACCAGCACGTCGGCCATCCGCAGCACGGTGGCGAGCAGCAGGAAGGCGACCACGGCGGCCGGGAACAAGGCGAGCGCGCGCACCGGCGCACCTTACCGAGCCGCTCAGTCGAGGCTGGCGGTCACCGACTCCGCGACCTCGCGCAGCTTGACGTTCAGCTCCTGGGAGGTCCGGCGCAGCAGGTCGAACGCCTCCTCCGGGCTGACCCCGCGCCGGGCCATCAGGATGCCCTTGGCCTGCCCGATGGCGTCGCGGCTGTCGAGCGCCTCCCGCAGCTGCGCCTCGCGCAGCTCCCCCTTGGTCACGGCCTGGGTGGTGGCCACCGCGAGGGACGCGTGGGTGGCCAGGAGCAGCAGCACGTCCCGGTCCTGCTGCGGGATCCCCCGGGGGCGTCGCGAGTAGACGTTGAGCGCGCCGGAGAGCTGTGGGCTCGTCGCCTCCGGGAGCAACGCCGTGGACACCAGCGAACGGAAGCCGAGCGCCGCGGCGGCCGGACCGAACCGCGGCCACCGGGGGTCCTCGCCGAGGTCGTCGCTGGCCGCCATGGCGGGCCCCGCCGGGCGCGCCGCCTCCACGCACGCGCCCTCGCCGAAGCGGTACTGCAGTTGGTCGAGGTCGCTCGCCACCTGGTCGGTCTCCACCGGGGTGTGGAAGGCACCGTCCTCGCTGCGCAGCGTGACGCTCACCAGATCCGCACCGGGAACTATCTCACGGGTGGCGTACACCACCCGTTCCAACACGTCCCCCACTGAGCCCGAGTCCAACAAGGATCTGGTCAAGGCCACGAACTGCCCGGCAAGCTGTCCGGTCGCTTCGCTCAAGCCGCACTCCCATGCGCCGAGAAACAGGGATATCGGGACCCGTCGACGCTGGCTGCTCAACACGCGGAACCTTGTAGCCCACAACATTAGCCCAACGGTCCTAGGGCACGTCCCCACAGCCCGCGGTCGCGGTCTTCGCGCCCAGCCCGCCGCTGGCGGCGTTGTCGGACAGGCCAAGTACGACCCGGTACGAGGCCTGCCCTCCGCCTTGCCAGCGACGACCTGGATCACGAAGCCCATCGACCGGGACTGTGCGGACGCGCCCTAGCCGGTCGGTGAGCCTCGGGCGTTCACTCCTCGGCGGCGCGGACGTTGTCGATGTGGACGCGGTCGCCGCCGTTGAGGAACACCCACAGGGCACGGATCTGGGTGAGGTCGAGCTGCACCCCGGCCGGGCACTCGATCTCGGCGAACGCCGCCGAGACGGTGCGGCTGGCCCCGGCGCCGGTCCACGCCCAACGCCCGCCCTGGCACCAGCTCAGGTCGGGTCCCACCTGCACGGCGATCTCCCCGGTGGTGCCGCTGGTCGCGCCGCCCCGGACGTCGAACCGCAGGGCGGAGAAGCCCGACAGGTCCAGCGGCTCGGGCAGCACCCGGCCGAACCAGTTGCCCGACAGCGGCGTGTCCACCTGCAGCCCGTACTCGCCGTCGGTGTGGAAGGCGCTGGACCTGGCCATCGTGCCCCCGTCCCCGGGGTTGGCGATCGTCCAGTCCTCGGTGCCCGACTCGAACGAGACCAGGGTCCGCTCGACGGGCAGTACGGGGTCGTCCGGGGAAACGTCGCCACAGGTCAGGACCGGCGCTGCCCAGTCGGCGCTGTCGTTGACGACGGTGCCGTCCGGCGCCGGGCCACTACCGGTGGCCACCAGGCGCAGCCAGGTCGCCCCGGTGAGGTCGGCCACCAACGTCCGCGGGGCCTGTCCGGCGAGCACGTTCTCGGCCGAGGCCACCACCTCGTCGTCGGCGAGCACCGTGAACGCGGCCGGCACCGCGGCCGTGGCCGCGTCGTCGAGGCCGACGTCGGTGGTGAGCGAGGAGCACCGCCCGCCGAGGTAGTAGACGATCTCGCTGGGGGCCGCGGTACCGAGCCCTCGGGTGTGGACGCGGCCGCCGATGGTGATCAGCGAGCCATCCCCCTCCGCCGCGCCGCCGACGCTCAGGTCGACCTCCACCGGACCCCGCGCGCCCGCGGCGCGGACCGGCTCGAGGGTGCCGAGGTGGCGCCGGCCGTCCGGCGGCGCCGTGACCACCGTGGTCACCAGCTCACTCGTGGTCGAGCCCGGGGTGTGGTGCGGTCCCCACATGTAGTCGGCGGTGACGGTGATCGGGTGGGCCCCGGCCGCCGTGCCCTCGGGCGCGGTGACCGTCCAGGTCGTCGACAGCGACGCGTCCGGCGCCAGCTCGGACTGGTCGGCGGGCGAGGTGGTTACCACCGACCAGCCCTGGGGCGCCCGCACGGAGACCTCGACGTGGTGGATCGGGCCGGCGCCGCGGTTGGTCGCGGTCGTGGTGAGCGTGCCGCCCTCGGCGCCGGGGACCAGCGTGCCCAGCGCCGCACCCGCGGTCACCAGCGGCGCGGTCGACCCGGGGTCGTCGAGGGCGCGCACCCGGTACACGACGGTGCCGTGCGCCGGCACCGCGGCCGAGATCGTCGTCCCGGCCTGCCGAACCTGTCCGGTCCACACGTCCCGCAGCTGGTAGGCGCCCGCCGCGGGCAGGCCCGTCGCCGAGGCCTCGACGTCCACGGTGGCCAGCGCGTCGGTCGAGTTGTACAGCGCTATCGCCCGGTCCCCGTCGGCCAGCGGCTTGTCCAGGACCATGAGCCCGTCCCGGTCCTCGAGCACGGCGGCCTGAACGCCGAGCCGGTCCTGGTCGATCGCGACGACCTCCCGGTTGCCCAGGATCGCCAGGGTATCGGGACTCGCCGTGCGCAGGTCGGTTCCGATGAGCAGCGGCGCGGCCATCATCGCCCACATGCTCAGGTGGGTCCGGTACTCGGTGGCGGTCATCCCCCCGTTGCCGATCTCCAGCATGTCCGGGTCGTTCCAGTTCCCCGGCCCGGCATAGGGATGCAGCGGTGCGTTCTGGGCGATGATCGAGCGCAGGCTCGGCCAGTTGTCGCTGATGTCGCCGGTGGTCCGCCACAGGTCGCCCACGTCGTGCGCCCACTCCCATGGCCGGGACTGACCCCACTCGCAGATCGCGTAGACGATCGGGCGACCGGTGCGGTCCAGGGCCTCGCGCATGGCCGTGTAGCGGCGGACGAAGTCCGCCTGCGAACCGTCGGACTGGTTGTGGCAGTTGTCGTACTTCAGGTAGTCGACACCCCAGTCCGCCCAGGTCTGCGCGTCGATGTCCTCCTTGCCGAGGCTGCCGGGGTAGCCGGCGCAGGTCCTGGTGCCGGCGTCGCCGTAGATGCCGAGCTTGAGGCCCTTGCCGTGGACGTAGTCGGCGAGTCCGGCGATCCCGTTGGGAAACTTGACCGGGTCGGGCACCAGCCGCCCGTCCGGGCCCCGCTCGCGCATCGACCAACAGTCGTCGATGTTGACGTACTCATAGCCCAGCTCGGCGAGCCCGGAGGAGACCAGCACGTCCGCGGTCTCCCTGATCAGCGCCTCGCTGACGTCGCAGCCGAACGCGTTCCAGTTGTTGAACCCCATCGGCGGGGTCGGCGCGAGCGTCTCGGCGGACGCTCCCGCAGCGACGGGAGCGGACACGGCCGGCGGGGCCGCCGCCAGGACACCGCCAAGGAGGGTCAGGGCGGCTCCCACGGCAAGGGAAAGGCGTGTGGGACAACGCATCGAGCGCACCTCCACCGGCGGCGACGATGACGCGACGGGGCGACGTCACCGACTCAAACACCGAACCGGTTCAGCGTCAATTGCTGTGCGCTACTTATCTTTTTCAGTGCGTAACCACCGCCGCGCTGAACCGTTCACCACCGGTCGTGGACGTGTTCCCGGATCCGCTCGTCGTAGAGGCGGCGCAACGCGGCCTGGGTCTGGGCCGACAGCGGAGCCAGGTCGGCGGCTGCCGCGTTGGCCCTGGCCTGCCCGGCGTCGCGGGCGCCGGGGATGACCACGCTCACGCCGGGCTGGTCGAGCACCCAGCGCAGGGCCAGGGCGGCGGTCCCGGCCTCGCCGGCGAGGCCGGTCACCTCGCGGGCCGCGGAGACACCGACCTCGAACGGAACCCCGGAGAAGGTCTCGCCGACGTCGAACGCCTCCCCGTGCCGGTTGTAGGTGCGGTGGTCGTCGGCGCCGAACGTGGTGTTCTCGTCGTAGCGCCCGGACAGCAGCCCGCTGGCCAGCGGAACCCGCGCGATGATGCCGACGCCGGCCTGCTGGGCCGCCGGCAGCACCCGCTCCAGCGGCTTGCGGCGGAACACGTTGAGGATGATCTGCACGCTCGCGACGCCGGGCCGGGCGATCGCGGTCAGCGCCTCGGCACAGGTCTCCACCGACACGCCGTAGGCGGCCAGGGCACCCTCGTCGACCAGCTCGTCGAGCGCGTCGAACACCTCGTCGGTCGAGAACACCGGCGTGGGCGGGCAGTGCAGCTGGACCAGGTCGAGCCGGTCGACGCCGAGGTTGGCCCGGCTGCGGTCGGTCCAGGCGCGCAGGTTCTCCCGGGTGAAGGCCTCCGGCACGTGCGGGTCGGCGCGCCGACCGCACTTGGTCGCCACGACCACCCCGGCGTCCGGGCGCTCGGCGAGGAAGCGGCCGATCAGCCGCTCGCTGCGCCCGTCCCCGTAGACGTCGGCGGTGTCGAGGAAGGTGACCCCGGAGTCGACCGCGGCATGCAGCACGGCCAAGGCGTCCGCCTCGTCGACCCTGCCCCAGTCGGCCCCCAGCTGCCAGCAGCCGAGCCCGACGACGGAGACCTCACGGCCGGTGCGGCCGAGCACACGATGTTCCACGGTCGGACCCTACGTGCCCGGTGTCGCCGAGCTCCCGTCGGCCCAGGTGTGCAGGGCCCACCACCAGCACAGGGTGCGCAGGACGGTGGCGCCCTCGCCGGGCTCGAGCGGTAGGCCGGTCAGGTGGGTCAGCCGACCCAACCGGTACCGGACCGTGTTGGGGTGCACGTGCAGGGCGGCCGCGGTCTGGTCGACCCGCTGACCGTGGTCGAGGTAGGTGCGGGCGGTGCGCACCAGCTCGCGGTGGAACTCGTCGCCGCGGTCGAGCGCACCGAGGTAGGCGTCGACGAGCAGCCCGGCGAGCACCGGCTGCGCGGCGAGGGCGGTCTCCCCGGCCAGCTCGGTCAGCGCGTGGACTCCGCGCAGTCCGCGCCGTGCGGCCTCCCCCACGGCGGTCAGGCACAGCTCGTAGCGCGAGCGGATCCCGGGCAGGCGAGTGGCCGGGGCGGTGACCAGCAGCTCGCCGTCCAGCGGGGTGTCGGCCGCCGGTGGGCGGGGCGCCAGGCCGGCGAGCCGCCCCTCGACCAGGCCGAAGATCCCGCCACAGCCGGCGAGCCGCTGCTCGAGCGAGCGCGCGCGCACGGGGTCGGAGACGTCGGAGAGCACGCAGTGGTACCGCTCGCCGGCACGCAGCCCGGCCCGGCCGAGGTCCTCCTCGCCCAGCTCGCCGACCTCGCCGTTGAGCACGCGGCGCAGTACCTGGGTGTGGGCGTCGCGCGCGGTGCGCGAGAGCTCGAGGACCGCCCGGTGGTGCCCGCTGATCACGTGCCGTTCCAGCGCGCCGGCGAAGCGGGAGAACGCGACGAAGGCGTCCAGCATCTCCGCCGGCGCCACGCCCGCCGTCCGCCCCCGGGCGAGGGCGATGTCCACGGCCCGAATGCGTCCGGCGTGGACCCCGCGCAGCAGCGCCTCGATCGGCACGCCCTGCGCGGCCCGGTCCGCGCCCAGTGCCTCGGCCGCCGCGAAGACGCGGTCGCCCGGCTCCTCCGGCCGCCCGACCAGAGCGAGGCCGGCGGCGACCATCACCGCGATGTGGCGCCGGTTCTCCGCCTCCGGCAGCCGGGCGATGTCCGGGGAGGCCGCACGCGCCGCCGCGACCACCTCCTCGACCACGGACGGGTCGGCCGTCATGGTCGCGAGCACCTCGCCGAGCGTTCCCGGTCCGCCGGTCATCACCACCGCCTCCGCCAGCCGTTGCCAGGACGTGTGCACGCCTTCCCTTGCCGACCCTAGGGAACCGCTCGGCCGGCCCGCTCGCGCCACCCGTGCCGCTGACCGGAAACCGTTGTGCACCATGCACAAGCGGCCGGACTGGCGTTGGCGACCGGTTCCTACCGCGGTCCCGCGGAGCACTGGTTTGCTGTGAGCTACCGCACGGTAACAACCAGCGCCGTGATTGGAGATCGACACGATGAAGTGGCATCCCCGAAACCTCGTGGCCGCGGTCGTCGCCGCGGCCTCGGTCGTCACACTGGCCGGCCCCACCTCGGCCGCGGAACCCGCCGCGCTGCGGGAGGTACTGATCGTCGGCAACAACTGGGAGGGCACTGCCGACGTGCTCGCCTCGACACCCGACCTGCGCCGCATCGGCCGGCTGAACGTCATCCCCGACAAGGACCAGCGGCTGCTCGAGATCTACCTCAACCCGATCCGCCTCGCCTACTTCCTGGGCATCCGGGAGACCGTCGGCGAGGGTCACGACCAGTTCGTCGACGACATGTACACGACCCCGGACGGGAGCGCCCTGGTGGTGTCCCGGCCCAGCTTCGCCGACGTGGTCTCGATCGACCTCGCCGACGGCGGGGTGAACTGGCGCTTCCCGGTGTCCGGCTTCCGCGCCGACCACATGGCCGTCTCCCCCGACGGCAGGCGGGTGGCGGTGTCCGCGTCGACGTCGAACACCGTGCACGTGCTCGACATCGTCACCGGCCGCGAGCTGGGCTCGTTCGCGACCGGCGACAAGCCGCACGAGAACACCTTCGTCGGCGGCGGGCGGTACCTGTGGAACTCCTCGATCGGTGAGGTGAACACCGCCCTCGACGACCCCGCACTGGACTGGACCAAGGGCGACCGGCGCATCACCGTCGCCGACGCCACCACGTTCCGCCAGGTACGGGTGATCGACATGCGCCAGCGGCTGGACGCGTTCGGCCGCTCGGACCTGTCCGACGCGGTGCGCCCGGTGGCGTTCTCGCCGGACGAGTCGAAGCTGTACTTCCAGGTGTCGTTCTACAACGGCTTCCTCGAGTACGACGTCGCCACCGACCGGATCACCCGGGACAAGACACTCCCGAAGAACCCGGCGACGACCGAGGACCGGACGAAGTGGATCAACGACTCCCGCCACCACGGCCTGTCGATGAGCCCGTCCGGGGACAAGCTCTGCGTCGCGGGCACGATGGACGACTACGCCACGGTCGTCGACCGCGCCACGCTCCGGGAGGGCCCGCTGGTGACCGCCATCAAGCCGTACTGGGCGACGGTCAGCGGCGACGGGCGTGCCTGTGTGGTGTCCGAGAGCGGCTCCGACCGGGTCACCTCGATCGACTTCGCCACCGGCAACAAGATCGCCTCGGTGCCGGTGGGCGACCACCCGCAGCGGGTGCGGCTCGGCCACGTCCCCCAGGGCTGGACGGGCACGAACTGAGGCAGGACCGACAGCGAACAGCGGCGCCCGTCAGGACACCCGGTCGATCCGGGACAGCGTGCCGGCCACGGGCTGTGCCTCGGCCGGCACCTGGACCCAGCCCAGGTAGTCCTGGCGGGCGACCTCCACCCGGACCAGCTGCTCGAAGGTCCGGGCGTCGATCCGCTCGTAGCCGTGCCGCACGACCGAGCGGTACACGAGGTCGGAGACCACCAGCACGAGCGGCCCGTCGGCCCGCTGCAGCCGGCTCTTGAGCTCGGCGTCGTCCAGCAGCCGCACGGCGATGTCGACGTCCTCGCCGTAGACACCCCGGCCGTCGAAGTGGACCGTCCCGGTGTGGAGGGCCGCGCGCAGCCGGAAGGCGCGGTCGGGGTGGGCCCTGGCGTGCCAGGACAACAGGTCGTTCAACCGGGGGGTGAAGGTGTCGAGCAGCCGGGTGATCGGCACCTGGTCGGAGAAGTGGAGCAGGGCGAGCGCTCCGTCGCCGCGGTCGACGAACGGATCGCGGAGGTAGTCCGGCACGCCCGTGACCCGGAGCGCGTCCTCGAACGCGTCGTACATGTCGTTGCGGAGCCGTGCCCGCGCGATGTTGGTCCTATTCGTGGATCCCTCGATGTCCACTGCCACGATGATCCGGTGCCGCGGCAGGATGGGCCAGGTGGTCATGACCGACTCGCCGGGCGCTCATGTGCGGAGGACCGAGTAGGCCCGGAGGGCCGCGGTCCCGCGTCGGAACAGGTCTCGTCGGTGTCGGTGCGGCGCCACGATCTTCATCTGCTGCTCCCAACCTTGATCCGAGGCGGATATTCAGCTACATTCAGCCATGTTCGCTGAAGTTGTGAACTTTTCTTGAGTTCAGAGTAGAGCGGCAAGAGCCCGGAATCAATAGAGCGGGAGACGCGCCGTGGTCAAGCAACAGAAGAATTCAGATGCGTTCACTGAAGTTTTCCTGGAAGATGTGCTCCCGTGAACTCGGCTGAGGACCCGGCCGTCCAGCTCGCGCGGCGACTCCGCTCGCTGCGGGTACACACCTGGCCCCACCGCCGGATCACCCAGGCCCAGCTCGCCGAGGCGCTCCGGGCGAGCGTCCCGCTGATCTCGTCCTGGGAGAACACGAAGAAGCCCACCGTCCCGCCCCGCGCGCGGCTCGCGGCCTACGCCAGGTTCTTCGCCACCGAGCGCTCGCTCGCCAGCACCCCGTACCGGGTGCCCGACGAGCTCGACGAGCAGGAACATGCCCGCGCAGAGGAGTTGCTGGAGGAGCTGCTGAAGTTCAGCACGGCCGCGCTGAACAAGCCGGACGAGGACGTGCCGACAACCGCCGAGTCGCCGCTGGGTGGCGGCATCTGGCGGTTTCAGCCCGGGCAGGACGTCACGATCGTCTGCTCGGAGCTGCCACGCGCCTACCTGGACCGGATGCCCTACACCGATCCCGAGGCGCCGGACTACGTCGCCCTCTACCGCCTCGCCGACCTGGACGCGCTGCTGGAGCTGTTCGGCCACGTGCGTGCGGCGAACCCGCGCAACGAGGTCCGGTTCCGCACCCCGGCCGAGATCAAGGCAGACGACCTCACCACCCACCTCGTCCTGCTCGGCGGGGTGGACTGGAACCGCATCACCGGCGAGCTGCTGCGCCGCGAGGACCTGCCGGTGCGTCAGCAGCCGCGGCCGACCGACGCCGAGCCGGCGGGCTTCGAGGTCGACGACGGAGACGGACCGCACCGGTTCGCACCGGTCCTGAGCACCGTCGAGGGTCGTGAGGTTCTCGACGAGGACGTAGGACATTTCTACCGTGCTCCCAACCCGTTCAACGCCAAGCGCACGGTCACCATCTGCAACGGCATGTACCAGCGCGGCACCTACGGCGCCGTCCGCGCGCTGACCGACGCGAAGTTCCGCGACCGCAACGACGAGTACCTGCGGACCAGGTTCGGCGAGCGGCGGACCTTCAGCGTGCTCTGCCGGGTTCCCGTCGTGAACCACCAAGTCATCACTCCGGACTGGACCATTCCGGAGATCCGCCTACACGAGTGGCCACCAGATGATCGAGAGCACGAGCGCGGTCGATGACCTCGAGACGCGCTCCAGGTACCACCACGAGTCGCACCGCACGCTGATCAGCACCGTGCGGGCGGGGGCCGGCGTCGCGCGCGACGTGGACGCGATCATCGTGCCCACGGCCCGGCCCGCACCGGCGATGCGCCACGCGATCGGGCTGGCCTCCCGGCTCGGCTGCACGCTGGTGGCGCTGTGCAGCAAGTCCTCCTCCGCGCGCGAGGTCGTCGCGCTCGCCGACGGGGTGGCCTCGGTGGTGGCGATCGACGTCCGCGGACCGCTGCGCGAGCTCGTGCCGCGGTTCGAGACCTGCTTCCTCATGGAGAACACCCGGTTCGAACGGCGCACCGACACCAGCCTCAAACGCAACCTGGGGCTGCTGCTGTCCCACCTGATGGGGTGGCGGCGGGTCGTGTTCCTCGACGACGACATCACGGTTCTCCGCGCCCAGGACCTGCGCGTCGCGGCGGGGCTGACCGACACGCATGCCGCGGTCGGGCTCAACGTGGTCGGCTATCCGGACAACTCCGTGGTCTGCCATGCCTACCGCGAGGCGGGCGGCCCCCAGAAGACGTTCATCGGCGGGGGCGCGCTCGCGGTCGGCGCGCGGTCGATGACCTCGTTCTTCCCCAATATCTACAACGAGGACTGGTTCTTCCTGCTGGACGACGAGGGCCTGCGCAGGTCCGCCGTCGCCGGGGAGGTGCGCCAGGCGCCGTACGACCCGTTCGCGACCCGTCAGCGGGCGGCGAAGGAGGAGCTCGGCGACCTCCTCGCCGAGGGCCTGTTCGCGTTGCTCGACGACGGGCGCACCACGAGGGACGCGACCCACCGGTTCTGGCGCGGGTTCCTGGTGACCCGGTTCCGGTTCATCAACGACGTGCTGGCGATGGTCGACTCGACGGTCCGCGACGGGGACCGGCGCAGGCGGATGCTGACCGCGCTCCGGGCGGCCAGGGCGCAGTGCGAGTCGATCCGCGCCGACCAGTGTGTGCGGTACCTGGCCGCCTGGCGGTCCGACCGCGTGCGGTGGCGCCAGCACCTGGACGAGCTCCGGGCACGCAAGGGACCCGAGGTCCGGGGCCTGGAGAAGCTGCTGTCCTACCTGGGGATCGCCCACGAGGCCTGGCACTCACGGCCTACCGGCCAGGGCCTTCACGAGAATGCGGCAGATCTCGGCCTCGCGCCGGCCGCGTCCGTCGGTCAGTGAGTAGCAGCGGATCGGCGGGTGCGGCCAGTCCCGGTAGCCGAGCCGCTGGTAGAGCCGGCCCGCCCGGATGTTGCCGAGCTCGACGGCCAGCGCCACGGCCCGGTGGCCCCGGCGACCGAGCTCGCGTTCCGCGGCGGCCACGAGCGCGGTACCCGTGCCGCGGGCCCGGTGGTCGACATGGACCTCGAGGTGGGTCAGCAACGGCGTGCCCGGCAGGAAGATCTGGAGCTCCGGCTCCTCGGCCCGCTCCCACCACAGGTACACGTCGCCGACCGGACGCCGCCGATGCCACGCGACGAGCAGCATTCCTCGGCCGTCGGCCTGACGTGCCAGGCGGTCGGCGAAGAACGCCCCCTGGCCCAGCTCGGCCACCAGCACCGGCAGGTCCGCGGGTTCGGCCGCGCTGATGCGCCGACTCCGCTCGGATACTCCTTTATGGACGGTCAGCGGAACAGGCGGCCGGGGACGGTGGCCGCCATCCTGGCCATACCGGCGTCGTTGGGGTGCAGGTGGTCGCCGCTGTCGTAGGCCGGGGCGAGGCGCTCGGGATCGGCCGGGTCGGCCACCGCCGCGGCGAAGTCGATCACCGCGTCGTACTCGCCTCCGGTGCGGATCCAGTCGTTGACCTCGGCCCACTTGGCCAGGTTCTCCTCGCTGGAGAACCCGGGCGTGCCCTCGAACGGCAGGATCGTGCCCCCGTAGACCCGCAGCCCCGCCTCGTGCGCGCGGGCGATGATCTGCCGGTGGGCCGCGATGATCTCCCGCGCGCTCACGGTCTCCGAGATGGGTGCGACGCTCCCGGGGTGGCCCAGGTCGTTCACACCGAGCAGCACGACCAGGTGCCGGGCTCCCGGCTGGGAGAGTACGTCCCGGTCGAACCGGCGCAGCGCGCTCTGGCCGAAGAACACCGCGAAGTTCTCCGCCTCGCTGCCCGGCGGCGGGTTGGGGTCGTGCAGCAGCCGGTTGCCGGCCACCCCCAGGTTGAGCGTGCCGAGACCGCGCACGCGCTCGGCGAGCAGGTCGGGCCAGCGGTTGTTGGCGTTCTGCTCGCTGGAGAAGCCGTTGGTGATCGAGTCGCCGAACGCGACCACCGCGGCGGCGCCCCGGGCGCTCGTGTGCACGGCGACCCCGGACAGGAAGTACCACTGGGTCACGGTGCGGACCGGTGCGACCGACTCGTCGTCGGTGACGTTGCCGTCGGCGACCGCGTTCTCCTGCAGGGCGAAGCTGTGCAGGGTGGTCACCGGGGTGTGCTCGGGCAGGTGGATGCTCACCACGAGGTCCGCCCGGGCTGGCACGGCGAGCGGTACCGGGTCGCTGAGCATCGGCGCACCGGCCGGGATCGTCACCGCCGGCTCGCCGGAGAAGGTGACCCGGCGGTCGGTGGCCGGCACGATGTCGGTGCCCGAGGTGCCCGCCCGCCGGGCGAGGTGAACCTCGCCCAACCGCAGCGGTTCGGTCCCGAACTCGTTGGTCAGCCGCAGGCGCACCCGGTCGCCGGGCAGGCTCAGGTGGACCACCTGGCGGATCGTCTGGTCGTCCAGCACCGGGGTGGCCGTCACCGGCGCGGCGGTGGGCACGCTCGCCCAACTGCCCACCCAACTCCCCCGCGCGGGCGGGCTCCCGCGGTCACCGGTCGCGATCCCGGCGCAGAGCAGGAGCAGCGCGGTGACCAGGAGCGCGAGGAACCGGGTGCGTTCTCGCCCGTGCGGCATGGCATCTCCTCGATGGGTGTCAGCCAGGCGGGCGGCGCCGGATTCCGCTGTCGTTCGAGGCTGCCCTGCCCGAAACTTCCGCAAGATTTCCGAACCTGTTGCGCCCGTCAGCGTACAAGTCGGGAAATGTCCGGCGGAA
This sequence comes from Actinophytocola xanthii, assembly GCF_001921205.1. Taxonomy (GTDB): domain Bacteria; phylum Actinomycetota; class Actinomycetes; order Mycobacteriales; family Pseudonocardiaceae; genus Actinophytocola; species Actinophytocola xanthii. Next base: position 6,616 of record NZ_MSIE01000030.1, on the reverse strand, counting down.
GAGCCCGCGGCGCCGGGTGCGGCCTACGTGAGCGCGTGGCGGTGGACTGCCCCCGCCCACCGCCACGCACTCACGCCCCTGCCGCCCCTGTGGAGCTGATCCTTCCCGCCCACTCCATGGCGGGAAGGAGCCTGTCGAGCAGCTCACGCGCGGCCAGCGTGAGCGAGCAGCAGACCACGACGTCCCCGTCGCGGTCGCAGGCGACCAGTCCGGCCCGCTCGAGCCGGTCCAGCACGGCGTCCAGCGAGCCGCCGGTCACGGCCATGTCCCGGTAGGGCATGGGGCCGCAGGACAGCGCCGCGAGCACGTCCAGCTCGTCCTCGCCGGGCAGCATCCGCAGCAGCGAACGCAGCTGCGCGGCGAGCACCGTCGCGTAGTCCGGCGGGTCCTCCCGCGGCACCAGCCGGCGCGGCGACTCCTGGCCCCACTCCGCGGACAGCTCGGCCAGGAACCGCCCCCCGCCCCCGCCGTTGGGCAGGATCGAGGGCAGCGCGCGAACGCCGAACGGACTCGTGCCGCTGCCGACCGCGGCGCTGGCGAGCCGGTCGCGCCCGGTCTGCTTGGCCCGGCGCAGCGCCCCGTCCGCCGCCTGGAACAGGGCGGTCAGGTCGTGGTCCGGGCCGTGGTCGCGGGCGGCCAGGCCGACGGAGGCGGTGAGGCCCCTGATCGTGGCGGTGCCGCCCCGGGCCGAGGGAACGGCGACGGCGACCGCGCGGATCTGGGCCAGCATCCGGCTCGCGACCCGCTCCCCCTGCTCGCGGTCGGTGGCCGGCAGCAGCACGAGGAACTCGTCGCCGCCGTACCCGCCGTACCGGCCCACGACGTCCATCTGACGCACCGCACCCCGCACCACCGAGGCGACCGCCCGCAGCACAACGTCCCCGGCCAGATGCCCGTGGACGTTGTTGACCTCGCGGAACCCGTCGAGGTCGAGCATCAGCAGGACCGCGGGGCGGTCACCGACCTGCTCGAGGATCTCCACGGCCGCCTCGTCCCATGCCCAGCGGTCCAGGAGACCGGTCAGCCGGTCTGTCGTGCGGAAACCAAGGACCTGGCCGCAGGCAGTGCAACACGGAGCCTCGGTGGTCTGGTCCGCTGTGGCGGGCCGCATCGCGGGGCCTCCCCGAGATTTACCCTTGTACGCCGGAAGGATGAGAGTACCTTTCACGTGAGTGGATGCCCTGTGCGAAAGCGTAGACTGACCGACGGTCCAGTTTCAACTGAAGAAAATGACCGCGAGCGTTCTGTCCTGCCCCTGGGTAGAAAGCAGCGCGGTGGGGAGGCCACCGATGGTTGAGCAGGCGCCCCGGCGAGGGCGGAGCCTGGCCGACAAGCTGAACCACTTGTTCGCCAGCACGACCCCGCGGAGCGGTCAGGAGTACAGCAACGAACAGGTCGCCGCGGCCATCGTCGCCAGCGGCGTGACCATCTCGCAGAGCTACATCTGGCAGCTCCGCAAGGGCAAGAAGGACAACCCCACCTTCAAGCACCTGCAGGCCCTCGCCGCGTTCTTCGGCGTCCCGGTCTCCTACTTCTTCGACGACGAGGTGACCGACCGCGTCGACCAGCAGCTCGAGGAGCTCCGGGCCGAACAGGAGCGACTCAACGAGATCATGGGCAGCAGCGACGCCCAGCTGATGGCGCTGCGCGCCGGGGAGCTGTCGCCGGCGGGCCGCCGCCAGGTGATGGACCTGCTCGACGTCGTGCACCGGTTGGAGCAGGCCGAGCGCGGCACTGCGCCAGAGGGGTGAAACGAGAAGACTCACCTTCGTGAGGTCCTGACGGCAACCGCCGGCCCTCTGGAAAACTGCTGACCCACAGATGCGGGTGAGTCGGGGAGGTGTAGAGGTGCGCGAACGCGAGCTGCGTCGACGATGCCGGAAGCTGCTCAACGAGCTGGACATCCGCCCACCGCTGGACGTGCACGAGCTGTGTCGGCGGGTCGGGCAGCAACGGGGGAAGCCGATCCGGCCCCTCGCCCACCCGATCCCGGTACCGGGACCGTTCGGCGCCTGGATCTCCACCCAGTCGGCCGACTACATCCTGTACCAGCAGGAGACGAGCAAGGCCCACCAGGGCCACATCATCCTGCACGAGCTCGGGCACATCCTGGCCGGCCACCGCAGCGACGAGGACGACGACGGCCTGCTCGGCCAGCTCTACCCCGGCGTGGAACCGGACTCCCTGCGCGGGCAGTACCCCGACCTGGCCCCCGACGCGGTCCGCCGTGCGCTGCGCCGGACCTCCTACGACTCCGACCACGAACGGGAAGCGGAGACCGTGGCCACGATCATCCTCGAGTGGGCGTCGGTGCTCGACTCGGTCGGTCCGCCGGCGTCCTCCTCCGACGCCGCGGCCCAACGGATGGGGACCGCGTTGACGGACAGGTTGGGGTGGCTGTGACCTACACCGCCTTCGACATCGTCCACGGGATCGCCTCCTTCGGCGCGCTGGTCTGGATGCTGTACCTGGTCGCCCGCTCCCCCGGCGACGTGCGCCGCTGGGCCGTCGCCGGATTGCTCGCCGGCTGGTCGATCGCCTACCCGTTCGGCATCGCGGCCAGCGCAGGCGCGGTCTTCCTCGGCGTGGACCCGATGACCGCGCGCTACCTCCAGCACGCGTTCCTGCTGCTCGCGGCGTTCAGCCTGGTCTGCTTCTTCCAGTTCTCCGCGCTCGAGGCGGACCTGGCCCGCACCCGGGCGGTGCGGGAGGCCATCGGCCTGGTCCTCGCGCTGACCGTGATGACGATCGCCAACGCCGCCATCCCCGACGACCTCCGGGTCGCGGCGGCGACCGTGACCTCGACCCCGGGCGAGGGACCGGTCGGCGTGCACAGCATCGCCGCCTTCTACGTGGCGGCCAACAGCTACCTGCTCTACGCCTTCGCCGCGGCCGGCCTGTGGACCCGCCGCTACGCCCGCGGCGCCGAGCCGCGGCTGCGCCGGGGGCTGCGGGTGGCCGCGGTCGGTCTGGCGTCGATCTCGCTGGCCGGAGCGACGTTCGTGGTGTCCAACGTGAGCCGCTGGGCCGGCACCCCCGCGCCGCCGCCGGTCGTGGCGACCAGCATCTTCCTCCTACTGCTCGGGATCGTGCTGTTCCTCGCGGGCATGCTGTACCCGACCCTGGTGACCCGCCTCGCCGCGCTGCGCGTCTGGGCACGGCACCGCCGCGCCTACCGGCAACTTCGTCCTCTGTGGACCATGCTGAACGAGCGGTTCCCGCAGGACGCGCTGAACCGGGTGCCAGCGAGCCCCTGGCGGGACGCGCTGAGCCTGCGCGGGGTGCACCGCCGCTACTACCGCCGGGTCATCGAGTGCCGGGACGGGTTGGTCCGGATCAGCCCCTACCTCGCGAGCATGGGCGTCGAGCCGGCCGACCTGGCGGTCCCGGAGCGCCTGGCGACCCAGCTCACCGGTGCGCTGCGCGCCCACGCGGAGGGGAAGACGGTGCCGCCGCAGGCGATCCCGATCGCGCTTCCCCAGGAGGACAGCCTGGACGCCGACGTCGACCGCCTGGTCGAGCTGTCCCACGCGGTCGCGCGGACCGGCGGCTCCTGACGCCCAGACCGGCCAGGGCGACGGCCGCGGCACAGAGGAACCCGGTCCGGAAGGTGCCGGGGTCGGTCGCGGTCACCAGCGGGGCGACGACGGCCAGGCCCAGCGCCGTGCCGACCTGGGCCGCGGAGTTCAGCACCCCGGCGGCCACCCCCTGGTGCTCGGCAGCCACCGACTCCGTACCGGTGTTGGTCGCGGCCACCGAGGCCACGCCGAGGCCGGCACCGGTGACCGCGAACGCGCCGAGCAGCACGGCCACCGGCGAGCCGACCCCCGGCACGGTCACCAGCGCCGCGGCCCCGACGGCGACCGCGGTGAAGCCGGCCGCGAGCGAGAACTGGGCGCCGAACCGCCGCAGCGCCGCGGGACCGGCGAACGAACCGGCGATCACCGCGAGGTTGAACGCCGGGAACAGCAGCGACGCGGCCAGCGGCGGAAACCGCAGCACCTGCTGGACGTAGAGCGCGGACAGGTACATGGCCGGGGTGGTGCTCGCGGTGAGCAGCAGCCCGGCGAGCGCGGCGCCGCGGAACGGGGCCACACCGGCCAGCCACGGCGGGAGGACCGGCTCGGGCACCTGGCGCAGGTGCCACCCGACCGCCGCCGCCGCACCCGCCGCGAGCAGCAGCGGGACCCAGGCGGTCGGGCTGGTGACGCCGTGCTCGCCGCTCTCGGTCAGGCCGTGCACCAGCAGGCCGAGCGCGGCGGTGACCAGGAGTGCGCCGCGCCAGTCCAGCCGCACCCCGGGCCGGCGCTCGCCGACGGGCAGGACGCGGGTGGTGACGGCCAACACGGCCACGGCGATCGGCACGTTCACCCAGAACACCGCCCGCCAGCCGAGATACTCGGTGAGCACGCCGCCGAGCACCCAGCCGCTCGCGCCACCGCCCGCGGCCGCGGCTGTCCACCAGCCGACCGCACGGCGTCGCGCGGGACCGGGCTCGGTCGACGCGCTGAGCAGCGCGAGCGCCGCGGGAGCCAGCAGTGCCGCCCCCAACCCCTGGACCGCGCGGGCCGCGACCAGCACCGCCGGCGACCAGGCCGCCGCGCACGCCCCCGACGAGGCGCCGAACACGGCGAGGCCGAGGCAGAACGCCCGCCGCGCGCCGAGCAGGTCGGCGACCCGGCCGGCGGGGACGAGCAGCGCGCCCAGCACGAGCGTGTAACCGGTGACCACCCAGGACATCCCCGCCTGGTCGAGGTCGAGCGAGGAGCCGACCGCTGGCAGGGCGGTGGTCACGATCGTCACGTCGAGCACCACGACGAACTGCGCGACGCAGATCACCGCCAGGCCGGCACCGCGAGTGTTTCCACCAAAACGGTCCATGGAGGTAACCCAAGCACAGCCGCCGGTTACTGGTAAAGTCGTGGTTGGTGGAAACATCCCGACCCGCAGGCGTCCGTGAGCTGCCGATCGTGGGCGGTCACCTCGCGCTCGACTTCGCCAACACGGTGGACGACCCGGAGGGACCGGCCCGCTTCGACCACGTCGCGACCTACCCCGGCCTGCTGGAGTGGTCGGTCCGGGTGCACACGGTCTCGGCCACCGACGCCGAGCGGCTGGCGGCGCTCCCCGACCCGGCGGACGCGCTGGCCCGCGCGCACACGCTGCGTTCGGCGCTCGGCGCCCTGTTCGCCGCAGTGACCGACGGTGCCCCGCCCGAGCCCCGGCACTGGGCCGCGCTGCGCGGGTTCGCCGCCGAGGCGGTGGCCAACGCAGAGCTCGTACCGGAGGGCTCGGGGTACACGCTGGGCTGGCCCCGGCCGCGGCGGCCGGAGTCGGTGCTCTGGCCGGTCGCGCACGCGGCCGTCGAGCTGCTCACCGCCGCGGACCTGGCACGGGTCAAGCGGTGCGCCGGATGTCCCTGGGTGTTCCTCGACCACTCCAGGAACTCCAGCCGGCGGTGGTGCGCGATGAACGACTGCGGAACCCACGCCAAGATCCGCCGGTACGTGGCGCGGCGCGCTGCGCGGCGCGACCAGCCGGCCGCGGGCGCGGACACCGGCGGGTGAGGTCTGGGGCGCGTCCGCACAGTCCCGGTCGATGGGCTTCGTGATCCAGGTCGTCGCTGGCAAGGCGGAGGGCAGGCCTCGTACCGGGTCGTACTCGGCCTGTCCGACAACGCCGCCAGCGGCGAGCTGGGCGCGAAGACCGCGATCGAGGGCTGTGCGGACGTGCCCTAGCCCTGGGGCGCCGGTCCCGGCTGGCAGTGCGGGCAGTAGTAGGTGATGCGTTCCCGCGCCCGCGGCCCCTGGTCGGCCTTGCGCACGCGGCCCCCGCAGCGCAGGCAGCCCTCGCGCTGCCGGCCGTAGACCCAGGTCTCCCGGCCCCGCCGCGGGTCACCGGTCGTGTTGCGGACCGGCCGCAGGGCGTTGCGAAGCAGCAACCGCCGCGCGAGGTCGACTGTCCTGTCCGGGTCCACGGCCGACACCGGAACCCACGGCGACACCCCGAGCAGGAAGCACATCTCGACCTTGAACACGTTGCCCACTCCGGCCATGAGCCGCTGGTCGAGCAGCGCGTCCCCCAGCTCGCGCTCGGGGTCGGCGGTCAGCCCGCGCACGGCCCGCGCGTGGTGCTCGTCGGACCAGTCGGGGTCGAGGAGGTCCGGCCCGAGGTGGTCGACGAGCCGGTGCTCCTCGGGGGTCCGCACCAGGGCCATCTCCAGGAGCAGGTTGCCGAGGGCGTACTTGTCCGACGTGGCGAGGACGGCTCGCGTGCGGTGCGAGATCGGCGGGCGGCGGGTGTGGATGCGCCAGGAGCCGTCCATGCCGAGGTGGCAGTGCAGGCTGATGTCCCCACCGAACCGCAGGAACAGGTGCTTGCCGACCGGGCGCGCCCCCTCGAACACCCGACCGGTGAGGTCGGCGGTCGCGAGCCGGGGATGGCGCAGCTCCGCGCGCCGTAGGACGGCGCCGCCGAGCGCGCTGGCCAGCCTCTGCGCGGTCGCGTAGACGGTGTCTCCCTCGGGCACGCCGCCAGCCTAGGCGGAGGTGGACGGCAGGGCTTCCTGCCCTGGGTGGGGGTGGTATCGGCAGCTGGTCGCCGGGGTGTCCAGGGG
>NZ_MSIE01000003.1 GCF_001921205.1 Actinophytocola xanthii | reverse complement strand
GTCCTCGCGGTCCACCGCGCCGACAGTGAGCGCGGCGTCGGCGGACGCCGGGGTGCCGATCGACTCCTCGGAGGGCCCGGTGTTGCCGGCGGCGACCACGAACAGGGCCCCGGTCTCCGCGCTGATCCGGTTCAGGGCTACGGACATCGGAGCGGTGCCGTCGTCCGGCCAGGGGTCGCCCAGGCTCATGTTGACCACGTCGGCGCCGCTGTCGGCGGCCCACTCCATCCCGGCGATGACCCCCGACTCCGACCCGCCGCCGAAGTCGTTGAGCACCTTGCCGTTCAGCAGCGCCGCGTCCGGCGCCACGCCCCGGTACCGCTCACCGGCACCGGTGATGATCGACGCCACATGGGTCCCGTGCCCGAACCGGTCGTCGGTCCCGCTCTCGCTCTCGGTGAAGTCCCGAGCCTCGCGCACCGCCCCGGCCAGGTCCGGATGAGTGCTGTCGACCCCGGTGTCGAGTACCGCGACCGTGGTGCCGGCACCGGTGTAGCCGGCGTCCCAGGCCTGCGGCGCGCCGATCTGCGGCACGCTGTGCTCGAGGCTGGCGCGGACGGGGCCGTCCAGCCAGATCCTGCCGGCCGCGGTACGTGCCCCTGTCCAGAAGGCGGTGCTCCGCTCGGCGCGGAGCGCGACCGCGCTCAGCACCGGCAGCTCGCGGACCGCGCGGAACCCTGCGGCACGCGGGGTGGCACCCGGGTAGTCCACGATCAGCGGCAGGTCCCTCCGCCGCGCGTCGTCGTAGCCGGCGCGCACCAGCGCGGTCACGTCGAACAGGCGGGGATCCAGCCTCCCGGCGGACACCCCGGTCAGCGCGTCCTCGGGGATCACGTGCACGTCGCCGCGCTCGTCGGTGAACGAACGGAAGCCCAGGTGCTCACGCCCCTTGCCGGCCCGGACGTCGACCCCGTCGGGATCGCCCAGCGTCACGACATCCCCGGTCACCAACGTGACCGTCGCTGCCTTCCCCAGTGTGTTGCCCGGTGGCGGCCCCGGCACACCAGCCGGGGCCGCCACCGCCGGGCCACCCACGAGCAACGTCGTGCTCGCCGTCGCCGCGGCAACCAAACCCGCGAACAGGACGCGGGCTCTTTTGTGGATCATGCACTCTCCCGGAGTCCGCGCGACAGCACCTCACCGGCCGCCGCTAGATCCAGTGAGTAAGACACGATTCGAGTGTGTCTGGTTGCACGCGGCGACCGATCAGGCCGGGACGACATGAGCCTTTCTGGGTCAGTTCAGGGCGTAGGCGTGCAGGACGGTCTGCTTCATGGAGTTGCCGTCGCGGTCGGAGACCGAGGACCGCAGCGAGACGAACTCCGCGTCCGTCGGGTGGTTCACCTCCGCCACCCAGTAACCACGATCGCGCCGCAACCGAACGTCCTGCCAGGTCTGCCCGTCGTCATAGGAGACCTCCACCCGCGGCGTGTCCACCTCGCCCGGCTGCTCGGCGCCGTTGCGCTGCACATGGACCGGGAAGCGGAACCGCTGCCCCGCCCTGGCCGCGTTGTGGTCATCCAGGTCCGGCGAGAACCGCATCGCCAACGCCGGTATCGCTGCCGGCTCCTCACCCTCGACATGCCCGCTGCTGAACGTCCACTCCGCATCGACCCGGGTCGAGAGCGGACCGGGTTGGGTGGCCGTCGTGCGGACGCTGTAGTCCGCCCGCTCCGGCAGGACCCGCGTCCGGACCCCTCCCGGATTCTCGCTCTTCGCGACAACCTCGCCGTTCCGCAGCAGCTCGGTGGTTCCGGTCGCCACCCCGGAACTGCCCGCACGGCGTGGGTTCCCGTCCGAGAACAGGCCGACGCTGACGACGACCTCGTTGCCGAGCCTGTGGATGCTGCCGACCTCGCCGTCGTAGGGCATGCCGGGGCCGAACACCCCGACGTTCCACCGCTCCTGCGTTGTCGAGCCGAGGCGGAAGGTCCTCGGCGTGTCGACGCGGCTGACCAGCCCGCTCGGCCAGATGGCGTTCGCGTGCTCGACCTCGGCGAAGAAGCCACCCCACGGCGCGTCCGGGGTGTAGTACTCGGTGAGCGTGTACGGCAGGGGCATCGTGACCACGTCGTCCCGGAGCCCCATCAGGCCCGGCGTCGCCACCGCGTGCTCCGAGACGACCTTGGCGAACTGGTCGTTGGTGAACCGTAGCTGGAGGTCGTCCGGCACGCGGCCGCTGTCGTCGGTGTGCCGTACGTGGTACAGGTACGGGCTGGCGTGGAACCCGGGGTACTGCCCGCTGCCGTCGGGCTCGGCGAGAGAGGCCTGCAACCCGAACGTGAACGCGCCGGGCGCGGAGGTCCGCGACGGACGGGTCCGCACCGAGTCGAAGTCCTGCCCGATACGGCTGGTCCCGATACTTCCCGACTCGGTCGTCATGTCGTAGGACCGTATGCTCCAACCGGGCCGGGCGTCCGGGTCGTCGAGGGAGATGCTGATCGGAACACCGTCTCGGGGGTCCAGGGTCTCCTGGGTCGGTGCGGTCACCGAGAACCTCGGCTCCACGAAATCGGTGATCGTCCCGTTGTCCAGGATCACGGCATCCAGGAAGTACTCCCCCTTGGGCAGCCGGGCGACCACGGTGCCGGACTCGTCGTAGGCCTCGTAGATCTCGGGAGCGGTGAGGCTGAGGAAGCGGACCATGTAGTTGGGTGTGGGGTTTCCGTCGTCGCCGAGTAAGCGCATGGTCACGTCGTGGCTCTCGACCCCCCGGGTCACCGCGACCGGCGTGCGCACGACGGTGTCCCCGGCCGAGGCGACGACGGCCCCACTGTAGAGGCCGTCCGCCGCCTCCACCCGCGTGTCCGTGGTCAGGGTGACCTCGGTCGAGCCGCCGACGGGCACCGTGAGCCGGTCCGCGGAGAAGGTGAACATGCCCTCGGGCGCGGGCTCGCCGTTCGGGCCGCGCACGTCCACCGCCAGGTTCAGCGTGACGGGCTCGGTGCCGGTGTTGCGGTAGGTCAGGGCCTTGACGATCGGCTCGTCGTCGTGGTGCGGCCACTCGACGGTGCCGAGGCTCAGGCTCGCCGGCAACGCCGTGACCGGCGTGCTCACCGCTGCCGCGACGTCCACCCTGCCGCTGCCCTGCTCGAACACCGACAGCTCCGGGTGCGGCTTCGCACTCGACGTCAACGTCGCCTTGAGCGTCTCACCCGTCCACTCCGGATGCCGCTGCGCCAGGATCGCCGCCGCCCCCGCCACATGCGGGGCCGCCATCGACGTGCCGGGCAGCGAGACGTAGCCGTCCGCGGCCGGGGTGCCGAGGAAGCCGTGGGCGGCCTTCGCCGCCACGATGTCCACCCCCGGAGCCGTGATGTCCGGCTTGATCGCCCCGTTCCCCCACCGCGGACCACGACTGGAGAACTCCGCCAGCTCCTCGGCGCGATCCACCGCACCCACCGTCAGCGCCGCGTCAGCCGCCGCCGGTGAGCCGATCGACTCCTCACTCGGACCGCTGTTCCCCGCAGAGACGACGAACAGAGCGCCGGTGTCCGCGCTGATCCGGTTCACCGCGAGGGACAGCGGATCGTTGCCCTCGCTCGGCTGGCGGTTGCCCAGGCTCATGTTGATCACATCGGCGCCGCTGTCGGCGGCCCACTCCATCCCGGCGATGATCCCCGACTCCGAACCAGAGCCGTCGTCGGCGAGCACCTTCCCGTTCAACAGCGCCGCGTCCGGCGCCACGCCCCGGTACCGCTCACCCGCGCCGGTGATGATCGACGCCACATGGGTCCCGTGCCCGAACCGGTCGTCGGCGCCGGTCTCGCTCTCGGTGAAGTCCCGCGCCTCGCGCACGGCGTCGGCCAGGTCGGGGTGGGTGCTGTCGATCCCCGTGTCCAGCACCGCGACCGTGGTGCCCGCGCCGGTGTACCCGGCCTCCCACGCCTCTGGTGCGCCGATCTGCGGCACGCTGTGCTCCAGGCTGGCCTGGACCTGGCCATCCAGCCAGATCTTCCTGGCCGCCGTACGCGCGCCCGCCCAGAAAGCAGGGCTCCGGTCGGCGCGGACCGCCACCGCGCTGAGCACCGGCAGCTCGCGGACCGCGCGGAACCCGGCGGCACGCGGGGTGGCACCGGGGTAGTCCACGATCAGCGGTAAGTCCCCCCGCCGGGCGTCGTCATAGCCCGCCCGCACCAGCCCGGTGACGTCGAACAGGCGCGGGTCCAGCCCTCCAGCCGACACCCCGACCACAGCGTCCTCGGGAATCACGTGCACGTCGCCGCGCTCGTCGGTGAACGAACGGAAGCCGAGGTGCTCACGCCCCTCGCCGGCCCGGACGTCGACCCCGTTCGGACCGCCCAAAGTCACCACGTCCCCGGTGACCAACGTGACCGTCGCGGCCTTCTCCAACGTTCTGGCTGGTGGCGGCCCCGGCGGAGCAGCCGGGGCCGCCACCGCCGGACCACCCACAAGCACCGTCGTGCTCGTGATCGCCGCGGCGACCAGGCCCGCGAACAGGACGCGGGCTCGTTTGCCGATCATGGACTCTCCCCGAGTCGCGCGACAGCACCTCACGGCCGCCGCTAGATCGAGTGAGTAAGCCACAAACCGGTTGTTCGCCGGTTGCTTGCGTAGGCAATCAACCGGGGACTGCGGGCGCTTTTCGTGATCAGTTCAGTGCGTAGGCGTGCAGGATGGTCTGCTTCAGGGAGGTGCCGTTCCGGTCGGAGACCGAGGAGCGCAGCGAGACGAACTCCGCGTCCTTCGGGTGGTTCACCTCCGCCACCCAGTGGTCGCGCTCCCGGCTCAACCGAGACGGTCGCCAGGTCTTGCCGTCGTCATAGGACACCTCCAGTCGCGGCGTGTCCACCTCGCCCGGCTGCTCGGCACCGTTGCGCTGCACATGAACCGGAAACCGGAACCGCTTCCCGGCTTTCGCCGCGTTGTGGTCATCCAGGTTGGGCGAGAACCGCATCGCCAACGCCGGAATCGGCACTGGAGTATCGCCCGCGACGTACTCGCTGGCGAACGTCCACTCCGCGTCGATCCGGGTCGAGAGCGGGCCGGGTTGCGTAGCCGTCGCGCGAAGGGTGTAGTCCGCCCGCTCCCGCAGAACCCTCGTCTCGACGTAGCCCGGGACCTGGCTCTCCGCGATGACCTCGCCGTCCCGCAGCAGCTGCGTGCTCCCGGTCGCCTCCAGGGAAACGCCCTCACGGCTCGGGTTCCCGTCCGAGTGCAGGCCGAGGTTGACGTAGATCTCGTTGCCGCGCCTGTCGATGCTGTCCCATCCGTCGCCATGGATCAAACCGGGGCCGAACACCCCGACGTTCCACCGCTCCCGCGTTGTGGTGCCGAGACGGAAGGTCCTCGGTGTGTCGATCTTGCTGGTCAGCCCACTGGGCCAGAGGTCGTTCCCGTGCTCGATCTCGTCGAAGAAGCCATCCCACCGCACGTCGGGGGTGTAGTACTCGGTGAGCGTGTACGGCAGCGGCATCGTGACCATGCCGTCCCGCGAGCCCATCATGCCGGGGGTCGCGACAGCGTGTTGGGAGACGACCTTGGCGAACTGGTCGTTGGTGAACCGTAGCTGGAGGTCGTCCGGCACGCGGCCGCTGTCGTCGGTGTGCCACACGTGGTAGAGGTACGGGCTGGCGTGGAACTCGGATCCCTCCTCGGTACCGTCCGGCTCCGCGAGGTGGGCCTCCAACTCGATGGTGAACGCACCGGGCGCGGAGGTCCGCGACGGGCGGACCCTCGTACCGTCGAAGGTGTGTGAGATGCCACCAGCCGAGATAGTTCCCCGCTTTGTCGTCATCTTGTAGGCCACCTCCCGGAAACCGACCCGGGCGTCGGGGTCGTCGACGGACACGCCCATCGGAACACCGTCTCGGGGGTCCAGGGTCTCCTCGGTCGGTCCGGTCACCGAGAACCTCGGCTCCACGAAATGGTTGGCCGTCTCGTTGCCCTGGATCGCGGCATCCATGAAGTACTCACCCTTCGGCACCCGGACGGCCACCGTGCCCGACTCCTCGTAGGGCAGGTAGGCCTTGCCGACGGTGAGGTTGACGAGGCGGACCTGGTAGTTGGGCGTGGGGTTTCCGTCGTCGCCGACGAAGCGCATGGTCACCTCGTAGCTCTCGACCTCCCGGTTCACCGCGACCGGCGTGCGCACGACGGTGTCCCCGGCCGAGGCCACGACGACCCCGCTGTAGATCCCGTCCACGGCCTCGACGCGTGTGTTCGTGGTGAGCGTGACCTCGGTCGACCCGCCCGCCGGCACCGTGATCTCGTCGGCGGAGAGCGTGAACATGCCTTCGGGAGCGGCCTCGCCGTTCGGCCCACGCAGGTCCGCCACCACGTTCAGGGTGACCGGCTCGGTGCCGGTGTTGCGATAGGTGAGCGTGCCGGTCACCGGCTCGTCGTCCTGGTGCGGCCACTGGACCGTGCCCAGGCTCAGACTCGCCGGGAACGCCGTCACCGCCGCCCGCGCCGCTGCCGGGACGTCCACGCGCCCGCCGCCCTGCTCGAACACCGACAGCTCAGGGTGCGGCTTCGCGCTCGACATCAACGTCGCCTTGAGCGCTTCACCCGTCCACTCCGGATGCCGCTGAGCCAGGATCGCCGCCGCCCCCGCCACATGCGGCGTCGCCATCGACGTGCCGGACATCGCGACATAGCCGTCCTCGACCGGGTCACCGATCACGCCGTGGGCGGCCTTCGCCGCCACGATGTCCACCCCCGGAGCGGTGATGTCCGGCTTGATCGCCCCGCTCCCCCACCGCGGACCACGACTGGAGAACTCCGCCAACTCGTCCTCGCGATCCACCGCACCGACCGTCAGCGCCGCGTCGGCCGCCCCCGGCGCGGTGATCGACTCGGCGGACGGACCGGTGTTGCCGGCGGCGACCACGAACAGGGCCCCGGTCTCCGCGCTGATCCGGTTCACCGCGAGGGAGACCAGGTCTGTGCCCTCGGCCGGATCCTGAGCGGAAAGACTCATGTTGACCACGTCGGCGCCGCTGTCGGCGGCCCACTCCATCCCGGCGATGATGCCCGACTCCGAACCAAGGCCGAAATCGTCGAGCACCTTGCCGTTCAACAGCGCCGCGTCCGGCGCCACGCCCCGATAGCGCTCACCCGCGCCGGTGATGATCGACGCCACATGGGTGCCATGCCCGAACCGGTCATCGGCGCCGCTCTCGCTCTCGCTGAAGTCCCGCGCCTCCCGCACGGCGTCGGCCAGGTCGGGGTGAGTGCTGTCGATCCCCGTGTCCAACACCGCGACCGTGGTGCCCGCGCCGGTGAACCCGGCCTCCCACGCTTCTGGTGCGCCGATCTGCGGCACACTGTGCTCCAGGCTCGCCCGAACCTGGCCATCCAGCCAGATCCTGCTGGCAGCGGTGCGAGCCCCGGCCCAGAAGGCGGTGCTCCGGTCCGCCCGGACCGCCACCGCACTCACCACCGGCAACTCCCGAACCGCACGGAACCCAGCCGCACGCGGAGTGGCACCCGGATAATCCACGATCAGCGGCAGGTCCCGGCGCCCGGCGTCGTCATAGCCCGCCCGGACCAACCCACTCACGTCGAACAGGCGCGGATCCAACCGCCCCGAGGACACCCCGGTAACAGCGTCTTCGGGGATCACGTGCACATCACCGCGCTCGTCGGTGAACGAACGGAACTCGAGGTGCTCACGCCCCTTGCCGGCCCGGACGTCGACCCCGTTCGCGCCGCCCAAAGTCACCACGTCGCCGGTCACCAACGTGACCGTCGCGACCTTCTCCAACGTTCTGGCTGGTGGCGGCCCCGGCGGAGCAGCCGGGGCCGCCACCGCCGGACCACCCACAAGCACCGTCGTGCTCGTGATCGCCGCGGCGACCAGGCCCGCGAACAGGACGCGGGCTCGTTTGCCGATCATGGACTCTCCCCGAGTCGCGCGACAACACCTCACCGGCCGCCGCTCCATCCAGGGAGAAAGACACGGTCGGGCGCGGGTTTGGTTGCTCGCACGGACCGGTCAGCCCATGTGCGGGTACCCGGGAGAGGTCGGCGGGACGAAGGTCTCCTTGATCGACCGCGGGCTCACCCAACGCTGCAGGTTGTAGATCGAGCCCGCCTTGTCGTTGGTGCCCGAGCCGCGGCTGCCGCCGAAGGGCTGCTGGCTCACCACGGCGCCGGTCGGCTTGTCGTTGACGTAGAAGTTACCGGCGGCGAAGCGCAGGGCTCGGTGCGCCTCGTCGATGGCGGCGCGGTCGGTGGCGAAGACGGCGCCGGTGAGCGCGTAGGGCGTGGAGCTGTCCACCAGCTCGAGGACCTTGCCGTAGTCGGCGTCGTCGAAGACGTGCACGGCGAGGATCGGGCCGAACCACTCGGTAGTGAAGACCTCCTGCGTGGGGTCGGTGCCGAGCACGATCGTCGGCTGGACGAAGTAGCCGACCTCGTCGTCGCAGCCGCCGCCGGCCAGGACCTCCAGCGTGGCGGTGGAGGCGGCCATCTCCAGGACGTCCCGGTGCTTGGCGAAGGCCCGGCCGTCAATGACCGCTCCGCCGAAGTGGGAGAAGTCCGTGACGTCCCCATAGGACAGTGCGGCCGTCGTGTCCACGAGCTGCTCGCGCAGGCCGGCCTCCCAGAGCGTGCGGGAGACGTAGGCACGCGAGGCTGCCGAACACTTCTGGCCCTGGTACTCGAACGCGCCGCGGACCAGCCCGGTCACCACCGCCGCCGGGTCGGCGGAGCGGTGCGCGACGACGAAGTCCTTGCCGCCGGTCTCGCCGACGATCCGGGGGTAGCTGCGGTAGGTGTCCAGTCGCTCCGCCATCGAGCGCCAGAGGTGCTTGAACGTCTTGGTCGAGCCGGTGAAGTGCAGGCCGGCGAAGTCCGGGTCGTTCAGCGCGACCTCGCTCACCGCGGCGCCGTCCCCGGTGACCATGTTGATCACGCCGGGCGGCAGGCCGGCCGCCTCCAGCAGGCGCATCGTGTGGTGTGCGGCGAGCTGCTGGGTGGGCGAGGGCTTCCAGACGACGGTGTTGCCCATGAGCGCCGGCGCGGTCGGCAGGTTGGCGGCGATCGCGGTGAAGTTGAACGGGGTGATCGCGGTGACGAACCCGTCGAGCGGCCGGTGGTCGAACCGGTTCCAGCCGCCGGGAGCCGAGCTGGGCTGCTCGGCGAGGATGCGGCGGGCGTAGGCGACGTTGAACCGCAGGAAGTCGATGAGCTCGCAGGCGCTGTCGATCTCCGCCTGCTGCACCGACTTCGACTGGCCGAGGACCGTCGCCGCGTTGAGCGTGTCGCGCCAGGGCCCGGCGAGCAGCTCGGCGGCACGCAGCAGCACCGCCGCGCGCTCGTCGAAGGGGAGCTCGCGCCAGGCGGGAGCGGCCTGCTTGGCCGCGGTGACCGCGTCGGCCACGTCCCTGGTGGTGGCCTGGGCGGTCACGCCGAGCACGTGCCGGTGGTCGTGCGGCTGGACGACGTCGATGGGGTCCCCGCCGGCCATCCGCCGCTCGCCGCCGATGGTCATCGTGAGCTCGTGCCGCTCACCCTCCAGCTCCGCGATGCGGCGCCGCAACGACTCGCGCTCGGCACTGCCCGGCGCGTAGGACCGGACCGGCTCGTTGACCGGCTCCGGAACGGACGAAACGGCGTCCATGATGTGGGTCGCCTCCCTGGCTCTCTTCGGTGGCCGCCCAGCTTGTGACCGGTCGCGGCCCGTTCCCCGTCATCCTGTCACGACTCGGGCTCCCACCAGGCCGCCAGCGTCTCCACCTCGGCCAGGAACAGCAGCTCCGGATCGATACCGGACAGCTCGAACTGGCCGGCGACCTCGAGGCTGAGCAGGCCGTGCAGCCGGCTCCAGACGGTGAGACCCCAGTGCTGCTGACGGGACGTCAGGTGGCCGTGCCCCATCCGCCGCCCCCACTCCGCGACCTGGCCGTGCAGCGGATCGCTCGCCGGCGGCCGGCTGTCCTCGCCCACCGCGGTCAGCAGCGCGGTCATTGCCCGGTTGGCGGCGGCCAGGGTGTGCTCGGGGGCCTGGTAGCCGGGGACCGGGGTGCCGAACAGGAGCAGGTAGCGGTGCGGGGCGGCGAGGGCCCAGGCCCGCAGGGCGGTGGCCGCGGCGAGCAGCCTGGCCGCGGGGGCACCGGGCGGGGTGACCGCGGCCTGGAGGGTGTCGGCCAGGTCGTGGTAGCCGTCCGAGATCAGCTCGGTGAGCAGCGCGTCCCGGTTGACGAAGTACCGGTAGAGCGCCGGGCCGGTGACGCCCATCCGCTTGCCGATCGCGTTGACCGAGATGCCCGCGACCCCGTGCTCGGCGAGTTGCTCCAGCGCGAGCCGCTTGACCTCCTGGCGGGTCTGCTCGCGGTACTGCTGCCTGCGGTCCATGTGCCTCCCTTGACAGCGGTACTGTAACACCCTCTAATTGGAGTTAGAGATTCTAACTTCCGAGGAGGGGTCATGAAGGAGATCGTGCTGACCGGGGCGGGCGGTCCGGAGATGCTGTTGGTCGCGGAGGTCGAGGCACCCGAGCCCGGACGCGGCGAGGTCCGGGTGCGGGTGGAGGCGAGCGGGGTGAGCTTCGCCGAGGTGCAGATGCTGCGGCGGCGTTACCCGATGCAGCCCCGGTTCCCGTTCGTGCCCGGCTATGACCTGGTGGGAACCGTCGACGCGGTCGGTCCGGGCGTGACCGGGGTCGCGGTCGGCGACCGGGTGGCCGCGATGCCCAGGACGGGCGCGTGGCGCAGCCGGGCCGTGGTGCGGGCCAGCTCGGTCGTGCCGGTCCCGGCCGAGCTGGACGCCGGCGTCGCGGTCGCGGCGGTGACCAACGGGGTGACGGCTTGGCAGATGCTGCACCAGGTGGCCAGGGTGCGGCCGGGGCAGACGGTGCTCGTGCACGGCGCGTCCGGCGGTGTCGGCTCGCTGCTGACGCGGTTGGCCGTGCTGGCCGGAGCGCGCGTGATCGGTACGGCGTCGAGCGCCAAGCACGACCTGGTGCGGGAGCTGGGCGGGGAGCCGGTGGACTACCGGGCCGCCGACGTGCCGGCCGCGGTGCGGGCGCTGGCCCCGGCGGGCGTGGACGCCGTGTTCGACCACGTCGGCGGTCCGAGCCTGGTCGAGTCGTACTCCCTGCTGGCCGACGGCGGAATCGTGATCAGCTACGGCTCCGCCAGCACCCTGCGCGACGAGGGCCACTGGCTGACCCCGTACCTGGGCGCGGCCCGCCGCGTCGCCGGCTGGCAGCTCGCCCGCCTGCTCGGCCGCGGCCGACGCCGCCGGGCGACGTTCTACTACGTGAAGCCGGGGCCCCGGTTCACCCAGGCCCTGACCGAGGTCTACCGCCTGATGAGCGCCGGCGACCTCACCGCGTCGATCGCCACCCGCCTCCCCCTCGAGAAGGCGGACGAGGCCCTCCGCCAGCTCGTCGACGGCCGGGCCAGCGGCAAGATCGTGCTCGAGGTGTGAGCGCCGGGGGTGCTGGTCAGCCGCGGCCGGCCCGGGAGCGCCGCACCAGCTCGAAGCAGAGGACGGCGGCCGCGCTGGCGACGTTGAGGGACTCGACGCCGCCGCTCAACGGGATCGAGAGGGTACCGGTGACGTGCTCGAGCACGTCCCGGCCGACGCCGTCGGTCTCGCCGCCCAGCACGTAGGCGGCACGCTGGGGCAGGTCGGCGTCGAAGATCGTCCGGCGGGCGGCGCCGTCCAGGGCGAACAGGGGGTAGCCGGCGGCCCGCAGCTCCCCCGCGGCCTCGGCGGCGGTGAAGCAGCGCAGGACCGGCGCGTGGAACGCGACCCCGGCCGAGGCCTTCACGACCAGCGGGTCGATGCTCGCCACCCCGCGCCGCGGAACCACGACGCCCTCGATGCCGGCGGCCGTGGCGGTGCGCAGGATCATGCCGACGTTGGCCGGGGTGGTGATGCCGTCCAGCAGCAGGACCGTTCGGGGCGGTGCGGTCGCCAGCGCGGCGGTGAGCCGGCGCATGCGCGGGGCGACCACGTCGGCGAGCACGCCCTGGTCCTGCTTCCCGTTGCCGGCCAGCACCTTGACCCGGTGGGCGCTGGCCCGCTCGACCCGCACGGCCCGGGCGGCGGCCGCCTCGATGATCTCGCGGGCGGCGGCGCCCCGGGCGGTGTCGGCCAGGACGACCTTGTCCACCCGCAGGGCGGTGTCGCCCAGCGCCTCGAGTACCGGCTTGCGACCGAACACCGTCACGAAGCGGTCCTTGGGCGATTCGGCGTCCACGGAGGTGAGCATTCCACGTCCCCCCGCTGGCGGTATGCCAGGATCTAGTCCTGCCCGGTGGACAGGGGGATGGAGCGCAGTGAGGGTCTACATTCCGGCCACGGTGAGCATGTTGCGCACGTTGACCGCGAAGGGCGAGGTGGCCGCCACGAACGACACCGCGTTCGCGCTCACGCCGGCGCTGCGGGAGTCCTACGCCACCGGCAGCGCCGAGGAGCTCGAGTACGCGGCGATGACCGAGGCGGCCAGGGCGTCGCTGCGCCTGCTGGCCGGGGAGATGGCCGACGACGCGGAGGGCGCGCTGCCGCGGCGGGCGGTGATCTCCGCGGACGTGGAGGGGCCGACGCTGCGCCCGGACCTGGACTCCGCCGTCGTCCGGCTGACGGGGCCGGTGTCGTTGTCGCAGGTGGCGGCCGTGCATCTGGACACGGAGGACGCCGAGCCGGCCGTACGGGCCGCCGCCGAGGTCATTGACGAGGCCGACCTGGGCGACCCGGACGCCGAGTTCACGCTCGGTGATGCCGAGGACCACGAGCTGGCCTGGTATGCCACGGAAGAGTTGCCCTTCCTCCTGGAACTGCTCTAGCGGTCGTCACCGTTCGTATCCGCGCTCCCCGTTAGGGGGACGCTTGTCCAATTTCGGCGGTCTCGACGCCCTGTAAGGGCATGTCAGTACCGCTCCACTTCGAACCGGACGAGCGTGGCGTCGCGCTGTGCGCGCTGCCCGACTACGAACCCAGCCACGACGGCGAACCGTTACGGCGCTGGTCGAGCCTGCGGCCGCCGGGGGGCCCGCAGCTCACCCTGGTGGCGCCGCCGCCGGAGTGCGCGGCGTCGGTCACCCCCGAGACCCTGTGGCGGCTGGTGCTCCACGTGCTGGAGGTCCTCGACGGCCGCCGCCCGGTGGGCCAGCTGCGCACCCTGCTGACCGACTCGGCCTACGAGGCACTGCTGACCCGGTTGCGGGTGGTGCCGCCCGGACGCCAGCACCGCCTCCGGCGGCTGCACACGTGCTACCCGGATGCGCACGTGGTCGAGCTCAGCGCGGTGATCGACGTGACGGCCGGCCCGCCACACCCACCCCGAGTCCACGCCGCGGCGATCCGCATGGAACAGGTGCACGACCGGTGGCGGCTGGCCGTCCTCCGCGTGCTGTGACCGCCACCCCGCACTGCCGCCACGAGGAGGGGCGACAGCGCGAGGCCAGTTGACCGACCACGAGGGTGGCCACCCCGACCACGGGTGGCCACCCTACTACCCAGCGTAACCGCGAGCCTGCCGCCATCACCCTCAGCCGCAACCGCTACACCCGCTCCCAGCGAGCTGCCACCAACCACCCTCGACGCGAAGCCGCGATTGAACGGCCAGCAGCAGCGGTCCCGGGAACGCTCCGCTGCTGGAGATGGCGATGGCCGCCACCGGGGTATGGGTGGCGGCCATCGTGGTCGGCTGTGGGTGGCTAGCGCGCGTCCTCAAAGCCCATCGACCGGGACTCTGAGGACGCGCCCTAGCGGCGGGGGCCCTTCTTGCCCTTCTTGGCCGCATCGCGGGCCGCGGCTCGGCGGTCGCGGCGGCTGCCGCCGGCGTTGGGCTTCTGGCCGTTGCCGGACTGGCCGCCGCGGGACTGGACGCCGCCGCCCTCGGCGGGGCCGGAGTAGGTGTACTGCTGCTCGGGCGGCTGTGTCCCGCGGCCACCGCGCAGGGCCGGCGGGATCTGGTCCTCCTGCCGTGCCGCCTGCTGGACGGCCTGGGCCTGGGCGGCCCGGGCGGCGGCCTGCTGGGCACGGGCGGCGCGGTCGGCGCCGTCGGCGGGCTGGGCCTGGGCCGGCGCCTGCTGCTGGGGCTCCGCGACCTGGGCGCGGAACAGCAGCGTGATGCACTCCTCCTTCAGCGCGTCGAGCATCGCGTTGAACATGTCGTAGCCCTCGCGCTGGTACTCGATCAGCGGGTCGCGCTGCGCCATGGCCCGCAGGCCGATGCCGTCCTTGAGGTAGTCCATCTCGTACAGGTGCTCGCGCCACTTGCGGTCGAGCACGTCCAGCATCACCAGGCGCTCCAGCCGGCGCATGCCGTCGCCGCCGGGCACGCGGCTGTTGATGTCGGCCTCGCGCTCGTCGTAGGCCCGCCGGACGTCGGCCATGACCGCCTCGAGCAGGTTCTCCGCCGTCAGGTCGTCGCCGCGGTTCTCCATCTCCTCGACGAGGTCCTCCCAGGACAGGGAGACCGGGTACAGCTCCTTGAGGGCGGCCCAGAGCTTCTCGTGGTCCCAGTCCTCGGCGTACCCGTCGGCCGTCGCCTTCTGGATGTAGTCGCCGACGACGTCCTCGATCATGCGGTCGACGTGCTCGCGGAGGTCCTCGCCCTGCAGCACCCGCATGCGGTTGGCGTAGATCTCCTTGCGCTGCTGGTTCATCACCTCGTCGTACTTGAGAAGGTTCTTGCGCGCCTCGAAGTTCTGCTGCTCGACCTGGGTCTGCGCGCTCTTGATCGCGCGGGTGACCATCTTCGCCTCGATCGGCTGGTCCTCGGGCACGCGCATGGTCGTCATCACGCGCTCGACGAACTGGGCGTTGAACCGCCGCATCAGCTCGTCGCCCAGGGACAGGTAGAACCGGGACTCACCCGGGTCACCCTGACGGCCGGACCGACCGCGCAGCTGGTTGTCGATGCGCCGCGACTCGTGCCGCTCGGTGCCGAGCACGTACAGCCCGCCGGCCTCGCGCACCTGCTCGGCCTCGGCCCGCACGTCCTCGTGGGCCCGCTCCAGCGCGTCGGGCAGCGCCGCGGTCCACTCCTCCGGGGTCTCCACCGGGTCGAGCCCCTTGGCGCGCAGCGCGCTCTCGGCGAGGTGGTCGGGGTTGCCGCCGAGCATGATGTCGGTGCCTCGACCGGCCATGTTGGTGGCAACGGTGACCGCGCCGGCGTGCCCGGCCTCGGCAACGATCGCCGATTCCTTCTCGTGGTGCTTGGCGTTCAGCACGTTGTGCGGGATGCCCCGCTTCACCAGCAGCTTGGACAGGTACTCCGAGCGCTCGACGCTGGTCGTGCCGACCAGCACCGGCTGGCCGTTCTCGTGTCGCTCGGCGATGTCGTCGGCCACCGCCTCGAACTTCGCCTGCTCGGTCTTGTAGATCAGGTCGGTGCGGTCGTCGCGGACCATCGGCTTGTTCGTCGGGATCGGCACGACGTGCAGCTTGTAGGTGTTGAAGAACTCGGCCGCCTCGGTCTCGGCGGTACCGGTCATACCGGACAACCGCGAGTACAGCCGGAAGTAGTTCTGCAGGGTGATCGTGGCGAGAGTCTGGTTCTCCGCCTTGATCTCCACCTTCTCCTTGGCCTCGATCGCCTGGTGCATGCCCTCGCTGTACCGCCGGCCGCTGAGCACGCGGCCGGTGAACTCGTCGACGATCAGGACCTCGCCCTCGCGGATCAGGTAGTCCTTGTCGCGGTGGTAGAGCTCCTTGGCCTTGATGGCGTTGTTCAGGTAGCCGACCAGCGGAGTGTTCGCGGCGTCGTAGAGGTTGTCGATGCCCAACTGGTCCTCGACATAGGCGACGCCCTTCTCGCTGACGCCGATCGTGCGCCGCTTGCGGTCGACCTCGTAGTGCTTGTCGGCGATCTGCTTGGCCTTGAGGTCCTTCTCCCGCGGGGTCATCGCGGTGACGTCGATGCCGCTCATCCGCTCGACGATTCGGGCGAACTCGGTGTACCAGCGCGAGGACTGGTCGGCCGGGCCGGAGATGATCAGCGGCGTCCTGGCCTCGTCGATGAGGATCGAGTCGACCTCGTCGACGATGGCGAAGTTGTGGCCGCGCTGCACCATCTGCTCGAGCGTGCTGGCCATGTTGTCGCGCAGGTAGTCGAAGCCGAACTCGTTGTTGGTGCCGTAGGTGATGTCCGCCCGGTAGGCGCGCCGACGCTGGTCGGTGCTCATCTCGGACAGGATGACGCCGACCTCCAGGCCGAGGAAGCGGTGGATGCGGCCCATCCACTCCGCGTCGCGCTTGGCCAGGTAGTCGTTGACGGTGACCACGTGCACGCCGTTGCCGGAGAGCGCGTTGAGGTAGGAGGGCAGCACCGCGGTCAGCGTCTTGCCCTCACCGGTCTTCATCTCCGCGACGTTGCCGAGGTGGAGCGCGGCACCGCCCATGATCTGCACGTCGAAGTGGCGCTGGCGCAGCACGCGCTTGGCCGCCTCGCGCGCGACGGCGAACGCCTCGGGCATGAGCTCGTCAAGGGCGTCGAAGTCGGTGCCCTCGTCGACCTCGCTCATGTCGACGTAGCGCTTGCGGAACTCGTCGGTCTTCGCGCGCAGCTGCGCGTCGGTCAGGTCGGCGACCGAGTCCTCGAGATCGTTGACCCTGTCCGCGATTTTGCGTACGTGCTTGAGCGTCCTACCCTCGCCAGCGCGGAGTATCCGGGACAGCACCATCAGGTCAACCTCACAGCTCATCGTCACGCGCCCGCCGGCGGGCGCCCCGTCACCTGCCATCGTAGGCGGTATGGCAGGGGTTGCGTCGGGGCTTGGCCCGGTGCACCGGCCGATGGACGCGCACAGGACCCCGCGGAGTGCCCGGACTCGCCGTCCTGGGCACCCCGCGGGGTCGGGTCAGAGGTCGGTTGCGCGGTCAGACGAGGCGGATGACGCCGTAGTCGAACCCTCTGCGGCGGTACACGACGCTGGGTCGTCCGCACCCGGCGTCGGTGAACAAGTAGAAGTCGTGACCCACCAGCTCCATCTGGTAAAGGGCCTGGTCCACGGTCATCGGTTCGGCAGTGTGTTCCTTCTCCCGGACGATGCGGCCGGGGAGGTTGTCGTCGTCGGCGCTGTCCCACCGCTGCGCGGGAACGGCACCGTCGCCGAGGAACTCCTCGGCGGGCGCGGAAAGCACCGCGGTCTGGGCAGCTCTGCCGTTCGTGGGCGGGAGTGGCGGGTTGGGTCCGGGCATGGTGGCCTCGGCGACCGAGGACGGGCTGCGGCGCCCGTAGTGGACACGCCGGCGGTCGTGCGTCCGGCGGAGCCGGTTCTCAAGTTTGGTGACGGCGGCGTCCAACGCCGCGTAGAAGTCGCCGGCAGATGCCTCCGCTCGCACGGCGGGGCCTCTCCCCATGCCGGTGATCTCGACTCGCTGGCAGTTCTTGGCCTGCCGGCGGTTTGGCTCGTGGAACAACTCGACGTCGAAGCGGATGACCTTGCGGTCGTACCGTTCGAGGCGAGCCAGCTTCTCCTCGACGTGCACTCGGTAGTGATCGGGCACCTCGACGTTGCGGCCTTTAACGACGATGTCCATACACGACCTCCCTCGCATGAGCGAGCTAGTGAGCGAAAACTACGGCGCCGGAATCTGGGCTCCAGGATTTGGTGGACGGCCAGATCGCGAAAGGGCCAAGAGGGCTTCCTCCTCAGAGCTCCTCCGGCGCCAGGGTCATGGGCTTCTCGCCTCCTCCCCGCGAACCGGGAAAGCTGATAGCGGGCACGTTAGCCTGGCTGATGCCTCGGCAAAAGACCCCGCGTCGGGGGAACCCGGCCACCCGGTGTCGCTTACGGAGAGCAACATCACCGCGATTGGCAGTGACGGAAGGCGCGCGGTCTGCTGGTGCGCGCGAGGAATCCGCTTTCCTCGGGCTCTCGTGGGCACGCTCGACGCCGCGGCACCCCCTGTGAGGGGCCTCGGAGGCGCGGTGTGCCCGTGTCCCATAGCTGAACAACGATCAACAACGATACGAAGTTCCCGTGCCGATTCACTCGTACGGGGGTATCCATCAGGTGAAACACCTTATCTCCCACCATGGTCTGACCTGTCACAACGCGGCGTGGAGCGGCGAGCGGACGGTGGCGACCGGCCGTGTTGGCGCCCGCGGTTCACTCGGCAGTGGTCAGGGCGAGGACCGCCGTGACCGAGACGCCGACACGGCCGAGGGCGGCGACGCAGGCGGTCGCGGTCGCGCCGGTGGTGATGACGTCGTCGAGGAGGACCACGTGCGAGCCGGGAGGCGGGGAGCGGCGGGGGACGGCCCGGACCCGTCCGGCGAGGTTGGCCGCCCGAGCGGCGGCGTCGAGGCCGACGGAGTCACGGGCGCGGCGGTGGACACGCAGGGCCCGGGCGACGGTGGCGGTGATGCCGGCGGCACGGAGGGCGGCTGCGCAGGCCTCGGCGACCGGGACCATGTGCTGGCCGCCGCGCCGGCGGGCCGCGGCCGGGCGGGAGGGAGCGGGAACCAGCACGAACGGGCGCGGAGCCGGGCAGCCCTGACCAGGAGCAGCCCCGCCCGGCGGCACCCCGGCCACCGGCCCGGCTCTCGACAGGGCGAGCAGCGCTCTGGACAGGGCGACCCCCAGCGGAGCCGCCAACGCCCGCCTCCCCCGTTCCTTGTACGCGAGCACCGCACGGCGGGCCGCTCCCCGGTAGTGCCCCACCGCATACGCCGGCGGCAGCCCACCCCCACCTACCGGCACCAGCGCGCCCAACGATCCCGCGCACGACCGGCACCACGCCCCACCCGGCACCGCACACCCCGCACACCGGTCCGCGACGACCAGGTCGGCGACCACGCTTCTCAAACGCATGGTCGAATCATCCCCACCCGGTCCGACAGTTTCCGACCGCGCAGGTCAGGCCGCTATCCGGGGTAGAACGGGATCGCGTTGGCTCCCCGGCCGTGGGGGTGCTGGCGCCACAGCTGGCCCACCCCGGACGCGCTGGACACCGCGGCGCTGTCGGTGACCAGGACGTTCCGGTCCGGCGCCGCGGCGATGGCCTTGATCGGCAGCTGGAGGTTGTTGCGGTCGTAGTCCTGCGCGTTGAGGCCGTCCACCGAGAGGCTCAGAACCGGTGTCTGGGCCTGCCTCGTCGCCACCGCCAGGGTGTCCTGGCTGTACCAGTCGACGCCGACCGCCTGCTGGATGTTGGCCGGCTGGAGCTGCCGCGGGTAGCGCAGGCTCGCCGACTCCTGGTCGCGGACGACCGAGGCCATCACCAGGCGACCCCTGGCCACGATCGCCGCCCGGGTGCCGTCGCGGGACAGGCGCAGGTCGGTGATCGGGGCGAAGTCGGTCAGCTCGGACGAGTTGACCTGCAGGGCCTTCCACGCGCCGTCCCCGGTGCGCACCACCCGGACCACGTCGCCGTCGGCGACCGTCCAGACCTCGGTCGGCTCGACCTCCTCGGACGTGGTGACCAGCCAGGTCGGCCTGGTCATCGCGCGGGCCTCGAGGTTGACCTCCTGCATCTGCCCGCCGAACTCGCCAACCCGCAGCCGCGGGCCCTCGGCGGTGCGCACGACCGCGGCCAGATGCTCGCCGTCGATCGACTGGGCCGCGCTGACCACGTCGTACGTGCCGTTGCCGGTCGGCCCCTCGACCGCGACGCCGTCCCGCAGCGACCGGATCCTGCCGTTCGCCACCACCAGGCCGGGCTGGTCGGAGTCCGGCTTGGTCGGCGCGTCGAAGGCCTTCAGGTCGCCGTTCCGCCAGTCGCGGCGGCCGGGGATCAGGTCCTGGCCGTCGGCCAGCAGGCGCAGCTTGCTCGAGGTCACCGTCTGCAAGGACAGCACGATCTGCGCGGCGATCTGCTCGCGCTGCTCCAACGCCGTGTCGCCGAGCGACTTCAGGTCCACCACCAGCGTGCCGTCCTGGTCGGGCACGACGTTGGTCCTGAGCCCGACACCCTCCAGCGGGGAGCGCACCGACCGGCGCATGAAGTCCGACGGGCCGGAGAGCAGCACGGTGACCACCCGGGCGGGCAGCCCGGAGACCGGTTCGGCGGACACGTACCGCAGGTCGGGCACGGTCACCCGGAGGTCGGGGTCGAAGTAGTACACGGTGACAGCGCGGTAGCTCGCCTTGAAGTCGGTGATCGGCACCAGCACGATGCCGGGCGGCACCGCGATCCGCCAGGTGCCGTTGGCCTGCTGCCGGACCTCCACGTGGTACTCGTCGCCCCCGATGGCCCCCACGAACGCGTGGTCGGAGCCGAGGCGCCCGATCGGCGAGACCTGCAGGACGACGGTCTCGATGTCGTCGGCCGGGTCCTCGACGTCGGGGCCCGGCAGCGGCTCGCGCACCGGAACGGTCGCGAACGTGTCCAGGATGACCGTCGGCGCGGCCTCCCCGTCCCAGTCCCGCTTGGCCTCCTCGGTGAGGTACATCGCCGCGGCCTCGGGGTTGCCCGACTTGTGGATGAACTCCCGGACCAGGTCGAACGGGTCGAGGTTGGGGTCGGGCTCGGCGATCGCGCCCGCGCCCTGCGTCTGCCGCTTCTCGTCCCGCACCGCGTGCGGCGTCGACTCCTCGGGGATGTTCGCGCACCCGGACACCAGCAGCACCGATGCCACCAGCAGCACGAGCGCGCGCACCACCCCGGTGTGCCTGCTCATCGCACCTCCTCCCAGGCCGGTGCAGCCGGCTGGACGTGCGTCTGTTCGTCCGGTTCGGTCGCGACGGTCACGCGGATGGCGTCGTCCGCCACCGGAACCGCCTCCATCGCGTCCATCAGCTGGCTGACCTCGATGTCCGCGTCCGGCGGCGGCAGCTCGAGCGGGCTGTCCAGGTAGTCCGTGTCCTGCCGGCGCGGCAGCGTGAGCCGGAAGCAGGCGCCCTTGCGCGGCTCGCCCCAGGCGTCCAGCGCGCCGCCGTGCAGCCGGGCGTCCTCGACGCTGATCGCGAGGCCCAGCCCGGTGCCGCCGGTGTGCCGGTTGCGGGAGGGGTCGGCCCGCCAGAACCGGTTGAACACGAGCTCCGCCTCGCCCTGGCGCAGCCCGATGCCGTAGTCGCGGACGGTCACCGCGAGCGCGTTGTCGTCGAAGGCCATCCGCAGCCGCACCGGCCGGCCCTCGCCGTGGTCGACGGCGTTGGCCAGCAGGTTGCGCAGCACCCGCTCGATCCGCCTGGCGTCGACCTCGGCCGCCGCCTCCTCGTCCGGCAGGTCGAGCACGATCTCGCTGCCGGCGTTGCGGGCGATCGTGCCCACCGCCCGCGCGGCCCGCACGGCGATCGGCCGCACGTCGACGTACTCGGCGACCAGCTCCTCCACGCCCGCGTCCAGGCGGCTGATCTCCAGCAGGTCGGCGAGCAGCGCCTCGAACCGGTCGAGCTCGTCGACGAGCAGCTCGGTGGACCGCGCGAGGCCGGGTGGGAACTGCTCGCGGGAGGCGTGCAGGACGTCGGCGGCCATCCGGACCGTGGTCAGCGGGGTACGCAGCTCATGGGAGACGTCGGAGGTGAACCGGCGCTGCAGCGTGCCGAACTCCTCGAGCTGGCGGATCTGCCGCTCGATGCTCTCGGCCATCTCGTTGTAGGACTCGGCGAGCTTGGCCACGTCGTCCTCGCCGACCACGACCATCCGCTCGTCCAGCTCGCCACCGGCGAAGCGCTCGGCGGCCTGCGCGGCGCTGCGCACCGGGCGGACCACCTGGCGGGTCACCAGGTTGGCGATGCCGGCGAGCAGGACCAGCAGGACCAGGCCGCCGACGAGCAGGGTGGACTGGACGACGCTGATCGTGCGCTGCTCCGCGGTCAGCGGGAACAGCATGTACAGCTGCATCGGGCGGTTCGCGGTGCCGAACTGCGCGCCGACGATGAGGAACGTGGTGCGGCCCGCGGCCCGGTCCACCGTGTGGATCTGCACGGCGAGCTGGCCGGTCTGCACGAAGTGGCGCAGGCTGCTCGGCACGTCGTCGTAGAGCCCGACCGCGATCGTGTCGCCCTGCTTGGTGAGCGTGGACGAGTCGCTGGTCAGCACGGGCTCGAAGGCGCCGGCAGCCGAGCTCGCGGTGTCACCGTTCGGCGAGGAGCTGGTCAGCTGGTTGATGGCGCTGGTCAGGCGGCTGCGTACGGCGTCGGTCGTCGTGTTGACCCCGACCAGCTCGGCCTCGACGACCTGCACGGCGTCGCGGGTGGCCGCGATCGCGGCCTCCTCCTTGGTCTCCAGCAGGCGATCGGTGATCTGGTTCTGCAGCACCATGGCCCAGCACGAACACCACGGCCGAGGACAGGGCGAGCGTGCTCACCACGACCCGCACCTGCAGCGAGCGCCGCCACAGCACCCCGAAGTAGGCCGCCCGCTGGCGGCAGAACTCGACGGCCCGGGCGCCGGCGCCGACCACCGCCCGGAGGTACCGCCTCACGCGGCTCCGATCACGGCGGCCCCGCCTTGTAGCCGACGCCGCGCACGGTCAGGACGACCTCGGGGTGCTCCGGGTCGGTCTCGACCTTCGAGCGCAGACGCTGGACGTGCACGTTCACCAGTCGGGTGTCCGCGGCGTGCCGGTAGCCCCACACCTGCTCGAGGAGCACCTCGCGGGTGAACACCTGGCGGGGCTTGCGGGCAAGCGCGACCAGCAAGTCGAACTCCAGCGGAGTCAGCTGGATCGCCACGCCGTCCCTGGTCACCTCGTGACCGGGCACGTCGATCGTGAGGTCCCCGATCGAGAGCATCTCGGCCGGCTCCGAGTCCGTGCGCCGCAGCCGCGCCCGTACCCGGGCCACCAGCTCCTTGGGCTTGAACGGCTTGACCACGTAGTCGTCGGCCCCGGACTCGAGACCGAGCACGATGTCGACGGTGTCACTCTTCGCGGTCAACATCACGATCGGTACACCCGACTCGGCGCGGATGGCCTTGCAGACGTCGATCCCGTTGATACCGGGCAGCATGAGGTCGAGCAGCACCAGGTCGGGGCGCAGCTCACGCAACGCGGGCAACGCCCGGTTGCCCTCGGCGACCACCGCGGTGTCGAACCCCTCGCCACGCAACACGATTGTCAGCATCTCGGCGAGAGCCGGGTCGTCGTCCACTACCAGCACACGTGCCTTCATGGTTACATCGTCGCACTTGGCGACAGCCCGCCGCGTAGCACCCGCCCAGGTGGACCCGACGGGTGTAACGCGGGCCCCCGTTGGAGCGGTCTACCCGTTGACGCGCCGACATCGGGGGGCCTGGAGGTCAGGCATGGGCATCCGCAGGCTCAACCACGCCGTGCTCTACGTCCGCGACGTCGCCCGCAGCGTCGCCTTCTACCGCGACGTGCTCGGGTTCCAGGTGACCCACCAGCGCCCGGCGGCGGCGTTCCTCCGGGCCGCCGACTCCGACAACGACCACGACCTCGGCCTGTTCGCCGTGCGGAGCGCCTCGACGGAGCCCGCCGGGACCGCGGTCGGGCTGTACCACCTGGCCTGGTCGGTCGGGACGCTGCCCGAGCTGGCGGGCTTCGCCGAGAAGCTCCGGGCGGCCGGCGCACTGGTCGGGTCCTCCGACCACGTGGTGTCGAAGTCGTTGTACGGCAAGGATCCCGACGGCCTGGAGTTCGAGGTCTCCTGGTTCGTGCCCCGCGACCGGGTGACGCGGGAGATGAGCGAGTCGCTCACGATCGGACGCCTCGACATCGCCGCCGAGATCGCACGGTGGGGACCCGACCTCGTCGGGGCCCCGTGACGACGGCTCAGCGCAGCGCCTCGGCGAGCCCGGTCCAGTCCGGATCGGACGTTCCGTCGACGACGTACCAGGGGGACAGCCAGCCGTCCTCGGCGAGACCGTCGTAGACGGCGGCGACCCTGGCCTGCAGGGAACCGTCCGCCTCCCAGGTGTCGCGCTCGCGGTCGCCGGTACTGGCCCGGTGCGCCGAGCGTTCGGCGGCCACCTCGACCGGCACCCGCAGCAGCAGCTGGGCGTCGGGCACCGGCAGGTCGAAACGCTCGATCTCGATCTCGCGGACCCAGCCGACGAACTCCCCCCGCGCGTCCTGGTGCAGCCGGGCGGCACCGAAGGCCGCGTTGGAGGCGACGTAGCGGTCGACCAGCACCACGTCGTTCTCGGCGAGGCAGGCGCGGAGGTCCTCGGCGGCGGCCCGGCGGTCCAGCGCGTACAGCACCGCCATGCCGTACACCTCGTCACCGAGCCCGCCCAGGCGTCCGTGCAGACCCTCGTGCACGAGGTCGGCATGCACGTCCACGCCGTAGCGGGGGAAGGCCAGCCGAGCGACCCGCCCACCGAGCTCGGCGGTCAGCTTGCCGGCCAGCGTCCGCTTGCCGGCGCCGTCGAGGCCCTCGATCACGATCAGTCGTCCCACGGCCGGAAGTCTAGGGGGCGGCGAGCAGGGCTCGGCCGTGCAACGGTGGAGGTGCCCGGCTCCGTCCTGCCGGTATGAGACTCCTGGGAAAAACACCGGTTCGGGTGGGCCTGCTGGTACTGGTGCTGTTCGCCGCCACCGCCTGCGGGGCCAGGGCGACGGACGAGCCGGCGGGGGACGCGGCGCGGCAGCCGGCGCCGGGCGGCGAGGAGCTGTGGGGGAAGCAGTACGTGCTCACGAAGGCCACCGTCGACGGGAAACCACACACGCTGGTGGCCGACACGGTCCTGTCCCTGCAGTTCACCGACGACCGACGGGTGGTCGCCAACGCCGGCTGCAACACGATGGGGGGCCCGCTCAGCCTCGACGAGGGCCGGGTCGTCGTCC
This sequence comes from Actinophytocola xanthii, assembly GCF_001921205.1. Taxonomy (GTDB): domain Bacteria; phylum Actinomycetota; class Actinomycetes; order Mycobacteriales; family Pseudonocardiaceae; genus Actinophytocola; species Actinophytocola xanthii. Next base: position 15,017 of record NZ_MSIE01000003.1, on the reverse strand, counting down.
AGGGCCTCTCGACGACGGAGATGGGCTGCCCGGGGCCACTGGACGAACAGGACGACTGGCTGGCCGGGTTCCTGGACAGCGAACCCACCTGGCAGCTCACCGAGGAGTCCGGGCTGACCCTGCGGGCAGGGAGGACCGAGCTGCTGCTGACCGACAAGGCCGTCGCCGAGCCGGCCCGTCCGCTGGTCGGGACCCTGTGGACGATGGACACCCTGATCGACGGGGAGACCGCGAGCAGCACCACCGCCGGCGTCCCCCCGGCGACCGTCCGCTTCACCGAGACCGAGGTCGAGGTCTTCACCGGGTGCAACAGCGGGTCGGCGGGTTACCGGTTCGCCAGCGGCCAGGCCACCATCGAGCAGCTGGTGCTCACCCGGAAGGCCTGCTCGCCCGACGTCATGCGGCAGGAGCAGGCCGTGGTCGGGGTAATGTCCGGGACTGTCGAGCTCACGGTCGATTCCGACATGCTGACGATCGACCATCCGTCGGGCAAGGGGTTGCGGTTGCGTGCTGAGTGAGAAGGACGGCCTGCCGGTCCTGGTGTTCGCGGGCCGGGCCGAGTTCGCGGCCTGGCTCGCCGAGAACGCCGAGACCCGCGGGGTGTGGGTCAAGCTCGCCCGCAAGGACAGCGGCATCACCTCGGTGACCTACCGGGAGGCGCTGGAGGAGGCACTGCGCCACGGCTGGATCGACGGCCAGTCCAAAAGCCTCGACGACCAGTACCACCTGCGGCGCTTCACCCCCCGCACCCGGCGCAGCCGCTGGTCCAAAATCAACCGGGAGGCGGCGGAACGCCTGGTCGAGGAGGGCCGGATGACCGAACGCGGCCTGCGCGAGGTCGAGGCGGCCCGGGCCGACGGACGCTGGGACGCGGCCTACGCCGGGCCGGCATCGGCCACCGTGCCCGAGGACCTGCGGTCCGCGCTGGACGCCAACCCGGCTGCCGCCGCCTTCTTCGCCACGCTGAACAGCGCGAACCGCTACGCGATCCTGCACCGGATCGAGGAGGCCAAGCGCGCCGAGACCCGGGCTCGCCGCATCGAGAAGTTCGTCGGCATGCTGGAGCGGGAAGAGACGCTCCACTGACGCACGCGAGCCCGGTGGCCGGGGGGCCACCGGGCTCGCGACGTGCTCGGCCGGTCAGTACCGGTAGTGCTCCGGCTTGTACGGGCCCTCGACGTCGACGTCGATGTACTCGGCCTGCTCCTTGCTCAGCTTGGTGAGCTGGCCGCCCAGCGCCTCGAGGTGGATGCGCGCGACCTTCTCGTCCAGCTTCTTCGGGAGGCGGTAGACCTCCTTGTCGTACTCCTCGTTCTTGGTGAACAGCTCGATCTGCGCGATCACCTGGTTGGAGAAGCTGTTGGACATCACGAACGACGGGTGGCCGGTCGCGTTGCCCAGGTTCATCAGGCGGCCTTCGGACAGCACGATGATCGAGTGCCCGTCCGGGAACACCCACTCGTCGACCTGCGGCTTGATGTTGATCCGCCGGACCCCGGGGTAGCGGGCCAGGCCGGCCATGTCGATCTCGTTGTCGAAGTGGCCGACGTTGCCGACGATGGCCTGGTGCTTCATCCGCGCCATGTGCTCGACCATCACCACGTCCTTGTTGCCGGTGGTGGTGATCACGATGTCGGCCTTGTCCAGCACGTCCTCGAGCCGCTGGACGTCGTAGCCGTCCATGGCGGCCTGCAGGGCGCAGATCGGGTCGATCTCGGTGACGATCACGCGCGCGCCCTGGCCGCGCAGCGACTCGGCGGAGCCCTTGCCCACGTCGCCGTAGCCGCAGACGACCGCGACCTTGCCGCCGATCAGCACGTCGGTGCCGCGGTTGATGCCGTCGATCAGGGAGTGGCGGATGCCGTAGCGGTTGTCGAACTTCGACTTGGTCACCGAGTCGTTGACGTTGATCGCCGGGAACAGCAGCTCACCGGCGGCGGCGAGCTGGTAGAGCCGCAGCACGCCGGTGGTGGTCTCCTCGGTCACGCCCTTGATCTCGGCCCCGGTGCGGGTCCACTTCTTCGAGTCCGCGGCCAGCGAGTTGCGAAGGGTCTCGAGGATGATCTTCCACTCCTCGGGGTCGTCCGCCTCGGCCTGGGGCACCACGCCGGCGCTCTCGTACTGCGTGCCCTTGTGCACGAGCAGCGTGGCGTCGCCGCCGTCGTCGAGCAGCATGTTCGGCGCGAGCTCACCCGGCCAGGTGAGCATCTGCTCGGTGCACCACCAGTACTCCTCCAGCGTCTCGCCCTTCCAGGCGAACACCGGGACGCCCTTGGGCTCCTCCGGCGTGCCGTGCGGGCCGACCACGACCGCTGCCGCGGCGTGGTCCTGGGTGGAGAAGATGTTGCACGAGGCCCAGCGGACCTCGGCGCCGAGCGCGACCAGCGTCTCGATCAGCACCGCGGTCTGCACGGTCATGTGCAGCGAGCCCGAGACCCGCGCCCCTCGCAGGGGGTACACCTCCGCGTACTCGCGCCGCAACGCCATCAGGCCGGGCATCTCGTGCTCGGCGAGGCGAATTTCCTTCCGGCCGAACTCGGCGAGCGAAAGGTCGGCCACCGCGAAGTCCAGATCGCCGACCTTCCTGGCGTACCGTGCCGTGGTCGCGTTCTGGCTGTTGACTGCGGTCATCCCGTGCATCCTCCAAACTAAAAAGCCTTCCCCTGAACACTACCGTTACCCGAAATTGATCGACTCGAGTGGCCATGGAGCATCGGAGGCACCGGTCGTGCTGACCCCCGGTCCGGACACGCGGGTGGTCGAGCTGCGCGTGCACGGGGTCATGGGCACGACCCCCGAGTCGCTCGTCTCCGCGGTCGCTGCCGTTGATGTCGCCGGAGACGGGGTGGGGCGTTTCGTCCGGCCCGCCGACCGGCTGCTCCGGCCAGCGCCGGGGCCGATGCTGCGGGCCGAGGGCAGGTCGATCCCGCGCGTGGTCGAGGGCTACGTCTGGGGCGGGATGACCTCGGGCGGGGCGGTCAAGGCGGCCTGGGCCTTGCTGTTCCCGTTCGCGCTGGCGAACGTGGCGCACTGGATGCTGCCGCCGATCCCGAGCGGCCACCGGCTGGCCGGCCGGCTCGGCCTGCTCAACCGCTCGCTGCTGCGGCTGGCCGGGGCGCTGCTGACGGTGCTCCTGGTCACCCAGGCGGCCGTGGTGAGCCTGGACCTGGTCGCCGCCCAGTGCCTGGCGCCCGGCTCGCCGTGTCTGGCCGGGCTGGTGCCGGACCGGGTCCGCGAGGTCTACCTGGTGCGGCCGCTGATCGGGATGCTGCCGGTGCTGGCGACGATCTGGGTGCTGTACCGGGTCTCGTGCGTGGCCTGGGAGGCCGCCACCCCGGCCAACCCGCCGCCGACCCCGCCGAACGCCCGGGTCCAGCTGCCCGGCACCAACCTGGTCGCCGATCCCGACACCCCCACGCTGCGCGCGCTGCACCTGCTGGCGGCCCTGGGCACGGTCGCCCTGCTGCCACTGGGCGGGCCCTTCGCGGTCCCCGACGGCTGGGCGGCCCTGCTCTGGGTGCTGGCGCTGGCCCTGTTGCTGGTGGGCCTGCTCGGCGTGCTGGTGCTCGACGACCCGACCGGCGCCCATCCCCGCCGGGCCGGCCGGTGGCTGCGGGTGGCGCTCGGACCGTGGACGCGGGGGGTGCTGCTGGGGCTCGGCGTCGCGCTGGTCGCCGCGGCGACGGCGGCGCAGCACCCGCTGCCGACCGCGCTGCCGGGAACCGACGCGACGGCGGAGGCGGTCGCGGCGGCCCTGATCGTGCTGGTGGTGCTGTTCGGCGTGCTGCTGGTACCCGCGGCCAGGATCGCCCGGCGCGAGTGGCGTGGGCTGCCGCGGGAGCTGCGGCCGTGGGCCGGCGGCTGGATGGCGGCGCCCGTGCTGGCCACCGCGGCGTTGCTGGGCGGCGGCTTCGGCGCCGGGCTTGGCGTGGCCGTGCGGAGGTTCGTCGGCTTCGAGGTTCCCAAAGGTTACGATTCGGTCACACTTCTGTGGGGTGCCAGCGCGGTCATCGGCATGGTCGTCGCCGTTGTCGGCGCAGCGGTCGTCGGCTACACGGCGCTGCGGCTGGCGGCGGGCCGGTTCACCGACGGCGAGGCCGTGGTGCGGCTGCTGCACGAGAACGCGGCCGGGGACCTGCCCGTCGCGGCCAGGGCCTGGCGCTCGGCGTCCTGGTGGCGCCGGCACGCACACCAGGTGGTGCTGGCCAGCGCCGGGGTGCTGTGCGCGGGTGCCGCGGTGGCGATCGGCAACCGGTTGACCGGTCAGCCGCTGCCGGCCTGGACCGACCCGTTCTCGGCGCTCGGGGTGCTCACGCTGGGCGTGCTCGCGGCGGCACTGCTACGCACGGTGTACAACGCCGCCCGGGCGCCGGAGACCGGCCGGCGGCTGGGGGTGCTCACCGACCTCGCCTCGTTCTGGCCGAGGGAGGCGCACCCGATCGTGCCGCCCTGCTACGCGGTGAAGGTCGCCCCGGAGCTCGCCGCGCGCACCCTCGAGCACCTGCGCGAGCCGGGCACGCGGGTGGTGCTGGCCGGGGACAGCCAGGGCAGCCTGCTGGTCTGCGTCGCCGCGGCCCGCCTGCTCAACTCGCTCAACGAACCGGAGCGGCGCAGGATCGGCTTGGTCACAGTGGGGTCACAGCTGCAGTGGGCATACTCCCGGGCGTTCCCAGCGGTCCTCCCGCACGCTGCGCTCGGCGCGCTGGCCGGCGAGCTGGGCACGAGGTGGCGTTCCCTCTGCCGGGGCACCGACCCCCTGGGGGGCGCGGTGACCACCTGGGACCGCCAGGTCTACGGCGCCAGCCTGCTCGGCGTCGGCTTCCGCCCGGACGGCACCAGCGGCCCGCTACCCGAGGCGGTCCGGGCCCCCCACGGAGCACTGGTACTCGGCCTGGACCACTGGCTGCCCGACCCTGCCTCCGCCCCGCTCCCCGGACGGCGCTGGACGCCGGGGGTGCAGGGCCACACGAACTATCCGGCCGACCCGGAGTGGGACCGTGCCGTGGCCATGGCCGCCGGCCTCGACCCCGCCGAACCGTCCCTGCCCAGCTTCCAGAGCTTCCGCACCCCCCAGTCCGACCCCTGACCAGGCGTGCCGGAACCCTCAGCCCGCCCGACCGGGGAGCGGCGCGGAGAGCGGAAGTGTCGACAGCAGCGCGTCCGCGGCCTCGGTCCGCCCGGCCTGGGCGAGCAGTCCCGCCGGCCCCAGCACGCCGACCCGGTCCACCACCACCTCGGCCGTGCGCAACACCGGGCCCAGCGCGCCGCGAAGCGCGTCCACCAGGCCGGCCAGGTCCCCGGCGTGCCGGAACACCCCGCCGGACAGGACGAGGCGCGCGGCGCCGTGCGGGCCGAGCCGGCCCTCCACCATCCGCAGGTGCCTGCGCACGGCCAGGATGACCGCGAGCCGCGCCAGGCGCAGGTCGATCTCCTGCTCGGCGGGCGTGTCCGCCACCAGCTCGACGTCGTCGTGGCGGCGAGCGGCCTCGGCGGCCAGCTCGCCCGGCGCCAGCAGGCGCTCGGCGATCGCCTCGGCGACCACGCCGGGTGCCCCGAACCGCATGCCGAGGTCCCCCTCCACCGTGCGGCGGTCGGCCGGCAGGGCCACCGCCCGCTCGGGCGCCTCGACCTCGGCCACCGCCGAGTACACGTCGGTCGTGGCGCCACCGACGTCGACCACCAGCACCGCCCCCCGGGCATCCGGCAGCAGGGCGGCGAGGCGCGCCACCGCGGACAGGACGGCGTCCGGGGTCACCGCGCGGACCATCCGCCGGAAGCGCGGCCCGCGGGACAGGCCCTTGCCGCCGATGACGTGGCTCAGGAACACCTCTCGGATCGCCGTCCGCGCCGGCTCGGGGTCCAGCTCGCCGACGTCGGGCAGGACGTTCGCGGTGGGGAACACCTGACGGCGGTCCAGCGCAGCCAGCGCCGCCGGGCGGGCCTCCCGGTTACCGGCCAGCACGATCGGGACCGCGACCCTGGCCGCGCCCAGGCGGGCCGCGTTGTGCAGCAGCACGTCCTGGTCGCCGCCGTCGGTGCCGCCGACCAGCAGCACCACGTCGGGGGCCGCCGCGCGCAGCGCCCGGACATCCGCCGCGGCGAGGCGACCAGCGAACACGTGGACGACCTTCCCCCCGGCCGAGAGCGCGACCCGGTACCCCGCCTCCGCGCTGACCAGCCGTTCCTGGCCGACGACCGCCAGGCGCAGCCCTCCCCCGGCCGACGAGCAGGCCAGGACGTCCGCCGAGCCGGCGTCGAGCGCGCCGCTCACCTCGGCCACGCCGGTCAGCACCTCTGGCGGGGTGGTCCGGTGCTGGGCGGCGCCGAGCACCGTCCCGTCGACGGCGACGAGCACACCCTTGGTCCAGGTCGAACCGACGTCGAGGCAGAGGTAGCTCACGCGGTTCCGCCTCCCCGGAGTTCACGGCTGGGTCGCGTCACGTTCCCCTGAGGTGACGGTCGTGGAGGTGGTGAGCGGAACAGGGTCACGCCTTTGTCCTGGCCTCCGCGTCCTCGGTCGGGGGCGTTCCCGGGGTGCCGAGCAGCGAGTGCCGGCGGCTGTAGGCGAAGTACACCACCACGCCGAGCGCCATCCAGACGAAGAACCGGACCCAGGTGAGGATGGTCAGGTTCAGCATCAGCCACAGGCAGGCGAGGATCGCGGCCACCCCGACCACCGGCAGCGCCGGCACACGGAACGAGCGCGGCAGGTCGGGGTGGGTCCGGCGCAGCACCATCACCCCGGCCGACACGAGGACGAACGCGAACAGCGTGCCCACGTTCACCATCTCCTCCAGCTTGGCGGCCGGGAAGAACGTCGCCGCCGCCGCGACCAGGCCGCCGACCAGGACCGTGGCCCGCACCGGGGTGCCCCGCTCGCTGGTGCGGGAGAGCCCTCTGGGCAGCAGGCCGTCCCGCGACATGGCGAACAGCACCCGGACCTGGCCCAGCATCAGCACCATCACGACCGTCGTCAGACCGGCCAGCGCGCCGATCGAGATGAGGTTGGCCGCCCAGTCGACGCCGTTCAGGGCGAAAGCGGTGGCCAGGGTCTTGCGCTGGCCCTCCTCGGTGGCCAGCTCGGTGTAGTTGACCATCCCGGTGACGACCAGCGCGACGGCCACATAGAGGACGGTGACGATGGCCAGCGAGCCGAGGATGCCCCGCGGGATGGCCTTCTTCGGGTTCCTGGTCTCCTCGGCCGTCGTGGCGACCACGTCGAAGCCGATGAACGCGAAGAACACCAGCGACGCGCCGGCCAGCAACCCGAAGACGCCGAACGCGCTGCTCTCGCCGCCGACGAGCCACGAGAACACGCTCTGGTCGACACCGCTCGAGGCGGAGCCGGCGGACTCGCCGGGCGGGACGTACGGGTTGTAGTTCGCGGTGTTGACGAAGGACAGGCCGAAGAAGATCACGAACAGCACGATCCCGACCTTGATCCCGGTGATCACCATGCTGACCCGGGAGGAGAGCTTGGTCCCCACGGCCAGCAGGACGGTCAGCAGGGTGATCAGCAGCAGCGCGCCCCAGTTCACGGTGAGCCCGCCGAGCGCGAACGAGGTCGTGACCTCGTCGCCGAACAGGTAGCCGAGCACGGTCGCCAGGTACTCCGACCAGCCGGTGGCCACCGCCGCCGACCCGACCGCGAACTCCAGGACGAGGTCCCAGCCGATGATCCAGGCCATGAACTCGCCGAAGGTCGCGTAGGAGAACGTGTAGGCACTCCCCGCGACCGGCACCGTCGAGGCGAACTCGGCGTAGCAGAGCGCGGCCAGTCCGCACGCGATGGCCGCCAGCACGAACGCGAGCGACACCGACGGGCCGGTCAGGTCGCCCGCGGTCCGCGCGGTGAGGGTGAAGATGCCCGCTCCGATGACGACCGCGACGCCGAACACCGTCAGGTCCCAGGAGCTCAGGTCCCTCCTGAGCCGCGACCCGGGTTCGTCGGTGTCCCGGATGGACTGCTCCACCGACTTCGTCCGCCACAGACCGTTACCGGGCATGACCCCTCCTCACCCGAGCGTGGACACGCGTGTAGACCATGGTGGAGCCCACGCAGCACCGACGCACGACGAGCGCCAGGGCGACTGCCCTGGGCGGAGGATCGTCAGGCGGTGCCGGGAGCGATCGAGTCGGGCGCGGGCTCGACCGAGGAGGTCCGGTCGAGGTCGGGCTCGAGGTAGATCAGCCGCGCCGCGGGTACGGCCTCCCGGATCCTGCCCTCGGCCGCGTCGATCTCCGCGGCCACGTCGGACAGGGGCAACCCGGGCGCGAGCGAGATCTTGGCCGCGACGAGCAGCTCGTCCGGCCCGACGTACTGGGTCCGGATGTGGATCAGCCGCTCCACCCGTCCGCCCACGACGGCCTCGTTGATCTGGTCGAACTCACGCGGCGTGGCGCCCTCGCCGATCAGCAGGCTCTTCATCTCGATGATCAGGATGATGGCGATCACGCCGAGCAGGATGCCGATCATCAGCGTGCCGATGCCGTCCCAGCGCGCGTCCTCGGTGATCACCGCGAGGCTGACCCCGAACAGCGCGAAGACCAGGCCGAACAACGCACCGGCGTCCTCGAGCAGCACCACGGGCAGCTCGGGTGTGCGGGACTGGCGGATGAACTGCCACCAGGACGCGTCGCCCTTGATCTTGCGCGACTCGACGATCGCGGTCCGGAAGCTGAACGTCTCCAGGATGATCGCGACCACCAGGATGATCACCGCGACGATCGGCGACTTCAGGTCCTCGGGGTGCTGGAGCTTGTGGATGGCCTCGTAGATCGCGAACGCGGAGCCGAGGCTGAACAGCATCAGCGCGACGATGAACGAGTAGAAGTACCGGTCCCGCCCGAACCCGAACGGGTGCTCACGGGTCGCCCGGCGGCGCGAGGTCTTCTGCCCGAGCAGCAGCAGCCCCTGGTTGGACGTGTCCGCAACCGAGTGGACCGATTCCGCCAGCATGGACGAGGAGCCCGTGATGATGAAGCCGACGAACTTCGCCAGCGCGATGCCGGCGTTCGCCAGCAACGCGGCGATGATCGCCTTGGTTCCGCCTCCTGCACTCACGGCTACTCCCTACCCGCGTCGGATTTGTCGCAAACCAGCCAGCGAGAGCCTAGAGACTGCTGATCCCCGCCGCACCGCTACCCACGGTCGCGGCGAAGACGCGAACGGGGGAGGTGCCGGCCGGTGTCAGGACGACGTCGGGGTCCGCGGCCGGGAGCCACATCGACTGGCCCTGGCACAGCTCGAGAACCTGGCCGTCCACGGCCGCGGCGCGGACGCGTCCGTCGACGCAGACCATGATCCGTGGGAGGCCGCCCTCGAGCTTGACCTCCACCCGCGGCTCGCCGTCGGACCACTCGATGCGGGACAGCTCGAACTCCGGTGCCTCGGTCCGGTACACCCGGCGTGGGCCGATCGGCTCACCGGTCTGGACGGCCATGTCGCCGAAGCCGAAGTCCAGTACTCGTAACAACTCCGGCACGTCGACGTGCTTGGGCGTCAGGCCGCCGCGCAGCACGTTGTCCGAGTTCGCCAGCACCTCGACAGCCGTGCCGTGCAGGTAGGTGTGCAGGTTGCCGGCCGGCAGGAAGATGGCCTCGCCTGGCGCGAGCACCAGCCGGTTGAGCAGCAGCGCGGCCAGCACGCCCGAGTCACCGGGGTAGCGCTCACCCAGCTCGAGCACCGTCCGGCACTCCAGCTCGAACTCGCCGTGCTCCTTGACGTGGCTGACGCAGGACTCCAGCAGGTCCGGGACCAGCGCGTCGAGCGCCGGCTGGGGCAACGTGATCCACGTCGTGAACAGCGCGCGCAGGCCCTCCCGGTTCGGCTGGGCCGCCAGCAGGTCGACGTGCGGCGCCAGCGCGGGGGTCTGCACCGCGCGCAGTAGCTCCACGGTGCGGTACGGCGTGCGGAAGCCGGCCAGCGCGTGGAACTCGGTGAGCGCGCAGACCAGCTCCGGCTTGGCCGTCGGGTCGGGGTAGTTGCGGTTGCCGGCCTCGCGGGGGATGCCCTCCCGCTCCTCGCGGGCCCAGCCCTCGGCGGCCTGGCCGGCCGAGGGGTGCGCCTGCAGCGACAACGGCTCCTCGGCCGCCAGCACCTTCAGCAGGAACGGCAACCGGTCGCCCCAGCGGTCGGTGACCGCCGGACCGAGCTGGCCGACCGGGTCCTCGGCGAGCACGTCGAGCAGCGACCGCTCCACGCCGTCCTCGTCGACGATCGCGGACGGGTCGCCGGGGTGTGCGCCGAGCCAGAGCTCGGCCTCCGGGTGCGGAGCCGGGACCTGCCGGCCGAGCATCGCCGCGATGGTCGTTCGGGAACCCCAGGCGTAGGGCCGGACCCGGTTGTTCAACAGGTGCACTAGTGCTCCCTGGGCCGGGCCGGCGCGTAGAAGGAGCTGCCGCCGGTGGTGCCGGCGGCGAGGCCGAGGTAGAGCGCGGCCAGCTGGAACCGCAGCGCGAGGACCGCGGCACAGGTCGTCTCGTCCGCGGTGATCTCCTCCGCGGGGGCGAGCACGTCGGCGGTCGGGAACGCGTCAACGGCCAGCCGGCGCACCGGGTCGCTGGCGGCGGCCCGCACGGCCAGCAGGAACACCCGCAGCGGCGAGGACCGCGACGGGTCGACGTCGTCGGGGTCGGCGAAGATGTCGGTCTCCGCGGAGGCGGAGGTGGCCGCGCGGTGCAGGGCGGTACGGCTCGCCGCCTGCGGGTAGGCCGCGACGTCGCAGACGAGGTCGGCATGGGTGCCGATGACCTGCGCGGCGAACGCGGCTACGGCGCAGGCCACGTCGTCCAGGCCCCACAGCAGCGGGGTGCGCTCGGCCAGGCGCAGCGCGAGCGACTTGGCCGGGTTCACGAACGACTCGTGCTGCATGTGGTCGCGCTCGGCCTCGCGGTCGAGCTCGTCGGCGACCATGCTGAGGTCCGTGCGCAGCAGGTTGAGCGTGGTGGCGGTGACCAGGCCACCGGCCAGCGCCCTGGTGAAACCGAAGCCGGGCGGCACCGGCACCCGCGGGGTGATCAGCACCGCCTGGCCGGCCGCGGCCGCGGCGACCGGGCCGTCCTCGGGTGCGGTCAGCACGACGCCGGCGCCGTAGCGGCGGGCCCGGTCGATCGACTCGGCCAGCTCGGTGTCGCCGGGGTCGTCGGTGTGCGCGACGACCATGTCCAGCGGACCGAGCCAGGTGGGGGCGGTGTCGGTCAGCACGACCGGCACCGGGCACGGCTTGCCCAGCAGTGCCCACAGCAGCTTGGCCACCGCCGGGCTGAGCCCGGGACGGGTGATGAGAACGAGGGCGCGCGGCACGGCGCCGGCATAGCGGTCCAGCCCCGCCTCGCGCGCGCCCTCGACCGTGGCCCGCACCTGGGCGCCGGCCAGGGCCGCCGCGCGGAGCAGGCCGTCGACATCGACCTCGGTGATCCGGTCCAGATCGTCGAGGAGCGTGTCGTCTACCGCAGAGCTCACTTGTCGTCCGGGGTGTCGGGCGGCTCGATCGCCTCGTCGAGCAGCAGAACCGGGATGCCGTCCTCGACCGGGAACTGACGCCCGCACGAGGTGCAGGTGAGCACGTCGGCCTCGGGGTCGGTCGGGCTGCCGGGGGTCAACGGCGCGTGGTCGTCGGACGGACAGGCCAGGATCTCCAGCAGCTTCGGGTCGAGTGCAACGGCCATGACGTGCTCCTTCACGGTCAGGCGCGGACGATGGCGAGCACCTCGTCGCGCAGGGCGGCCACCGCCGAGTCGTCGGCTGCCTCCACGTTCAGGCGCAGCAACGGTTCGGTGTTGGACGGCCTGAGATTGAACCAGCCGCCGTCGGGCAGTTCCACCGTCAGCCCGTCGATCTCGTCTGTCCGCACACCGTCCCTCGAGGCGAAGGCCTCCTTGACCGCTGCCATCCTGCCCGCCTGGTCCTCGACCGTGGAGTTGACCTCCCCTGAGGCGGCGTAGCGGCTGTAGCCGGCGGTGAGCGCGGACAGGGTGCCGTCCTGCTCGCCGAGCGCGGCCAGTACGTGCATCGCGGCCAGCATGCCGGTGTCGGCGTTCCAGAAGTCGCGGAAGTAGTAGTGCGCGGAGTGCTCGCCACCGAAGATCGCGCCGCTCGTGGCCATCTCGGCCTTGATGAACGAGTGGCCGACGCGGGTGCGTACCGGCTTGCCGCCGTGCTCGGCGACGATCTCCGGCACGGCGTGCGAGGTGATCAGGTTGTGGATGATCGTGCCGCCCGGGTCCTTGGCCAGCTCACGCACCGCGACCAGCGCGGTGATCGCGCTCGGCGAGACCGGCTCGCCCCGCTCGTCCACCACGAAGCAGCGGTCGGCGTCGCCGTCGAAGGCGACACCGGCGTCCGCCCCGACCTCGCGCACCTTGGCCTGCAGGTCGACCAGGTTCTTCGGGTCGAGCGGGTTGGCCTCGTGGTTGGGGAAGGTCCCGTCGAGCTCGAAGTACATCGGCACGACCTCGATCGGCAGCCCCTCGAACACGGCCGGCACGGTGTGCCCGCCCATCCCGTTGCCGGCGTCGACGACGACCTTCAGCGGCCGGCTGCCGGACAGGTCGACGAGCTTGTGCAGGTAGGCCACGTATCCGGAGAGCAGGTCACGGGTCTCCAGCGTGCCGGCCGTGCGGTCGCTCAATGGCGGCGTCCCGGCCTCGACCTCGCGCTGGATGTCGACGAGGCCGGTGTCCTGGCCGATCGGCTTGGCGCCGGCCTGGCAGAGCTTGATCCCGTTGTACTTGGCCGGGTTGTGGCTCGCGGTGAACATCGCACCGGGCAGGTCGAGGCTGCCGGAGGCGTAGTAGAGCATGTCGGTGCTGGCCAGCCCGATCATGATGACGTTCACGCCCTCCTGGCGGACGCCGTCGGCGAAGGCGCCGGCGAGCTCGGGCGAGCTGGCGCGCATGTCGTGACCGATGACGACCGAGCCCTTCTCGCCGACGCGCCGGGCGAACGCGGCGCCGATGTCCCGGACGATCTCGGCGTCGAGCTGCTCGCCCACGATTCCGCGGATGTCGTAGGCCTTGAAGACGCCGGACAGGTCACGCACCAGTGCTCCCGGAGGTCAGCGGATTTGGCTCGAAGCCTACCGGCGCGGAGCGCGAGGTGCGGTACGTCGGGGTATTACTGGTCGTTTTACTGGGTGACCTACTCCACGACCGGGCTGGGCAGGACCCGCAGGTGGCCGCGTCGCCCGCCGCCCGGACGACCGGGGCCGCCCGCCGGTTCCGGTGGCTCGATCGGGCGATCCGGCCGGCCGGCCTCCCGGACGGCCTCGGCGAGTGCGGTGAGGTCGTCGACGCTGGGCTCCGGGGCGGCGAACTCGCCGTCGTGCCGGACGACCTCCCATCCTCGGGGGACGGTGAGCCGGAGCGCGTGCTCCTCGCAGAGGTCGTAGCTGTGCGGTTCGGAGTAGGTGGCGAGCGGGCCGACGACGGCGGTCGAGTCGGCGTAGGCGTAGGTCAGCGTGGCCACCGCCGGGTTGCCGCACCCGGTCCGCGAACACTTCCGCACGCTCCGCACGATCGAGGACGATAGCGCCTCGCGCGCCCGCGGGCAGGTAGCGACACCGTGCGGGTTTCGGGTCAGGGCGCGCCCTCACAGTTCCGGTCGATGGGCTTCGTGATCCAGGTCGTCGCTGGCAAGGCGGAGGGCAGGCCTCGTACCGGGTCACTCGGCCTGTCCGACAACGCCGCCAGCGGCGAGCTGGGCGCGAAGACCGCGACCGAGGGCTGTGAGGGCGTGCCCTAGTACGCTCGCCAGCGTGTCCACCACCCGGGACCGGCACGGCCGGGGGCTGCGCGGCTCGCTGTACCCGTCGACCCTGCCGGCGGCCTCCACCCGCGCCGAGCGGTTCGACGCGCTCGTGCTCGCCGCGCTCGAGCCGATCGAGGCCCGCTGGCGCACCGAGCTGACCGACCTCGACATCGCGGTCGACGACGTGCCCGAGGTTCGGGACGTCGAGCGCCCGCAGGACGGCGTGCTCGCCGACGGCGGGGTGCCGCTGGCACGGCTCGTGCCGGCCGGCGTCGACCGCCGGGGCCAGCCGACGAAGGCCAGGATCGTGCTGTTCCGCCGCCCGCTCGAGGCCCGCGCCCGCGACGGCGGGGACCTGGCCGACCTGGTGCACCACGTGCTGGTGGAGCAGGTCGCGACCTACCTCAACCTCGACCCGGGCGTCATCGAGGGCGACGGCTAGGGATCGCGGTCAGCAGCACGAACAGCACCATCGCGGCCTGGACGAGCAGCAGCACGCTGCGCAGGGCGGTCGGCTGCTCGACGCGCACCTCCCCGGCGCGGGCGCCGATCGGCACGCCCACGAGGTGACCCCAGGCCCGCACCACCGGCACCTGCCGGCCGTCGACCGTGGCCAGCCAGCCCGGTTCCTCCTCCGCCGCGATCACCAGCAGGCGGCCGCTCGGCCCGTCGGAGACCCGCACGGCGACAGCCGGCGGGCGCGCGTCGACCGGGACGATGCCGGGCGCTCCGAGCTCGGTCGGCGGCGGGCTGCCGGTGATCGCCCGCCGGGCCTGCTCGGGCGAGAGCAGGGTGACCTGCCCGGCCGCGGGCTGCAGGCGCAGGACCGGCCGGCCGTCGGTGGTCGACGGCGCGTCGGCGACGAGGTTCCCGGCGGCCTCGCTGATGGCCGCGCGGGTCGGCGCGTCCGGCGTGACGACGAACAGCACGCCGGCGGCCGCCGCGTCGGCCACCGCCGTCCGGACCCGCTCCGGGGCGGCCAGTCCCACCGCGATGCGCGCCACGCTGTTCCCGGTGTTGACCGGCGCCAGGTCGTCGTCGCCGAAGGCCGGCATGCGCCCGGCGGCCATCCTGGCGGGCTCGGTCGGCTCGCCCGGGAGGACGAGCACGGCCCGGCCGGTGGCGGCCAGCTCACGCTGGAGGGTGGTCGCGAGGCCCGGGCCGCCCCCGTCGTCCAGCGGCCCCGCGCGGCCCGGCAGCGCCCCGACGGCCATGACGGCCACGCCCAGCGCCCCGGCCAGCGCCGCGATCCGGGGCCCGACCGCCC
>NZ_MSIE01000029.1 GCF_001921205.1 Actinophytocola xanthii | reverse complement strand
TCACCAGAATCACCAGCAAACCGAATCACCACCCGGTCCAGCTTGGTCACCTGGGTGGCCCTGGTTCCGTTCCCCCCGTTGACGCTGGTGCTCATGCTCTGCTGATCCCTCTCCTGCACAGGTGTGCCTTACCTACGAGCGTAGCCGCGTGGGCACTGGTGTCTCCCTGGTCTCCAGGGTATTCGCGTCCCACATCACAGTAGGATCTCCCAGATGCTGGGATGAGCGTTACGGCTGGTGGGAAATCCGTGCTCGCATCGCGGCGAGCAGCTCGGCGAACGCGGGCGTCTCCATGGACGCCAGCTGCGCTGCCAGTTCGGTCTCGATCGCATCGTCGTGCCGATCGTAGGCGGCCGTGGTGCGCAACGTTCGCTTCGTGGTCGTGACCAGCTCGCGCGGTGCTCGAACGGCCGGCTGGGCAAGGTCGACCGCGGCCGCGACCAGGTCCTCGTGGTCGCCGTCCACCTGCTGGAACGCCAGGCCCGTCCGTACTGCCTCACTCCCGTCGAGGATAGCCCCGAAGATCGTCATCGCCGTGGCCGTCTGCGGTCCGACGAGCCGCTGGAGCATCCAGGTCATGCCCCCGCCGGGGTGGATGCCGAGCTGGAGGAAGCGGGCGTCGAACCGGGCGCGGGGCCCCACCAGTCGTACGTCGCAGGCCAGAGCGAGGTTCAACCCGGCCCCGACCGCGGCGCCGCCCACGGCGGCGATCGTGGGCAGCTGACAGCGGGCCACCGTGAGAAACCCCTCGTAGATGGCTCGCAGCCCCTCCTCCCGAGCTTCCCCGAGGGCGGTGAGGTCGGCACCGGCGCAGAAGGCCGGCGGTGCGCCGGTCACGACCAGCGCCGAAACAGTGTCGTCCTGCTCACACTCGCCGACGAGCTCCGCCATCCGCGAGGCGATCGAAAGGGTGATCGAGTTGCGACGATCCGGAACGTTGAGTGTGAGCACCGCGACCCCGTCGCGCCGCTCGAGCAGGACCTCGTTCATGCCGCATGACTCTAGGTCTTAGCTGAGCTCCGGGGCCGGCGGCCGGTCCAGCAACCGCGAGAGCACGACTGTCGACACCGTGCGGTCGATCATGTCGACTGCCCGGAGGCGCTCCAGGGCGTCCTCGAGGTGGTGGATGCTCCCCGCGCGCAGGTGCACGATCGCGTCCGCCGCCCCCGAGACCGTGTAGGCAGCGACGACCTCGGGCAGCGGCAGCAGCCGGGCCCGGATCCGGTCGGGTGTGACGTTGCCGATGCAGTGGACCTCGACGAAGGCCTCGGTGCCCCAGCCGAGTGCTTCCGGGTTGACCACGGCGGTGAAGCCGCGGAGCACACCGGTGTCGAGCAGCCGGTCCACCCGCCGCTTGACGGCCGGCGCCGACAGCCCGACCGCCTTGCCGATCTCCGAGTAGCTCGAACGCGCGTCGGCGACGAGCCGTGAAATGATTCGCTGATCCAAGGCGTCCACACGCAACATACTGCATGTTCTGGGGCGCCTGTGCGACATTGATCGCCGCGAACGGCCGCGCTTACATTTGGTTCATGACCGAGGCCCGAGTCTCCACCCGTCGCCGCTACCTGCTGTGCGAGCCCAAGTACTTCACGGTCGAGTACGCCATCAACCCGTGGATGGACCCGAGCCAGCCGGTGAGCACGGAGCTGGCGGTCAAGGAGTGGACGGAGCTGGCGGACACGTACCGTCGCTGGGGCCACCGCGTGGAGTTCATCGAGCCCCAGCCCGGCCTGCCGGACATGGTGTTCGCCGCCAACTCCGGCACCGTCATCGGCGGCCGGGTCCTGGGTGCGCGCTTCCGGGCCCCCCAACGCGCCCCCGAGGCCGATCACTACCGCCGCTGGTTCCTCGACCACGGCTACCGAGACGTGTTCATGCCCACGAGAACCAACGAGGCCGAAGGCGACTTCACCTGGACCGGGGCGGTACTGCTGGCCGGCACCGGCTTCCGCACCGACCCGGGAGCGCACTCCGAGGCCCAGGAGTTCCTGGGGGTGCCCGTGGTGTCGCTCAGCCTGGTCGACCCCCGCTACTACCACCTGGACACGGCGCTGTGTGTCCTGACCGAGGCAAACGCGACCCGCAACGCCCACATCGCCTATTACCCCGAGGCGTTTTCCGTGGGTTCACAACGCGTCCTACGCCGCCTTTTCCCCGACGCCATCATCGCGACCGAGGCGGACGCGGAATGCCTTGGCCTCAACGCCGTATCGGACGGCCGCAACGTGGTCCTCCCCATGGAAGCCACCCACCTAGCCGACCAACTCCTCCACCACGGCTACGACCCCACCTTCCTCGACATCTCCGAACTCCGAAAGTCCGGCGGCGGCCCCAAATGCTGCACGATGGAACTCAGGGGTTAATTCAGCCACACTGAGTAACAGTCTTCCGGCCATATCAGGGCCGAAATCCCTGCTTCACCTCGGGAGCCGTTCCGCCCACTCCAGCTGCACTGATACTCACTCGAAGAGGTCGTCGATCCGCCGGTTCGACCTGCCGAAGGTGCCGGCGCCAAGCTGTCCGGCACCGTCGAGGACATGTACAGCGACTTCCTGACGGCCCGGACAGCCGTGACACGACCATGACATTCGGCGGAAGCCGCCATGACACGGGCACGGCACCATGTGTCGAGTGGACGGGCGGACGCCGCATCGCCTTGCGATAGTTGATGTTATGTCACGGGTGCTGTTGATCGAGGACGATCAGGCTGTGCGCGAAGGGCTGCGGCTGGCGCTGCGCAGGCAGGGACATGTCGTGCGGGCGGCGGAGTCCGGCGAGCAGGGACTCAGCGGGCTGGCGGACGCCGACGTGGTCGTTCTCGATCTGATGCTGCCCGGTATCGACGGGTTCGAGGTGTGCCGACGAATCAGGGCGGTCGGCAACCTGCCGATCATCATGCTCACCGCCCGCGGCGATGACATGGACGTGGTGGCCGGTCTCGAGGCGGGCGCCGACGACTACGTCGTCAAACCGGTCCAGCCACGGGTGCTCGAGGCACGCATCCGGGCGGTGCTGCGCCGCGCGGGCGACCCGGTCCAGCACGCCGACGCCGAACTGCACGGCGACCTCACGATCGACCGCGCCGGCCTGGTGGTCAGCAAGAACGGCGAGCAGGTCGGCCTCGCGCCGACCGAGCTGCGACTGCTGCTCGAACTGTCCAGCGCACCCGGCCGCGTGCTCAGCCGCCAGCAGCTGCTGGAGTCGGTGTGGGACCGCGGCTACCTCGGCGACTCACGCCTGGTGGACGCGTGCGTGCAGCGGTTACGGTCCAAGATCGAAACCGACCCGGCGGCGCCGCGTCACATCCAGACCGTCCGGGGCTTCGGTTACCGCTTCGGGCCGCTGTGAGGAGCCTGCGTACCCGGCTGCTGATCGCGTTCGTCCTGCTCGGCGCGGTGACCGCCGCCGCGGTGGCCGGGGCGATGTACGTGCGGGCACGCAACGTGCTCCTGGAGGGCGCCCAGGTCGCGGCCGTGCGGGCGTTCACAGAGAAGGTCATGACGATGACCGTCCCGGACGCGGGCGAGCTGTCCGACCGCGACGACTCCGGGGTGATCCTCTACCGGGGCCGGCCCTACGGCGACGGCAACAGCCTGCGGGTCGAGGACATCCCCTTCGAGCTGCGCGACAAGGTACGGACCGGGTTGGTCGCCTGGCAGCGGACGGCCCGTGGCGGGCAGGTCGAGCTGGTCATCGGTATGCGGGTGGCCGATATGGAGATCTACGGTGCGCGCAGCCTGCTACCCGAGCAGGAGAGCATCGGCGAGCTGGCCAGGGTGGCGTGGGTCGTCGCCGTCGGCTCGCTCGCCCTCGGTGGTCTCCTGGCGTGGTTCGCGGCCAGGAGCGTGCTCCGCCCAGTGCGGGAGCTCCGGGAGGCCGCGCGCAGGCTGGGCGAGGGCGACCTGCGTACCCGCGTGCGGGTCCGCGGCGCCGACGAGCTGGCCGGGGTGGCGCACACGTTCAACGCCACGGCCGCGGCACTGGAGAAGCAGGTCTCGGACGCGCGGCGGTTCGTCGCCGACGTGTCGCACGAGCTGCGCACTCCCCTTGCCGCGATGACGGCGGTCACGGACGTGCTCGACGAGGAGGCACCCCACCTGAACGGGGACGCGAGGACGGCGGCCGGTCTGGTCAGCCAGGAGACACGCAACCTGACCCGCCTGGTCGACGACCTCATGGAGGTGAGCCGGTTCGACTCCGGCGCGGCCGCGCTGGAGCTCGAGGAGATCGACGTGGCCGACGCCGTGCTCGCGACGCTGCGGGCCCGCCGGTGGTCCGATGTGGTCACCGAGCTGCTGCCGGTGCGCGCCAGGGTCGATCCGCGCCGGCTGGATGTGATCGTGGCGAACCTGGTCGGCAACGCCCAGAGGCACGGCTCTCCTCCGGTGACGGTGGTGCTGCGTGGCGAGCCCGGCTGGCTCGTCATCCAGGTCACCGACCACGGGCCCGGCCTGGACCCCGCTGTGCTGCCACACGTCTTCGACCGGTTCTACAAGGCGGACACCGCGCGACCGCGGTCCGAGGGCAGCGGCCTTGGCCTGGCGATCGCGTGGGAGAACGCCAGGTTGCACCGCGGCACCCTCGAGGCGGGCAACGGCCGCGAGGGTGCCGTGTTCACGCTTCGCCTCCCGTCAGGAGGTCCACCGTGAGGCGCCTGGTCGTCGCGGTGGTTCTTCTGGTCACGGGATGTGGCGTGCGGCCGACGGACCCGATCGCCGGCTCTCCCGCGACCGGAGCGTTGGTTTTCCTGGTGCGCAACGACGCCGTCGAGCCGGTGCTGCGGGCCACCCGGCACCAGACCGACCCTTCGGCCGCGTTGCGGCTGCTGGCGGAGGGTCCCAGCGAGGTGGAGCAGGCGAACGGCTACCGCAGCGAGGTTCCTCGGGAGGCCGAGCCGATGACCATCGAGGACACGACGGTCACGCTGCCCATCGACGTGACCACACTGTCCACTGTGGCTATGACGCAGATCGCCTGCACTGCGGCGGCTCCCGGGCCTGTCACGCTCCGAGGAGGCGGGCACACCCGAGGGCCGGTCGGCTGCCCCGGCTAGCCAGCCAGCAGGATTCCGGGCAACCGCAGGTCGAGGTTTGTTGCCAGGACGCACACAGGTGGTGATCCAGTACGTCTGGGTGGCGTACCCGGCACCCTGGCGCGCCGAGATGTTCCCGAGCCGAGCCAGCAGCGGGCGATACTGTCCGCACGCACCCACTGCACGTCGCCGCGGCCGGCCCGGCGGGCGTCCTGCCGCGCCTGCCCCACCGGACCGACCTCCGCAACCAGCTCCACGATGTACCAGAAAGATCAACTACCGTGCACGAGGCCGTTAGGTGAAGGGCTGGTCACTTGGTCAACGCGCAACCCGGCAGGGTCAGGTCCAGCCGTGAACCGGCGCTCAGGCAGGCCGCGATCCCATCGACCTGCTGGCCGTAGGAGCGTCCCTGCACCGAGGTCGTGCTCCCATCCGCTCCGACCTCGCACGGGTTGTTGTTGCTACACGGCTCCCCGCCGTCGTTGTGCGTGTTGTGCACCCCGACCACTGT
The DNA here is from genome assembly GCF_001921205.1 of Actinophytocola xanthii. Taxonomy (GTDB): domain Bacteria; phylum Actinomycetota; class Actinomycetes; order Mycobacteriales; family Pseudonocardiaceae; genus Actinophytocola; species Actinophytocola xanthii. The sequence goes on along the minus strand of NZ_MSIE01000029.1, from coordinate 143,626 downwards.
GGAGCCGTCGGCCGCCAGGAGCGCCGAGCCCGACATGCCGTGGAACGGCTGGCACTGCGGACTGGTGGCGTAGCGGATGGAGTTCTCCAGCTGATAGCCGCCTTCCTTCAGGTGCGGCACCACCGTCTCGGCGGTGCAGCTCAGCCGGCTGCTGGTGTAGGCCAAGGTCAACGGGTCGCCCGCCCGCACTGGCGTGGAGGCGAGCTTGAAGACCTTGGCACGCTTCGCTGCCAGTTGCGCGTAGGTCCGGTCCAGACGGTAGAGCGCGATGTCGGTACCGGTCATGGTCGCGTACACCAGACGATCCGCACGGGCAGAGGCACGTGGGTAGCCTTGGGCGTCGGCGATCGACACAGCGCGGTCGGCGGGCTGATCCACGAGCGCGGCGCCCGGCGCGGGACGGTGTCCCTGCACGCAATGGCCGTTGGTGAGCATCAGCGCGGGATCGTTCGGGCGGGAGGCGGCAGTGCGGATCACCGAGCCCACGCAGTCGGCGAGGTCCACCGCGCCTTCCACGTTCGGGATCACGTCATCGGCGGGCACGGAGGCGCCGCTGATGATGCCGTTGATCCAGTCGGCGTGCTTGGTGACGTCGGTGTAAAGCACCGGCTCACCGTCGGAACTGGGGCCGCTGACGACGCCGGCCAGCGCCCAGCCGTCACCCTGGCGGACCAGCGCGGGCCCGCCGGAGTCCATGTTCCGCGCACCGACGGTGCCATCGAGACTCCCGATACACAACTCGCCTGGAGAGGCGACCGTACACGTCGAGACCGGCTGCACCGCGGTGTCGGCTTCGCGCAGCCTGTTCGGATAACACTCCGGCAGGGCGTCGTCGCAGGTCATGCCCCAGCCCAGGATACGAGTCGGGGTACCGTCGGTGGGCGTGCTGGAGGCGATCCGCACGGGCCGCGCGTGCACGGGCGTGCGCAGGTGCATCAACGCGAGATCCTTGCCCCAGAAGCCGCCTTCGTCATGACCGGTCGCGAGCCGGTAGTAGTGGTCGACATCAACGACCTTGCCGCCGGAGGTGGTGTCGAGCGATCCGATCCGGACTTTCCAGCCTTTGGGAACGCCGTTTCTCGCATTGGTCGGGTTCTTGCCCGCGCAATGACTGGCGGTCAGTACCCATTGCGGCGCGAGGAGTTCCACACCGCAACCGTGTCCGTCAGCGCGTGGCGGTCTGGGGTAGGACGGCTGGAACGAGCCCATGAACGAGTACACCTCGGTGGACTGACTGCCGCCCACGATGGCCTGCGCGTTGTAGGTGGTCAGGACGTTCGCGGCCAGCGCGAGCACCGCGCCAGCCGCGACGAGGACTGAACGACTTCGCATGCACCAAGCATCTCCGGTGAATGTCCACACAGTGCCAGCGCAATGTCATCGTTTCGACACAAGATCCATGGCTTCGCCACCCTTGGCAACCCGACCCGGCGCTACGAGACGGCCTGTACGAGCGAGCGGGGGAGAAGTAGACAGCGCGGAACCATCACTCTCGGCCAGCGTCATGCCCGAAACCACAGCTCAACCCCGGTTTCGGAATACCGGCGCTGGCCAAGCCATCTGTGACCCTCTGTCGACGATTGTCGTCGTTTGGCGGTGTCCACGGAACCAGCACTGAACGGAAACGGCTCCCGAGGAAGATCACCCGGGAGCCGTCCACCGCTCTACCTGCACTGATACTCACCCGAAGAGGTCGTCGCTCCGCCGGTTAGACCGGTCCCGGGTGCCCCGCCACTCGTGCACCAGTACTCCGCCCAGGCTCCGGTCGCTACCCACCACCTGTGGTGGTTCCGTTGCCCGGCTCGTCTTTCGGGGGCACCGGGACGGACTCCAGGGTGGACACGCTCTCCGTGACGGGCGGCACGATACGAACGTCGCTGTCTTCCCTGCACCCGGCCAGGGCTGACGCCAGCGTGCCGGTCAAGAGAGTGACCACCACGGATTCTCCTCGCATCGGGGACACCTCATTCCGCCGCCGTCCGGACCTAATACGTTACGGCACCGGACAACAGCAGACGGCGATCACCTCGGCAGATGTCTATCTGGCACACTCGGGAGGCTTCGGTGTACAACATGCGGTCTCCAGGGCCTCCGTTTCCAATATTTCCGGCGCTGATTACTCCTAGTGTGATGGCGCGACTGTTGACGTCGCGGCGAAATACCCGCCCGCCGCTGTCACCGCCTGAACCAGTCGTACGCCCGCAGGCGCTTGAGCGGTAGTAAGCCCGCACACGGTGAAACCGTCTATGTTGGCGCACCCGTCGACAATCGCCGAGCTCAACAGCGGTATCGGCAAACGGCGCTGGCGGAGTCGTACGGTGCCCGAAGAACCATTACGGAACGCCGCAACGTGGACCGCATCCATTGCGGGACGGCCGGCTACCGCTCCGCACGCTGCCGTTGTTGCCCTACTGCTCCCGCGGCTACAGGTCGCCGAACAACTCGCCGATGTCCCTCGCCAGTCGGTCGAGCGACTCGTCAGGCGGGATCACCATCTCAAGCGTCACTATCCAGTAGTCCCGGTCGGAGCCAGGGCGCAGCGTGAAGTTGAGACGGATCTTGCGACCTGTGTGTCTTGCCTTGATGGCGAGGTCGTGCTCGATCGTGTCCCACTTGCGCACGCCCCTCCAGCCGCGCCAATCCCGTGCCAACCCAGCGAAGAACGCGCGGATTCCGTCGTCCCCGCGTATCACGGCATCCCGAGTGCAGGACAGGCCGTCAGCGTGGATTCCCACGGGAACGACATAGAAGCCGTCCACACCACCGATGGGGCGACCAATCGACACGACGTCGTCAGGATCGTCCTCGCTCCGGATCAGCACCTCGGGCAAGACGTCAGTCACCGACGCAGTATGACCTCCGACGCCCCGCGGCTGCAGCACGTTATTCCCGCGTCCTGCCAGGTGCTCCGAGGCACGCCCACAGCCAGCAGCGCGCTTCCTGACAGCCGGGAACCGCGCCTGGCGTCGGCTACTCGGAAGGCAGTCCGGCGAACGACAGGCTGTTCCCGTCTGGATCCAGCACCGTGACGTGGCGAACCCCGTTCCCGTACGTCTCCACCGGTTCGTGCTCGATGCCGTGCTCGGCGAGCCGGCCAAGGATCGCGTCGAAGTCGGTCACGCCGAAGGTGACCATCGCGCCGCCTACCCGCTCAGCCCGGACGTCCTGGTCGTCGACGACCACCCAGGCGTTCTCGCCGACCTGCCACAGGTACTCCTCGCCGATGACCTCGTCGGCCGGGCGGCCAAAGAGCGCCTCGTACCACTCCAGCGCCCTGGTCACGTCTCGTACGCACATTACGCAGTGCAGGTCCATTGGGGCCCACTCCTCTCGGTCGTCCGTACGTTGGACCACCGCCGCCGCCGAAACTCATCGGCCGGTGGCGATCGACCCCATGGCCTGGAGCGCTGTCCGGCGCCGCTGTGCTCGGCGGACCGGGTGCGATGATGACCGGGATGAGTACCAACACTGCGCCCAGGCGTTCCCGTCGTCAGGAGACGGCGCTCTGGCGGGCCCCCGTCCGCCGGGTCGAGCGGGTGACGCCGCGGCTCGCCCGGATCACGGTCGGCGGCGAGGAGCTCGCCGGGTTCGTGAGCGCCGGTACCGACCAGAACGTGATGCTGTACTTCTACCCGGACGGCGTCGAGCTCCCGGCGACGCTCGAGGCGGCACGTGCCAGGTGGTCCACCGTCCGCCCGCTGACCAGGACATACACCATCCGCCGGCACGACCCCGTCGCTCACGAGATCGACTTCGACTTCGTGCTGCACGACGCCGCCGGGCCGGCCTGTGACTGGGCCAAGCACGCCACCCCGGGCGACCAGCTGATCTTCGTCGGCCCGTCGCCGGCCTACCAGCCCGACCCGAGCGCCGACTGGCACCTCCTCGCCGGCGACGAGACCGCCCTGCCCGCCATCGCCGCGATCCTCGACGCGCTCCCGCCCACCGCCGACGCCAGGGTGTTCGTCGAGGTCGAGGACGCCGCCGAGGAGCAGCCCCTCCGTGCCCCGGTGACCTGGGTGCACCGCGGTGCCGGGGGCTCCCTCACCGACGCCGTCGCGGCCGCGGAGCTGCCCACCGGCCGGGTCGACGCCTGGCTCGCGGGGGAGCGGTCCGCAATGGTCGCGCTCCGCGCGCACCTGCTCGACCAGCGGGGATTCGACCGGCGCGCGGTCCGGCCGACGACGTACTGGCGCCGCGGAGAGGTAGGCAGCTGACCTGCGCAATCGGTACGAATCGGAACTCGGTGGCTCGGAACGACGTTCTACACAAGGGAGTTCGTGACAAGTCACGAGAGTTCACGGAGGCGCCTGAGGTGCACAAGCACTACAACGGACTGAAGACCGCGTTGCTGCTCGGCGGTATGAGCGCGCTGATCGTCCTGATCAGCTCGCGTTTCGGGCAGACCGCGCTGTTCATCGGTCTGGCGATCGCGCTGCTGATGAACGGGTACGCCTACTTCAACTCCGACAAGCTGGCCCTACGCGCCATGCGTGCCCGCCCGGTGTCGCAGGCCGAGCAGCCCGAGATGTACAACATAGTGCGTGAGCTGGCCACGGCGGCTCGCCAGCCGATGCCCCGGCTCTTCGTCAGCCCCACGCAGGCCCCGAACGCGTTCGCCACGGGCCGCAACCCGCGCAACGCCGCCGTCTGCTGCACTACCGGCATCCTGGAGCTGCTCGACCGGCGCGAGCTGCGGGCGGTGCTCGGTCACGAGCTGTCGCACGTCTACAACCGCGACATCCTGATCTCCTGCGTCGCCGGCGCGCTGGCCAGCGTGGTGAGCGTGCTGGCCAACCTGGCGATGTTCGCGGGCGTGTTCGGCGGCTCGGACGAGGAGCGGCCGAACCCGATCGCGCTGCTCCTGCTGGCGCTGCTCGGGCCGATCGCGGCCGGCATCATCCAGATGGCGGTGAGCAGGTCGCGCGAGTACCAGGCCGACGCGTCCGGTGCGGAGCTCACCGGCGACCCGATCGGCCTGGCCTCGGCGCTGCGCAAGCTCGAATACGGCACCCGGCTGGCGCCGCTGGCGCCGGAGCCGCGGGTCGTGTCGCAGTCACACCTGATGATCGCCAACCCGTTCCGGCCCGGCGAGCGCGCGGCCCGGCTGTTCTCCACGCACCCGCCGATCGCCGACCGCATCAGCCGGCTCGAGGAAATGGCCCGCCGCGGGCTCTAACCCGTGGCGCCGGCCGCCCGGGCGATCGACATCACATAGTCGCCGTAGCCCGACTTGGCCAGCTTGCGGCCCAGCTCGTAGCACTGGTCGGCGTCGATGAAGCCGCGGTCGAGTGCGATCTCCTCGAGGCAGGCGATCCGCACACCGGTCCGATGCTCCAGCACCTGCACGAACTGGCCGGCCTCGAGGAGCGAGTCGTGCGTGCCGGTGTCCAGCCAGGCGAACCCGCGCCCCAGGTCGAGCAGCCGGGCGCGGCCCTGGCGCAGGTAGTGCAGGTTGACGTCGGTGATCTCCAGCTCGCCGCGCGCCGACGGCTCGAGCGACTTGGAGATCTTGACCACCTCGTTGTCGTAGAAGTAGAGCCCGGTGATCGCGCGGTTGGACTTCGGCTTGGCCGGCTTCTCCTCGATCGAGATGAGCCTGCCGTCCGCGTCCACCTCGCCGACGCCGTAGCGCTGCGGGTCCTTGACCGGGTAGCCGAAGAGGACGGCACCGTCCATGCCGTTGACGTACTCCTGCATGACGCTGGAGAAGTCGGCGCCGAAGAAGATGTTGTCGCCGAGCACGAGCGCGACGTCGTCGTCGCCGATGAAGTCCTCGCCGATGATGAACGCCTCGGCCAGGCCGTTGGGCTGGGGCTGCTCGGCGTAGCTGAGCGAGATGCCGAACTGGCTGCCGTCACCGAGCAGCCGCTGGAAGTTGGGCAGGTCGGTCGGCGTGGAGATGACCAGGATCTCCCGGATGCCGGCCAGCATGAGCACGGACATCGGGTAGTAGATCATCGGCTTGTCGTACACGGGCAGTAACTGCTTCGACACCGCTTGGGTGATCGGATGCAACCGGGTGCCGCTCCCACCCGCGAGGATGATGCCCTTCATCGGCCTTCCAACCCGGCGCCAGCTGCGCCGTTCGCTCGACTTCGTGGGGACTCGCACACGTTAGCCGTCCCGGTCCCGAGTGCGCTCACCCATGCGACCCGCACTCAAGGTGCAGGTCAGCGGTAGTTCGTGAACTGGAGCGCGATGCCGAAGTCGGAGTTCTTGAGCAGGGTGATGACGTCCTGCAGGTGGTCCTTCTTCTTGCCGGAGACGCGGAGCTGGTCGCCCTGGATCTGCGCCTGGACGCCCTTCGGGGCCTCGTCCCGGATCTTCTTGGCGATCTGCTTGGCCTTCTCCGAGGAGATGCCCTGCACGATGCTGCCGGTGACCTTGTAGACCTTGCCCGAGGAGGCGGGCTCGCCCACGTCGAACGCCTTGAGCGAGATCTGCCGCTTGACCAGCTTGTCCTTGAAGACGTCGATGGCGGCGCGGCACCGCTCCTCGGTCTCGGCCTCGATGGTGACGGCCTCCTCGCCGGCCCACTTCACTGAGGCACCCGTCCCCCGGAAGTCGAAGCGGGTCGACAGTTCCTTGGCCGCCTGGTTGAGCGCGTTGTCAACCTCCTGCCGGTCCACCTTGCTCACCACGTCGAACGACGGGTCCGCCACCGGAAACGCACCTCCACCTCGCCAGCTGGATCCCCCCGCCGGATGGTACCGCCGCCGGTCAGAGCCCGAGGGAGTATCCGGTTGGCCCCGCCCCGGGACCGTTGGGTATGGTTTCGCCCGACCGGTCGCGGCCGGTCACTCCCGGCGGGTTGCCCGAGCGGTCAAAGGGAGCAGACTGTAAATCTGTCGCGCAAGCTACGCAGGTTCGAACCCTGCACCCGCCACCACATGCCGAAACGGCCCGTCACCTGCGCAAACCAGGTTGGCGGGCCGTTCGCCGTTGTCCGGCTCTGTTCGGCTGACGCCGGAGGGTTGCGGTCGTCGAGGGCCATTTGTGGGCCACTCCACTGGACAGCTCGGTGGGACGCATGTGACGCCTGCTCCGAGGAGATAGACCTTGGTGCTGTCTGACGGGTGTAACTCACGACTCCACAGGGGCCGAGACCTACTGACCAACAACGCCGGAAACACCGATCATGGGGTGGACCCTCTTCGGTCACTTGGGGCTGCTGCTACCTGCCCATCTCCTGGATGCGGTTCAAGTGGCTTAGACGTACACGAGGAATCCAGGCATCATTACCCAAGGAAATGAATGTCTTGGTTGCGGATGTTGAGGGAGTTGCGCACGGGTGGGGAAGGGTAAGCGCGCACGATGGCGTCGTAAGCGAGCGGGCCGGACGGCAGCACCGGCTGAGGCGCCGCCGGTTCTGAGGCAGTTCGAGGTGGATGACACCACGAGAAATTCGCTTGGCCCGCATGTACTCGAACGGGTGTTGAACAACCTGTGGCCGGTGGATTGCCAGACATGTGGACGACCATTGGGGTCGGAACGGCCAGCGTTGCATGTGGCGGACCTTCTGGTGTTCGCGTCGGCGACCTTGCATCACAGGGCGTGCCAGGTGCCGGAGTGGTCGAAACAACCACTTCTCGCCGGGGCGGGGCAGGTGTCGTGGAAGACGAACACGTTGATGCTGTTTGGGGCCCGCTCGCCGGGCGAGCGTGATGATCGGCCGCTGATGGTGGTGAATCCGTTCCTTGAGCAGGTCCCGCTGGCGGCAACCGAGACGGGCTGGGACATAGCCACGGTGCCCCATCTCCGACGGCTGGGGCTGCGCACGCCCCGGCAGGACTTCATCGTCGACGCCCCCATCGCCGGGGCGCAAGCCCACATACATCGGGCGCAGGTCACGGTGCAGCTCGAGGGATGGGCCGACGCCTGGACCGGCACTGCCACCCGGGAGGTGCAAGACCGAATCCATGAGCTCGGAGGGCTGATCGTGGGCGTGACCACGGCGATCAATCCAGACGAGCTGACCCAGTACGACCAACTGTTCGCCTTGATCCTCTCGGGTGAATTACTGTTCGGCTGGATTCCGCTAGCCGGCACGGAGGACCGTCAGCCACTGGACACGGTGACCGTGCCGGACTCGGTGACGTCCTACCTGTTGCACTGGGGTGAACGGCACGCCTCTATCGCGCAGGTACTGGCGATCACCGACCACGCGTTGAGCGAATCTGGGGCCTTCGACTGGGCCACGGAGCAGTTGTTCGCCGAGACGCCGCAGTGGCCGGTGGAGTGGCGCCCAGTTGAGGAGGATCCGGCCGCCTGGTATCTGCTCGACCCGTTGGCAGCGCGGTTCTATTTCGTCCGGCAGCACGAGGATGGTTGGAAGCTTCTAGCGGTGCTCTCCCGCATCAGTGGTGACGGCTTTGCCACCGAGCCCGAGGCGCGCGCATGGGCCGAACAAGTCGTGTTGAGGCGCACTGACCAGCACGTATTTGACTGGAGCCGCGCAGCCGGGACCGCCCTACCCGGCTCCACGTTGACAGGTACCGCTGGATAGACAGCCGCTGAACAAGCCGGCTCCTGTTACGCTGCGTGTCCAACTTCGGCCAGTTCATCACTGCCGGTGTGGTATGCGCCTCTGAAAGTTGGAATTTCTTACCACGCCCGTCATGATGGGGTAGAGGCGCTCCGACCAGGGGCTGAGGAGGGTTGGGACATGACGCCGCAGGACACGGGGGACGAGGGGACTGTGGTGGGTCGCGCCCAGGTGCGGGGCAAGAGTCAACTGACGCTGCCTGCCGAGGTTCGACGCGTGCTGCACATCGAGGAAGGCGATGAGGTGACTTTCACCGTCCTAGAGGACGGGAACGTAGTGCTCCGCGGGATGACCACAATCCCAGCTGATCAGAAATGGTTCTGGACTGAGGAGTGGCAGGAGGGAGAGCGCGAAGCCACCCGTGCGCGTGCGGCTGGCGAGACGACGGTATACGAGTCAGGTGACGACTTCCTGGCTCGGATGGATGAGCTTCACGGTTCCTCGTGATGCCGACGTTCGAGACCCACCCTCGGTTCGAACGTGATGTTGCGAAGCTTACGCAGGAGCAATACACGCAGTGGAAGCGTGCACTCAAGGTGTTCATCGAGGCGGTCAATACCCGACAGTTTCCACCGCATCTGCGCGTAAAGCGAGTGAGGTCCGTCCAAGGAGTCTGGGAGATGTCCTGGGCAGAAGATGGCCGCGCTACGTTCGAATACGGCGACGAGCGACGCCAGGGTGAAACCCACGTGTACTGGCGTCGTGTCGGCACGCATGACATCTTCAGGAATCCGTGAGTCGCTAACCGAAACCGCCAGCCACCCGTGCGGACCCTCAGGTACGGCTGCGGTAGATGCGTAGCTGTGCAAACACCTGTTCGGAGAACAGCTGTGCATTGTGCTCGGCGAGAGCGACGATGAGCCTGCTGTGCCCACCGAACGCCTCCTGACTGATCGTTTCAGTAGTCACCACCATCGCTATGCACACCGACGGACCGACTGTCGCGATCCGTTCGCCTAGTTCGGCCAGTACAGGATCGTTGAAGATCGTGTGCGCGTCTTCCAGTAACAACAGGACGCCTGGCTCCTCCTCAGTGGGCGTGGTGAACCCTTCGCCGCCTTGGCGATGCTCGATCATGCTGGACAACCGGTGTAGCAGGTCGACGGTGCCGGCGACATCATTGGCAAACTGCTCGGGAGGTAGGTGCATCCCGATACCCTCCGCATGACCGTTGCGGTCCTGGGGGTCGGCGAGCATCGGCACGATACGTCCAGAGGCGGCGGCCTCTACTGCCACCAGTCTTAGCGAGTTGGTCTTGCCGCACTCGGGAGGTCCGGCCACCAAGCCATTGCGCAGTGGTCCCTCCGGGGCATGCAGCCACCAGTGACCGTGGTTCCCATAGGCATCCTGGCCGAAGCTGAATCCGCCAGTCGTGACGTCGTAGCTGGGGCCTTGGTAGGGCTGAACCGGTATCTCATCTTCCTGCTTGCTGCGGAACAGGCCCTGTGCGTAGCGCGGATCGTTGCCGCGAGGTACGGGATCAGTGGTGTTGAACGGGGCGAAGCCACAGGCAGCGTCGCCTGTGGTCACCACGCGATTCACCGGCAACAGGTCAACGAGAGCTGCTGGGTCGAGCGCAGTGGAGACCAGAACAGCGACACCACCCAGCTCAGCCAGCGCGTCAGTGATCTCGGGGCGCTCATCTCTGACGGACAGCGTCCAGAGCGTCGTTCCCGCACGCACGACCAGGTCGCCGTCGACGTGCCAGGCGTCCACACGGCTGGCCCGTGCCGTGAATTCGACCTCGCCCTCCGAATCAGGCGGGCTCAGCCCCTGGGCCGTCCAGATGTCGATAGTGGTTGTCGACCATCCCAACTGTGGATCGCAACGCAGCCCAACGCGCTCGAGTGCGGGATTGATCAACAACACCGGCAACATGCCGCCCAGGGGTTGTGGGAGCCCCACAATCCGGATGCTGTCGGTCGTCGGCGATGCTTTCAGCGGCTGGGGAAGATGTGTCCATTGGGGTGGACAGCACCGTGGATGGTGGAGGGTGGCTTCGATAACCTCGGGCTGTTCAAATACCACCAGTGCGGGCGTTTCCTCGCCTAACTCTTCTCCGCAGGTCTGGCACTGCCGCGCCCACAAGTTCCGGCTGACCTCCACCAGCCCGGAAGGTCCCAACTGCGCCCGAGTAAATGCATCCGCGTACAGGCTCGCGAGCGCCATCACATCCCTTGCCCCAGTGCAGAGTCCCCTACGGCACCCGACCATCGATCGTGGCTACAGTCTGGCACGATTCTGTCACATCGACCATCCTCGTCTCCAGCCGTTCCATACTGCGCCTCGGCGCAGATGCCCGCGTCCTCGTGCAATGTACCGCCGGCCTGGCCTTCCAGTGCCGAGGGGATCCATGCCCAGGTGCTAGTCGGCGGGACGGTCATTTGCCCTTCTGCTGCTCGGTTAGCTCCAGCTACTGGACGCCGTGACTTCTTTGAGCGCCTTGCGAACTTGGAGCATCGCGCTGTCGATCTTGTTGCCACCGATTAGTCGCTGAGCGTCGCGAAAGGAGCTTCGCTATTGTTCCGGTGGCTCGTCGTCGGCAGGGAACGGGTCACCATCTCCACGGCGAGGGCGCCGGCCGATGCCCCGCGAGTTGCTGGCGCCACCTGCTTTTGGCAATGCCGATGTGCACCGCGGCCTCGGGATCGGACAGGAAGCCGGAAGCTTTGGCCGGACGCCGCGCATTGGGAGCTCCAGGCGCAAGTCGCCTCGAGCGATCCTGTTAGCCGATTTCTTGGGCGATTGGTGCTGTTCAAGCGGACGAGACCGAGACGCCCATCTCCGCGTCGTTCGGTCACGCCGGGCTCGACCAGTGGGTCTGGCTCAGGGCGAGGAGTCTCCGCTGCGTGCTGAGGTCGTGGGACACCGGGGGAGTGCTTGATTCCCTGTCCCGGCGGAAGTACCGCCCTGTGACACCGGCGACCTCGGGATCGGTCGCAAGGCGCGTCGCGCTTTTCGCTCCTTCGGCGGGGGTGAGCATGGCCCGGCGGATGAGGGGCCGCACGGGACGCAGCAGTGGGGGCACGAGGTCGTCGATGATGTTGGTGGCGACGATCCCCGGGTGCAGGGCGTTGATGGTCACCCCGTCGGCGGCGAGGTCGCGGGCGAGGGCGTAGCCGGCGGTGACCGTCATGAGCTTGGCGCGGGCGTAGGCCTCGAACGGCGCGAAGCCGGCGGCGGGATTGAGTTCCGCGAGATCGGTGATCCCACTCAGGTCGAGGGTCGCCGGACGGGGTCTGCCGGCGAGCTTGATCTGCCGGGTGTCGTTGAGGGTGTCGCTGGCGACGTTCACCACGCGGGCCCGGCCGCGTCGCAGTGGCTTGCCCAGCAGAGTTAGGAGGCCATGGGCGGCTAGGTAGTCGAGGGCGATGTGCATCTCGATGCCGTCGGCCGTGAGGCGGTGTTCGGAGAAGTGCGCGCCGGCGTTGTTGATCAGGATGTGGATCTGGTCGTGACGGTCCACAATGGTCTTCGCGGCCGCTATGACGTCGGCGCGCTGGGACAGGTCTCCGGTGATGACGTCGAGCCGGTCCGCCGCCCGTGCGCCGACGCGTGCGCGGAGAGCGTCCACGCGAGCGGGGTTGCGGACAACGGTAATCACTCGCGCACCCGCCTGGACGAGATCGGCGGCGATGATCTGGCCCATGCCGCCGGTCGCGCCGGTGACGACGGCGACTTTCCCCGTCAGCTCGGGGACGTTGCCGTTCATCGGGTGATCCGCGGGTGGGCGTGGACGTACCGCGGGCTCTCGGCCTCGTCGACCAGGAACGCGGCGAGATCGGCTCGTCCGACGGAGCTCCACAGACGAATCGGCAGGTCAGTCCCCGCCCGGTACTTCCCGATCGCCTTGTGGCCGGACAGCTTCGGTGGCCGCACGATCGTCCAGGTCAGACCGGAGGCGGTGATGAGCGGCTCCATCGTCTCCTTGTCGCGCATCCGCTCGGCCACGTTCGCCCACACCGCCAGGGAGTACAGCGACCTGTCGCGCGTCTCCAGCACGCCGTGCGCGCTGACGGCGATCAGGCGGGACACGCCGGCCGCCGTCATCGCGGTGACCGCGGACCGGATGCCGTCGGTGCAGACCGTCGTGGGCCCCCTGTCCGCTCCGCCCAGCGCGCTGATCACCACGTCCGTGCCCGTCACGGCACGCGTGAGGGCCGAGACGTCGGTGACCTCGGTCCAGGTCACCTCGTTGAGGCGTTCCCTCGGCGCGAACGTCCCCGGCCGGCGGACCAGCGCAACCACATTGTGTCCGCGCCGGAGAGCCTCGGACACCACCTGGCGTCCGGTGGCGCCTGTCGCGCCGAGGACCGCCACCCTCTTCTGTGATACATCATGTCTCATATCTCCAGGATGCACACGGACCTCGCTACGAGTCAAGTTGTCTCATAGAATGGCGGCGTGCCCAGCGAGACAGACCCCCGATTCCTGCGAAGCCGAGAAGCGATCCTGAACGCCGCCCGTGAGCTGCTGCTGGGCAGCGGCCCCACCGCGGTGACGCACGCACAGGTCGCCGAACGCGCGGGAGTGGGACGCGCGACGGTCTATCGCCACTGGCCCCAGACCGAACCTCTCCTCCTCGAGGCCATGGCCACCGTCCCGATGCCGTTCCTCGACAAACCGACCGCGCCCACCCAGGACTGGCTACGACGAGAACTGACCGCGATCGCCAGCCAGCTCGAGCTCGACGACGTCCGGGCCGTGTCCACGACGTTGGCCAACGCCGCCCTGTGGGACGAGACCATGGACGCCCGGCGTGCGCGGTTCGCCGGCATCCTCACCGACCGACTCGCGGCCGCCCTCGACGACGCCCAAGCACGTGGCGAGATCGTCCTCACGCTCCCCAGCCGGGAGGCGGCAGCCATGGCCATCGGACCGATGTACTACCGCAGCACCATCGAGCGCGCTCCGATCGACTCCACCCTCATCGACGCCGCCATGGCCGCCCTGGGCACCTGGTCAGAGACGTGAACAGCTGTCCTCTCTCGGCAACGGCCAAGAGAGGACAGCTGTTTCCTCAGGAAGTGGCAGCTCGGTCAGCCGGTCTTGCTTGGCGCTCCGACCTGGTTCGCCCGGGCGAAGTCGCCCGCGAAGTGGCTCCGGATCCCATTGCGGTTCGCGTAGAACCCGACGGTTCCGGCGGAGTTGCCCGCGCTGATGATTCCGGTGGCCCCCACGCCGCCGTCGCGGGGGTCGCCGTAGAACACGGGGCCTCCGCTGTCACCCCACTGGACGATCCGCTCGGGGGACTCCACCCTGACCAGGTTGCAGCTGATCACCGTGTAGGACTGCCCGGTGTCCGGGTTGGTGTCGAGGATCTCGTAGCAGGCGTCGCTGTTCCGCACCGTTCCGGAACACTTGGTCATGGTGAACGAGCCGTTGAAGCACACTCGCTGCCCCACGATCGCGTTGTGCAGGTACGTGACCGGTGTCAGGTTGTGGCTCCCGCCGAAGGTGTTCTCCCAGATGTAGGGAATCCACTCGCCGTTGTCCATGAGCATCGCGTCGACGCCGCCGTTGCCCACGTGCGCGGAGACATACGGGGTGCCCATCGGGCCGGTCTCGTACAACGTGTTCGCCGCCTGGTCGAAGTACCCCTGCGTCCACGGGTAGTTCACCCGGCCGCAGTGACCGGCAGAGGACATCGAGTAGACGGTGCCGCCGTTGTGCCACATGAACCCGGCCGTGCACTGCATGACGGCGGTCTCCTGTCGGACGAGCCGCCACATGCGGTCACCCCCGACGTAGGGCGCGAAGTCGATCAGCGGTGGTCCCGGCAGGCGCGACCTCTCGGCCGGCGTCACCGCCTTGGCGTCTCTCGAGACGTCGACTGGGACCCTGGCGCCCTCGGGCAGCGGCGTGACCTTCGTCATCGCCTGCAACCGCTCCTCGGCGAACAGCGTGACCGTGTCGCCGAACGCGCCTCGCGCGGCGGCGCGGACCTCCGGAGTGATCGTGGTGAGCCCGACGCGCACGCTGTTCGTGATCGGGTCGACCGCCCAGGAAGTGAGCAGGCCTTCGGTGACCTCGGCCCACGGCTGCGCGACCTTGATCCGGCTCGCCACGGCCTGCAGGTCGGCCAGGCTGTGCTTCACCTCGTGCACCCGCACGTCCAGACCGCCGGCGGACCTGCCGAGGGACCGGGTCGTCACCTGCTCGATCTCGCGAGCCCGTTCGACGGGTGCGGACGTGGCCTCACCCACGACGTTGACATGCGCCGTGCCGCTGGGCAGGTCCAGGTACAGACCGCCGAAGTCCCGCGGGTGCTCTTCGACCAGTCGCTGGAGGGCCACGTCCGCGACGGAGGTCGCGGAGGCCGGTTCGCCCATGGCGGGCGTCCCCAATGACGACAATGGAACGAGCATTCCGAGAGACAGAAGAAGAGCACGACGATTAACTCTTCGCATGTTATCCCCCAATAACATTGCTTCCCCAGTGCTGCAGACGCACGGTCTGCGCGAACGCCACTCTGGCAACTCTCAGGAGCGGGCGATACCTCCGGATGGGTGAATTTTTGCGGCTCGCCGCCAGGTCTCGAAAGTCTCTTGCATCTGTTGACTCTGTCCGGTAAAATTTTTCGACTTGGTCGAGAGCTGGAGTAGGCGTGTACCACTATCCAGTCATTCTGCGGCAGGACGACGTGTCCACCGTCGATGAGCTCGTGAATGTGGTCGAGGGCGACGACGACGCGTTCGGCGGCGTTTACTTCGACGAAGACGCGGACCTGCTGCACGTCAATGTGGTGGATCACGCCAAGGATTCCGCGCTGGAAAAAATTCGCAATGCGATCCGTGTTGACTCCGGGGCGCGGAACGCGGTGAACGTCGTGGTGCACGAGGTGCCGTACAGCACCGCTGAGCTGCGGGCGGTAATGGTGGAGTTCACGACCAGCGAGCACTGGGTCTCCCGGACCGCCGGGACGCGCACGTCCTGGTCAATCGACCCCCGCCACAACCGGGTGGCGGTCGGAGTCACGGTGGTCGAGGGGACGCTCGAGGCGGACGTGTCGAGGGAGTTCGGCGACCGGATAGTGCTGTACCGGGAAGAACGGCTGCACCACCCGCGGCTGGTGACACCCCTGGCGCCGGGGACACGGATCATCCGGGGCGTCCCCTCTGCCGAGGAGTAGCGCCAAAACACAGCAAGCAGCGTGAGACGGGAGAGCCGAGGGCGCAGTGGAGAGAGGCCCCGGATCGGTGACAGCGTGAGCGGGATGGGTAATGATCACGTCGTGGTCGAACCTGGAGCCCGTCCACCGTCGAGCAAGCGCCTGTCCGGCAGGGCGCTGGTCGCGACCGCCGCGGGAGTCGTGGTCCTCACGGCCGTCGTGGTGGTGTTGCTGTGGTGGCCGGGCACCAGCGGGTTGTCCGGGCGGGACCTGGTGACGGCGCGGTTCGACGCGTTGCGGATCGGGCTCAGCGTCGGGGTGGGTAGTGGGGGCGTCGTCGCGCTGTATCTCGCGTGGCGGCGGCAGCGGTCGACGGAGGACGCGCTCGCTCAGCAGGAGCGGGTCGCCGCCTCGACCGAGAGGGATGCGGCGGAGCGAAGGATCACCGACCTCTACACGAAGGCCGCCGACCAGCTCGGGTCGGACAGGGCGCCGGTGCGGCTCGCGGGGTTGTTCGCACTCGAGCGGGTCGCGCAGGACAACCCGGGGCAGCGGCAGACGATCGTCAACCTGCTGTGTGCCTACCTCCGGATGCCGTTCACGCTGCCGGGGGCTGGCCAGGATGAGTGGGTTCAGGAGCGGGAGGTCCGGGTCGCGGTTCAGCGGATCCTCGCCAGCCACTCGCGGGTCGGTGCGCCGGGCGACGGGTACTGGGCGGGGCTCGTGCTCGACCTGTCAGGGACGGTGTTGGACGCGCCCGACTTCGAGGGGTGCCGCTTCGAGGACGTCCGGATGTCGAGCGCGCTGGTCAGGGGTGTGGCGCGGTTCGGAAGGGCGACCTTCGACGGCGACGTCGACTTCGGGGGCGCCGAGTTCACCGGCGAGGCGGAGTTCGGCGAGGCCGTGTTCGGTGGTGCCGCCCGCTTCGGGGGTGCCGAGTTCCGCCACACCGTGGCGTTCGGAGGTGCCGAGTTCGTCGGTGACGTCGACTTCGGCGGTGTCGAGTTCGGGGGTGACGTCGAGTTCGGCGGCATCGTGGTCGGCGGCGACGCGGAGTTCGGCGGGGCGCGGTTCGGTGGGGACGCCCGGTTCGGCGGCGCGAAGTTCGCGGGCGTCGCGCGGTTCGGCGAGGTGACGTTCGACGGTCTCGCGGGGTTCGGCGGCGTCGGGTTCGGTGGTGCCGCTCGGTTCAGCAAGGCCGTCTTCGGACGGGAGGCGCGGTTTCGAGGAGCCTCCTTCGGCGGCGTCGCGCGGTTCGGCGCCGCCGAGTTCCGCGGGGACGCCCGGATCGGCGGGGCGACGTTCGACGGGGACGCCCAGTTCGGAAGGACCGTGTTCGCGCGGGAGGCCGAGTTCGCGAAGGTCAGGTTCGCGCGGGTGGCCTGGTTCGGCCGGGCGGAGCTCCGGGGGGACGCCGACTTCGGCAAGGCCGTCTTCGGGGGCGACGCCGGGTTCGGCGGGGCGGTTCTCGCTCAGCGGGCGCGGTTCGAGCGGGCCGAATTCGTTCGGGCCGCTCGGTTCAGCGGGACGCGGTTCGGCGGGGGCGCCGGGTTCGAGGGTGCCCACTTCCGCGAGGACGCCCGGTTCGACCGCACCGAGGTCAGAGGCACCCTCGCCCTGGACGGCGCCACGTTCGCACGGGGAGCCCCGCGGTCACTGGAACACCTTCAGTCCGACGACACCCGCGACGATCAGCACCAGGCACACGATCCGCCCCACCGACGCCGGCTCGTGCAGGGCGACCATGCCGTAGAGCGCGGTGGTGATCGCGCCGATCCCCACCCAGACCGCGTAGCCCGTCCCGACCGGGACGCTTCGGAGCGCGAAACCCAGCCCGCCCATGCTGATGACCAGGGCGACGCCGAACACGACACTCGGCCCCAACCGGGAAAGTCCGCGTGACGCGCTGAGCGCCGCGGCCCACACCGCCTCGAACAGACCGGACAGGACAAGCGCCAACCACGCCATGACGACTCCTCGGCAGCAATGAAGGTGCATCACTGCGCCGTCTTCGCCTGACCGGGTACGACGCGCTCGTCCGGGGCCGTGCCGACACGACCGAAATCGACGGTAGCACGAGAACCAAAGCAAGCAGGTCGGGAAAGCGCACGGGAATCTGCATTGGACACTGTATAGTCCAGACAGGACAGAGATCGCGCCGAACACGATTCGGTGAAGGCGGTGGTTCCACTGTGCGGGGTCGGGGCGGGGGCACCACGGTGAGGGTTATCCGTCTCATTCGAGGAGACCCATGGCCGGATCCCTGTCCCGCCCCCTGCTGGCCTCGGTTCTGGCCGCCTCGATCTGCGTGAGTGGCCTGTCCGTCGCCCACGCGGTCGAGCGAGCGGGAGCGGCTTCCGCCGCCACGTCAGCGCCGAGGCAGGCTGCCGGCGAGACGATCTCCGGGACCGTCTACAACGACCGCAACGCCAACGGCGTCCTCGACCCCGGTGACAGCCCGGTCGTCGGCGTGCCCGTCGCGGTCAGCGGGGACGCCGTCGCCACCACCAACACCGACAGCGCCGGCCGCTACTCCTTCACCTCCCTCGGCCCGGGCACCTTCACGGTCACCGAGACCCAGCCCTCCGGGTTCGCGGAGGGGGAGTTCGTCGCCGGCCCCGGGGCGACGGCACTGACGCCCAGCTCGTTCACCGTGGTCCTCGCCCCGAACGCGGTCAGCGCCGGGAACGACTTCACCGAACGCGGCACCTCCGCCCTGTCCGGCCAGGTCTTCGCCGACGACAACGGCAACGGCGTGACCGACCCTGGCGAGACCGGCATCCCCGCGGTCACCCTCACCCTCACCGGGCCGACCACCCTCACGACCACCACCGACACCAACGGCGACTACACCTTCGACGTCCTGCCGCCGGGCACCTACACGCTCACCGAGATCCAACCCACCGGCTACCTGGACGGCCAGGACCGCGTCGGCACCCGTGGCGGAGCCCTCGCCCCGCCGGACTCGGTGTCCGGCATCGTGCTCACCGGAACCGCCGGCACCGGCTACCTCTTCGGCGACGTCCTGCCCAACGGCATCGCCGGAACCGTCCGGACTCCGGACGGCGATCCGATCCCCGGCGTCGAGGTGACGCTAACCGGCACCGATGACCTCGGCGCGGTCAACCGGACCACCACCACCGACGCCAGCGGCGGCTTCGCCTTCGCCGACGTCCGCCCGGGCAGCTACACCCTCACCCAGGCCTCCGGAACCGCCTTCACCGACGTCGGCGCGATCGCGGGCGACGAGGGCTCCGTGGTCAACCCCAACGTCATCGGCGACATCGTGCTCGCCGCGGGGGAGAGCTCGACCGGACATGTCTTCGTCGACATCGCCGCGACGCTGTCCGGGACCGTCTTCTTCGACCGCGACAAGAACGGCGAGCCGAACGCCGACAGCACGGCCGAGCCGGGCATCGGCGGCGTCACCGTCACCCTGACCGGTACCGATCTCGACGGCAATCCTGTCACCAGAACCGCCGTGACCACCTCGGACGGCGAGTTCGAGCTGGCCGGGCTGCCCGGCGGCACCTTCACGCTGACCGAGACCCAGCCAGAGGCCTACCAGGACGGCGAGGACAGCGCCGGCACCCTCGGCGGCACCCCTGTCGACCCCGACTCCGTCACCGGCATCGTCGTCCCCGTGGGCGGCACCGGGAGCGGGTACCTGTTCGCCGAGCTGGGCAGCCTGATCGAGGGCTACGTCTACCTCGACACCGACGCCAACGGCCAGCTCGACGAGGGTGAGGGCGGCATCGAGGGCGTGACCGTGACCCTCACCGACGCCGAAGACAACGTCCTGTTCGTCCGGATCACGAACTACTACGGGTACTACGAGTTCCCCACGATGCCCGCCGGGGAGTACCGGGTGTACGAGACCCAGCCCGCCGGCTACGGCTCGACGACGCCCAACGTCCTCCCGGTCGACGTCGGCGTCGGCGACCACGACTGCATCGACTTCGGCGAGGAGCTGGGCTCGGTCGGTGACTTCGTCTGGTCCGACCTCGACGAGAACGGCGTGCAGGACGCCGGCGAGCCCGGCGTGCCCGGGGTCACCCTGACGCTGGTCGACCTCAGCGGCGTCGAGGACGACCGGACCACGAAGACCGACGCCGAGGGCAGGTACCGGTTCGGCAACCTGCGGGTCGGAACCTACGACCTGGTGATCACCCTGCCCGAGCCGGCCTCGCTGAGCCGGGTCCACGCCGGCCCCGAACCCGTCGACTCGGACTTCGACGAGGACGGCACGGTCGACATGCCGATCACGATCGAGGTCACCGGCGACGACATCACCCATCTCGACGAGATTGACGCCGGCCTGCTCGGCCTGCTCCGTGACCTCTCGGCCGCGATCACGGCGGACCCGGCCAGGGTCGGCGTGGACGACCGGTTCACGGTCACCGGGAGGACGACCAACAAGGGCACCCAACCGGTGGTCGGCGCGATGGTGCTCCTCGTGCTCGACGGCGGCCTGGTCGTCGGAGAGGTGACCGCGGAGGGCTGGACCTGTCGCGTCTTCGCCGACGATGTCGACGACGTCGACAGCGGTGACCAGGCGGTCTTCTGCGAAACCGAACAGGCCCTGGACCCGGGCGACCGCGCGACGCCGATCGCCGTGACCGCCTCCGGGACCCGGCCGAGTACGGCCTCGACGATCGAGATGCGGGTAACCCTGGCCGACGGCGAGCCCGACGACAACCCGGACAACGACCTCGCGTCCGCGCGGGTGGCGGTCGTCGAGTCCTCGTCGGACGAGGGAGGCCCGGGCGGCCCGGGCACCACCCCGCAGGGCTCCCTCGCACCGGGCCTCGCCTCCACCGGGGTGCCGGCGCTCGGCACGTTCTCCGTCGCGGTCGCGCTGCTGGCGCTCGGCGCGTTGGCGCTGCTCGCCGGCCGTCGGCGGGGACGAGATCGGACAGTCCGGGTCGAACCCCCGACCGGGACCGGGACCGAGTGGACCGACCGGCCCGGGACCTCCGACTGAAGGGGTGATCACCCTCACGTCGCGACCGTTCGAGGCGGGTCGGCGGGCCCGCCTCGTGCCGGATGTCCTAATAGCACAGTCGGATTCCTTGCTCCGAGGGGGTACAGTAGCGCGACCGTGAGGTGCCCGCTCGGGGCGCCGTCACTGTGCGACGGCCGAGGAGAGTGCATGCCCGACCAGGCATCGGCGGCTCACGAGCGCATCCCGGACGTGTACCCGGACCCCGCGGTCGACCGGCGGTTCCGCGCGTTCTCGGTGCTCATCCTCCTCACCGGCATCGCGGCCGCGGTGCTCGTCTCGTTCTGGCTCCCGCTCACCCCCTCCGCCGACCTCATCGGCACCGGCCTCCTGCTCGTCCTCGCCTTCCTCGTCGTCGAGCAGCTCTCGGTCAACATCGACGTCCGGGGCGGGGTGTCCTGGACGATCTCGTTCACCGAGATCCCGCTGGCCATCGGGTTGTTCGTCGCGCCGTTCCAGGTCGTGCTCGCCGCGCACCTGGTCGCCGGCGTCGGCACCCTGCTCGTCCGGCGCGTCCAGGACCGCCTCCTCTACAACACCGGCGCCGAGATCCTCGAGATCTCCACCGCCTTCACCGTCCTCACCGTGGTCGGCGGTGTCGTCCAGGGCGGTGGCCCACCGTGGTTCGCGGTGTTCGCCGGCGCCCTCAGCGCGCCGGTCGCCAGCACGCTGCTCGCCCTGGCCGCGGTGTACGTCCTCGGCCGGCGGATGCGGCTGGGCGCCGCCACGAAGCTCGTCTCGCGGACGCTGGTCCTCGGGCTGGTCAACGCCTCGGTCGGCGTCGTCGGCTACGAGGTCGTCACCCACGTCGAGCACGGCTGGCCGCTGGTGCTGCCGCTGCTCGGCGGCGTCTCGGCGCTCTACTTCGCCTACTCGGGCCTGCTCCGCGAGCAGCGGGACCTCGAGGCGTTGTCCGAGGTCAGCCTGATCGTCGCCCGCTCGGGCCGGCGGGCGGCGGCTCGGCCGGCGACCGGCCAGGACACGGCGAACTCGATCAAGGTCGACGACTGGCTCGGCGTCGCCCAGCGCATCCGGGACCAGCTCGGCGCGGCCCGCGTCGTGCTGCGGCTGCGGGTCGACCCACAGGCGCCGATGAAGACGGTCGTCGCCGGCGACGAGCTGCCCGAGGAGGTCGTCGACGTCGAGCCCGCCGGCGGTCGCGCGGACGCGCTCCTGCGGCTGCCCGGCTCGCACGTGCGCCACTTCCGCCGGATCGACGCGCTGCCCGAGATCCGGCAGGCGCTGATGCGGCGCGGTGCCCAGGAGGCGCTGGTCGTGCCGCTGCGCAGCGCGAGCCACCTGCTCGGCGTCGTCGAGGCGCACGACAAGCTGTCCCGCTGGCGCGGCTTCGGCCAGGCCGACCTGCGCATGATCGGCACGACGGCCAGCCACCTCGCGACGGCGCTGGACAACCGGCGGCTGCTCGCCACCCTGCGCCACGACGCCTACCACGACCCGCTGACCGGCCTGCACAACCGACCCGGCTTCCGCCAGCTCGCCACCCAGCTGCTGGCCGACCGGCCCGGGGCGGTGATGATGCGGATCGACCTCGAGGTGCAGTCCGCGGTCAGCGACGCCCTCGGCTTTGCCTGGATCGACCGGATCACGATCGCCGCGGGCCGGCGCCTGCGTGACGTGCTCGGCGTGGAGACCCCGCTCGCCCGGCTCGAGGGCGGGGCGTTCGCCGCGCTGCTCGTCGACGCCGACCTCGACCGGGCGCAGGAGGTCGCCGAACGGTTGTCGGCCAGCCTGTCCACGCCCTACTCGGTCGACCGGCTGACCGTCGAGGCCGGCGCGGTCGTCGGCTACTCCTCGTCGGTTGTCGTCGACGGCGTGATGTTCTCCGACGCCGCGGGGGCGCCCCGCGACGGCGCGGTCGGCGAGCCCGACGTCGACGAGCTGCTCAAGCGGGCCGACGTCGCCCTGCGGTCGGCGCGCGCGAGCGGGGAGAAGGCCAAGTCCTACGTGCCGAGCATGGGGCAGATCTTCCTCCGCCGCTTCCAGCTGGTCACCCAGTTCCGCCAGTCGCTCGAGGACGGCCAGGTCAGCGTGCACTACCAGCCGAAGGTCGCGCTGCCGCGCCGCGAGGTGCTCGGTGTCGAGGCGCTCGTGCGCTGGGTGCACCCGGAGTTCGGCCGACTCGCCCCCGACGAGTTCGTGCCCGCAGTGGAGGCCGCCGGGCTGGTCGACGTGCTGACCGACTTCGTGCTGGACAAGGCGTTGGCCCGAATCCGCAAGTGGTTGGACCAGGGCCTGCGGATCGGTGTGGCGGTCAACCTGTCCGTGCGCAGCCTGAACAACGAGCACTTCCCCGACCAGGTGCAGGCTTCGTTGGAGCGGTACGGCGTGCCGGCCGAGCTGCTCACGCTCGAGCTCGGGGAGTCCGTCGTGATGGCCGACCCGGCGCGCGCCCTGCCGGTGCTGCGGGCACTGCACACCCTCGGCGTGGTGCTGGCCGTCGACGACTTCGGCACCGGCTACTCCTCGCTCGCCTACCTGCGGCAGCTGCCGGTGGACGAGGTGAAGATCGACAAGAGCTTCGTCTTCGGCATGGGCAGCGACCTGGGCGACCTGGCCGTCGTGCGTTCGATCGTCGAGCTCGGCCACTCCCTTGGCCTCGTCGTGGTCGCGGAGGGCGTCGAGGAGGACGCCGCCCGCGACCAGCTCGCCGAGATGGGCTGTGACGTGGCGCAGGGCTATCTGATCTCCCGGCCGCTGTCCGAGGAGCGGCTCGAGGCGTGGCTGCAGGCCAGGACCACCCGGGCCCGCGGCCTGCGCGACGAGACGGTGCTCACGCTGGTCTCGTGACCGGTCGCCGGGCTGCGTAGTGCGGCCGCAGCGAGCGGTGCACCACCCGGTCGAGGAGCCGGTCGGGGAGCAGGCGGGCGAGGCGGGCGAGGATCGCCGCGTCGCGGCCGACGGTGTACCGGGTGCGCGGACGAGGGCTGGTGACGGCCTCGGCGACCACTCGCGCCGCCTGCTCGGCCGGCACGCCGTCCCTGGCCCAGGACCTGGCCTGGTTGGTGACGGCGCCCATGAGCGCGTCGTACCGCTGGTGCTGCTCGCCGGTCATCGCGGCGGCGAGGCTCTCGGCGGTGGCGACACCTCGCCCCGCCATCTCGGTCACCACGGCCCCCGGTTCGACCACGACGACAGTGACGCCGAGCCCGGCCACCTCCCGCCGGAGGGCGTCGCTCACGGCCTCGAGCGCGAACTTCGAGCCGGCGTAGGCGCCGTAGGCGGGCAGGGCGACCCGGCCGCCGATCGAGCTGATGTTGACCACCCTGCCGGAGCTGGCGAGCAACGCCGGCAGCAGCGCCTGGGTCGTCGCGATCTGACCGAACACGTTGACCTCGAACTGCCGGCGCCACTGCGCCACCGGCAGCGCCTCGACCGGGGCGTTGACCGCGATGCCGGCGTTGTTGACCAGCGCGCGCAGCGGGCGGCGCCCGGGGTCGCCGGCGACCCGTTCGGCAAGCGCGGCGACGTCGGCCTCGGAGGTGACGTCGAGCCGGACGGGTTCGATGCGCTCGGCACGCAGCGCCTCAGCGTCCGCGTCCCGGCGCACCCCGGCGAGGACGTGGAAGCCGCGCCGCGCCAGCTCGCGTGCGGTGGCGGCACCGATTCCGGTCGAGGCCCCGGTCACGACGGCGAGGGCGACAGTTTCAGTTGACGTTGTCATCTCAACAAGGTAGGCCGATCCGGTTGACACTGTCAACTCTATGCTGTCCGCATGGTGACCAGAGTGGAGACCGCGGCCGCGACCCGACGTGCGCTCGTCGACGCCGCCGGCGCGCTGCTCGACGCGGGCGGCCCGGACGCTGTGACCCTGCGCGAGGTCGGCGCGCGGGCGGGGGTGTCGCGCTCAGCGCCGTACCGGCACTTCGCCGACAAGGAGAGCCTGTTGGCCGCGGTCGCCACCGAGGCGTGGAGCGAGGTCGGGGACGCGCTGGAGGCGCTGGTCGCCGAGCCGGCCGCCCGGCCCGAGCAGGCGTTGCGGCAGGCGCTGCTGGCGATGGTCGAGATCGGCCGCACCCGGCCCCACCTGTACCGGCTGATGTTCGCGGCGCCGGCCGCGGACCCGACGGTCGTGGTGCGGGCCGCGGAACGCACGCAGGACCTGTTCCTGGAGATCGTCGCCGCGGTCGTCGGGCAGGGGGCGGCCCGGCAGTACGGCGGGCTGCTGCTGAGCAGTGCGCACGGCGTCACCCATCTGGAGATCAGCGGGCACCTGCTGGAACACAAGTGGCAGGCGACCGGCGAGCAGCTGGTCGACCTGCTGATCGGCCTCCTGCCAATGGACTAGCAGTGTCGTCGAGCAGGCGCCGCGACAGGGTGCCTCGGTGGCGAGGAGCCCGGTTTCGCGGGCTCGATCGGGGGCGTGTACAGTCATCACGGCTCAAGCGAGAAGGCCGAGCACGCCCCAATAGCTCAGTCGGCAGAGCGTCTCCATGGTAAGGAGAAGGTCTACGGTTCGATTCCGTATTGGGGCTCGCAATTATACTGGGGGCAGGCCCCCTGGCACCGGTGCGCGAGGGTCAGGGTAGGGCGGTGTAGCTCAGTCGGTAGAGCAAGCGGCTCATAATCGCTGTGTCGCCGGTTCAAGTCCGGCCACCGCTACGCGTAAGCAGGAGAGAGAGGCAAGGCCGTGGCCGGCAGCGACGTGCGACCGAAGATCACCCTGGCGTGTGAGCAGTGCAAGCACCGCAACTACATCACCAAGAAGAACCGGCGCAACGACCCGGACCGCTTGGAGATGAAGAAGTTCTGCCCGAACTGTGGCACGCACCGCCTGCACAAGGAAACCCGCTAGGTGCCGCTGGACCCCGCGTACGCCGGGCACGCCTACCCGCGTTCCGAGGTGTACGAGGTCGGCCGGGCCAAGATCAGGGAGTTCGCGGAGGCCATTGGCGACGCCAACCCGGTCTACCGCGACCCTGAGGCCGCCGCCGCAGCCGGGTATCCGGACGTGATCGCCCCACCGACGTTCCCCGTTCTTCTCTTCGGGAAGTTCTCGATCGCGGCTCTGGTCGAGGACGAGGCACTCGGGCTCGACTACGGCCGCATGGTGCACGGTGACATGTCCTTCGCCTACCAGCGCCCCGTGCGGGCCGGCGACCGGCTGACCCTCGTCACCCACATCGAGAGCGTGATGAACCGCGCCGGGAACGACTTCCTGAACCTGCGCGTGGACGTGGACACCGATGACGACGAGCGCGTCGTCGTCGCCAGGGCCCAGCTCGTCGTGCGGGGTGAGCAGTGAGCGGCACCGGCCCGGCCGAGGTCGCCGCCGGCAGCGCCCTGCCCCCCATGTCGGTCCGCGTCACCCGCGCCGACCTGGTCCGCTACGCCGGGGCCGCGCTCGACTTCAACCCGATCCACTGGAACGAGAAGACCGCCGACGAGGTGGGTCTTCCCGGCGTGATCGCCCACGGCATGCTGACCATGGCCATCGCCGGCCGGCTGGTCACCGACTGGCTCGGTGACCCCGGCGCGCTGCTCGAGTACGGTGCGCGCTTCATCCGCCCGGTCGTCGTGCCCAACGACGAGACCGGCGCTCTGGTCGAGCTGAGTGGCAAGATCCGCGAGGTCCGCGAGGACGGCACCGCACGGGTCGACGTCACCGCCACCTTCGAGGGCAAGGCCGTGCTCGGCAAGGCCGTCGCGATCGTTCGCCTGCCTGCCTGATGTGATCTAGGGCACATTCCCGCTAGGTTCGGGGGATGGACGCGATTCCCCAGCGGTACCTGCGCCAGCTGGCGGCGGTGTTCGATCCCTGTTGCCGGGACAAGGGCATCTCTGTCGTCGACATGGGCCTGGTGCACTCCGTCTCGGTCGAGGGGCGGCACGCCCGGGTCGAGCTGCTGCTGACCTCCGGCTGGTGCCCGTTCGCCGCCGCCGTGCTCGGTGAGGTCCGGGACCGGATGGAGGCACTACCCGAGGTCGACAGCGCGGAGGTCGAGGTCGTCTGGCACACCCCCTGGACGACCGACCGGCTCTCGGACTCCGCGCGCGCCCGGCTCCGGTTCCTGCCGGACCCGGTCGCGGTGGGCGATCGCGACCAGTACGTCACCACCCACCGTCGGGGAGGCCTGCCGTGATCGATGACGTCTTCGTGTTCGACGGTGTCGCGCACCCGTTCAACCTCGCTCCGGACAACGCCTTCGGGCCGCCCGGGCAGCTGTTCGCCAACCACCTCTACGCCTTCCACACGACGCTCACCCCGGAGGGTGAGGAGCACCTGCCGGCCGACCGGTTCCTCCGCGACTGGTCCCCCGAGGAGGTCCACCGGATGGTCTTCGACGAGTCGGAGACCGACATGCTGGTCGCGATGCCGCTGCCGCTGACCGACCTGTTCGCCGACGGGCTCTCACCCTGGGAGGAGTGCGCGGACCTGGCCCGCAGCGACCCCGACCGGACGGTCTTCTGGGGCACGGTGAACCCGCTGGAGGGCAAAAGGGCGCTGGACCTGATGACCCGGCAGGTCGAGGAGTTCGGGGCGCGGGCGTTCAAGTTCTACAACGTCCGCTACGACTACGGCCGGCCCTTCCCGTGGCGGATGGACGACCCGCAGGTCGCCTACCCGGTCTTCGAGCGCGCCCAGGAGCTCGGCGTGAACCTGATCGGCGTGCACAAGGGCGTGCCGCTCGGACCCCAGCCGATCGAGCACACCCAGACCTGGGACATGGACGGCGCGGCGGCCAACTTCCCCGACATCAACTTCGTGATCTTCCACGTCGGGCTGCCGTTCCTGGACGAGACGTGCTGGCAGCTCATCCGCTACCCGAACCTCTACGCCTCGCTCGCGGCCACGATCAACTTCCTGGTGCGCGCACCCCGGATGTTCGCCGAGATCCTGGGCAAGCTGCTCTTCTGGTGCGGCGAGGACAAGATCGTGTACGGCAGCGAGGCGCCGATCTTCCACCCGCGGTGGGCGCTGCGGGCGTTCATGGACTTCCAGATCCCGCAG
This sequence comes from Actinophytocola xanthii, assembly GCF_001921205.1. GTDB lineage: Bacteria > Actinomycetota > Actinomycetes > Mycobacteriales > Pseudonocardiaceae > Actinophytocola > Actinophytocola xanthii. The sequence continues at coordinate 115,995 of NZ_MSIE01000029.1, read as the reverse complement.
GACCTGTGCGAGGGCTACGGCTACCCGCAGCTGACCGACGAGGCCAAGCGCAAGATCCTCGGCGGGAACCTGCTCCGCCTGCACGGCATGAACCCGGCGACCGTCCGGGGCGCGACCGGCTGACCGGCCCCGGACGGCGCGGCTCTACCGCGCCTCGCGCAGCAGGTCGCCCATGCGGGTCACGCCGGTGGCGAGGTCGTCGTCGCCGAGGGCGTAGGAGAGGCGGAAGTAGCCGGGGGTGCCGAAGGCCTCCCCGGGCACCACGGCCACCTCGGCATGCTCGAGCACCAAGGCGGCCAGGTCGACGCTGGTCTCCGCCCGGACACCGCGGATCTCCCTGCCGAGCAGGGCCTTGACCGACGGGTAGGCGTAGAAGGCGCCCTGCGGGGTGGGCACCTCGACCCCGGGGATCTCCGAGAGCAGCTTGACGATCGTGCGCCGCCGCCGGTCGAAGGCCTCGCGCATCTCGTGGACGGCGTCCAGCGGCCCGGCGACCGCGGCCAGGGCGGCCCGCTGGGACACGTTCGCCACGTTCGAGGACAGGTGCGACTGCAGGTTCGCCGCGGCCTTGGTCACGTCGGCCGGGCTGACCATCCAGCCGACCCGCCAGCCGGTCATCGCGTAGGTCTTGGCGACGCCGTTCACCACGACGCAGGTGTCGGCGAGCTCGGGCACCACGACCGGCATCGAGTCGGCCCGGGCCCCGTCGTAGGTGAGGTGCTCGTAGATCTCGTCGGCGACCACCCAGATGCCGTGCTCCACGGCCCAGCGGCCGATCGCCTCGACCTGCTCCCGCGGGTAGACGGCCCCGGTCGGGTTGGACGGGCTGCAGTAGAGCAGGACCTTCGTCCGCTCGGTGCGTGCCGCCTCCAGCTGCTCGACGCTGGCCAGGTACCCGGTGGACTCGTCGGTCACCACCGGCACCGGCACACCTCCGGCCAGGGCGATCGACTCGGGGTAGGTCGTCCAGTACGGGGCGGGCAGCAGCACCTCGTCGCCCGGGTCGAGCAGGGTGGCGAAGGCCTGGTAGACGGCCTGCTTGCCGCCGTTGGTGACCAGCACCTGGTTGGCCGCCACCTGGTAGCCGCTGTCGCGGGCGGTCTTGGCCGCGATCGCCTCGCGGAGCTCGGGCAGGCCTCCCGCCGGGGTGTAGCGGTGGTTGCGCGGGTCCCTGGCGGCCTCCACCGCCGCCTCGACGATGGCCGGCGGGGTCGGGAAGTCCGGCTCGCCGGCGCCGAAGCCGATCACCGGGCGCCCCGCGGCCTTGAGGGCCTTGGCCTTGGCGTCCACGGCGAGCGTCGCGGACTCGGCGATGCCGCCGATCCTGGCGGAGATCCTGCTGACGGAGCTGTGTTCGGCCATGCTGGAATCGTCCCAGACCGGCCAAGTCCCGGACATCGGAGGCCCTCTGACGGGCGCGGTTGCAGAGTGCTCCCGGCCTTGTCGTAGACTCTGGGACTTGGAAGTTGCCGACCGCACCCCACGTTGCACTGTGGGGTAGGTCGAATGCGTCCGAATAGTGTGGCGTCGAGCGATCGACACCGCGTAGGGGTGTAGCTCAACTGGCAGAGCAGCGGTCTCCAAAACCGCAGGTTGCAGGTTCAAGTCCTGTCACCCCTGCGTCAGACGCAAGGTGCGGATCCATCGAGCGGAGGAACTGGCGTGGTTGACGACCGCGACAAGGAGCGGGACAAGGAGCGGGAGCGCCCTTCTCGTCCGGTCACCGCCGCGGCGCGGCGTGAGCGCCGCGCTTCCGCTCGCCCTGCCGCGCGGAAGGACACGACGTCCGCCGACGACAAGGCGAAGTCGGGCAAGGCGGACGACAAGGCCGGTGACAAGGCGCGGCCCAGGGCCAAGGCCAAGGCCGCCGAGAGCAAGACCGGCGAGCACAAGGGCCGGGCGACGCCGACCAGGGACCGCAAGGACACCCCGGGCCTGTTCGCCCGGATCTTCCGGTTCCTGCGCGAGGTGGTGGCCGAGCTCCGCAAGGTCATCTGGCCGACCCGCAAGCAGATGATCACGTACACGGCTGTCGTGTTGGTTTTCGTGGCCTTCATGGTTGCCCTGATCGCGGGGTTGGACCTCGCGCTCGCCAAGGGCGTGTCCGCGCTGTTCGGCTGAGCTGCGCCCGACCGGGCCAGCAGGTTGACTTGCGACACGTGATCTATGAAAGGAAGCGAGACCGAACAGTGAGCTCCGAGAACGGCGCGACCGGCAGCCAGGAGCCGACCAGCTACGACGAGGCCGAGGCGGCGCTGTCCGTCGATGACACGCTGGACGGCACCCCCGAGCCGGCCGAGGACGTCGCCGGGGACGACTACTCGACCGAGGACTCCGCCGACGGCCACGCCGACCCGGCTGCCGACGGTGCCGGTGAGCTGACCGCCGCCACGGCCGACGGCGAGGACGAGGCAGGCGACCCGGCCGCCGAGATGCGCGAGGCCCTGCGCCGCGCGCCCGGCGACTGGTACGTCGTGCACTCCTACGCCGGCTACGAGAACAAGGTCAAGACCAACCTCGAGACCCGTATCCAGACCCTGGACATGGAGGACTACATCTTCCAGGTCGAGGTGCCGACGGAAGAGGTCACCGAGATCAAGAACGGGCAGCGCAAGCAGGTCCAGCGCAAGGTGCTGCCCGGTTACATCCTTGTCCGCATGGAGCTCAACGACCCCTCGTGGTCCGCGGTGCGCAACACCCCCGGGGTCACCGGCTTCGTCGGGGCGACGTCCAAGCCGTCGCCGCTGACCATCGACGAGGTGCTGAAGTTCCTCCTCCCGCAGACCGAGGAGGCCAAGCCGGCGGCGGCGGGCAAGGGCGCGGCGGCGACGCCGTCCAAGGGCCCGGTCGTGGAGGTCGACTTCGAGGTCGGCGAGTCGGTCACCGTCATGGACGGCCCGTTCGCGACGCTGCCCGCGACGATCAGCGAGGTCAACGCGGACGGGCAGAAGCTCAAGGTGCTGGTGTCGATCTTCGGCCGGGAGACGCCGGTCGAGCTCTCGTTCAGCCAGGTCTCCAAGATCTGACGGTTGCCGAGACACGAAACAAGCAGGGAAAGTCATGCCACCCAAGAAGAAGAAGCTGTCCGCGATCATCAAGCTGCAGATCACGGCAGGCCAGGCCAACCCGGCGCCCCCCGTGGGCCCGGCGCTCGGTCAGCACGGCGTCAACATCATGGACTTCTGCAAGCAGTACAACGCCGCGACCGAGTCGCAGCGGGGCACTGTCGTGCCGGTCGAGATCTCCGTGTACGAGGACCGCTCGTTCGACTTCAAGCTCAAGACCCCTCCGGCGGCGAAGCTGCTGCTCAAGGCCGCGGGCGTGGACAAGGGCAGCGGCGAGCCGCACCGCAACAAGGTCGCCAAGGTGACCTGGGACCAGGTTCGCGAGATCGCGGAGACCAAGAAGTCCGACCTCAACGCCAACGACATCGACCAGGCGGCGAAGATCATCGCCGGCACTGCCCGCAGCATGGGCATCACGGTCGAGTAACTCCAGAACAATTCGTGTGGGAGAGCTGGGCGCGGCTCGTTACCACTGGCTTTCGTAAGGAAGTGTTATGGCAAAGCGCAGCAAGGCCTATCGTCAGGCCTCCGAGCTGATCGACCGGGAGCGGCTGTACTCGCCGCTCGAGGCCGCGAAGCTCGCCAAGGAGACCTCCAAGGTGAAGCTGGACGCGACCGTCGAGGTCGCGATGCGGCTCGGGGTCGACCCCCGCAAGGCGGACCAGATGGTGCGCGGCACGGTGAACCTGCCGCACGGCACCGGCAAGACCGCCCGCGTGATCGTGTTCGCGACCGGTGACAAGGCCAACGAGGCCGTCGCCGCGGGTGCGGACGAGGTGGGCGCCGAGGACCTGATCGAGCGCATTCAGGGTGGCTGGCTCGACTTCGACGCCGCGATCGCGACCCCGGACCAGATGGCGAAGGTCGGTCGGATCGCTCGCATCCTCGGCCCCCGCGGTCTGATGCCGAACCCGAAGACCGGCACGGTGACCCCGGACGTCACCAAGGCCGTGGCAGACATCAAGGGCGGAAAGATCAACTTCCGCGTCGACAAGCAGGCCAACCTGCACCTGGTGATCGGCAAGGCCTCCTTCGGCGAGGAGAAGCTGGTCGAGAACTACGCCGCCGCGCTGGACGAGGTGCTGCGGGCCAAGCCGTCGGCAGCGAAGGGCCGGTACCTGAAGAAGGTCACCTTCTCCACGACCATGGGCCCGGGCATCCCGGTGGACCCGGCGCGGACCAGGAACCTGCTGACCGACGAGCCGGTCGCCTGAGCAAGACCTTCACACGAGAACGGCGCCCCCTCGGGGGCGCCGTTCTCGTTCGGTGGGTTGGTTCAGAGCTGGGCGTTCACCGCGGCGAGAGCGGTGGTCACCGGTTGGAAGAAGGTCACACCGCCGCTGTCACAGTTGCCGGAGCCACCGGAGGTCAGCCCGACCGCGGCACCGTCCTCGGTGAACAGCGAGCCGCCGCTGTCGCCGGGCTCGGCGCAGACGGTAGTCTGGATGAGGCCGGTCACCGTGCCCTCCGGGTAGTTCACGGTGGCCTCGAGGCCGGTGACCTGGCCGTCGAACAGGCCGGTCGTGCTGCCCATCCGGAACACCTGCTGGCCGATCTCCGCGTCGGCGGCCCGGTCGATGGGGACGAACCGGTTGTCGCCGATGTCCACGACGCTCTCCGGGGCGGTGGCGGGGTCGTCGTAGGTGAGCAGTGCGAAGTCGCCCTCGCCGGGGAAGACGGCCTCCTGGACGGTGGCGATGGGGTCGCCGTCCTGCTGGTCGGACCACTGGGCGGCGATCACGCCGCAGTGCCCGGCGGTGAGGAAGCCGGGGGTGCCGTCCTCGGTGGTGACATTGAACCCGAGCGAGCAGCGCCCGCTCCCGGCGAAGATGGCGTCGCCGCCCTCGGCGAACAGCCGCAGCTCACCGGGGGAGCGCTGGAGCCGGGCGACGTCCTCGCCCAGGGTTCGCACGGTGGTCTCGAGCGTGTCCCAGGTGTCGCCGGTGACCGTGGTGTCGGCCGTGACGACCATCTGCCCGGTGCGGGGGTCGGTGGCCCAGGCCGTGCCGGGGATGCGGTCCTGACGCAGCTCGGTCAGGGTCGCCATGGCGGTGGAGGTGCGGGTGCTTCTCGGTTCGCTCCGTTCGGCCTGGGCCTGCGGCAGCAGGACGGCGACGAGGGCGGCCGCCGCCACCGCGCCGGCCCCTGCTATCAGGCCTTTTCGGCTGGTCGGTCGGTGTTTGGCGCGCAATTCGCGACCTCCTCGGGATGGGAATCGGGCGAACTGGTTCCGATTCGTTATACGAGGAGATCCGGGAAGCGGTTCAGGACGTGGGCGCCGCGCTCGGTGTCTCGGTGCAGCTTTCCTGCTCGTGCGCGGTGACGATCCACTGGTTGCCGCCCTGCGAGCCGCGGTCCCGGCTGACCGTGAGCCGGCCGAGCAGCGGGCCGCCGCGCACGCCGAGGGTGCAGGAGCTGATGGTCACCGTGTCGGTGGCCGGGACGCGGCTGACCGAGGTCATGTTGGCGGGGTTGGCGTACTCGGACTTCTGCCCGGGCACCACCTCGGCGTTGAGGGCCGCGACGATCTCCCGGCAGTCGCCGCCGTAGGACCCGAAGTGCGAGGTGAACTCGGCGCGGGCGTCGTCGGTGAAGCGGCCGCACGCCGCCTCCGGGTCGCCCTGCGCGACGTCGTCGTAGATGCGTTGGACGGCGGCACGCGGGCTCTCCTCGAACAGCAGCGTGGTCTTCTGCTGGCCCCCGCCGATCTCGGACGCCTTCGGCTGGTCGGGCGGGCCGCCGAGGAAGTAGTCGATGGCGAAGTAGCCGGCGGCGACCAGCAGCAGCACCACGATGACCGCGGTCACGATCTTGCCGACGACGGCGCTGAGCGCGCGCCGGACCGGGCCGCGTTTGGGCGGCGGGGGACCCCAGGGCTGGAGGAAGCCGGGTGGCGGTGGCTGCCCCTGGGGGAAGCCCTGTTCCTTGGCCTGCCGCATCAGCTGCTGGAACTGCTGGAACTCCTGGAACTGGCGAACCTGCTCCGGGTCGAGCGGGGCGGCCTGGTTCGGCGGCAGGACGGCCGGCGGTGGCTGAGCCGGCATGATCAGTTCCCCGCTGGGCGGGGTCGGCGCGTCACCCAGCCCGTTGCTCCCGGCGGGGGAGAGGTGTGGTCCGTTGGCCGGTCCCGGGGCCGGGTGCCCACCCGGTGCCTGGTGCTCGTTGTCGGCCACGGACTCCATCATGCCGTACCGGGTACGGGGGCGATGTGAACCGCCCGCGGACCACCACGTATTCTGGTCCACGGTTCTACCGAAGACCGCTGGTCTCCGCGTCCGGGCAACCGGGAGCGGACGAAGGCTCCGGCACCGCCGGGCGGCCCGCGCAGGAGAACGAGGTCTCGAGCGCTCACGCGCTCGTTCACGCCCCGTGCCCTGCGCCGGGGCGTTCGTCGTCTCATGGGGTCCTCGCCGGCGGTCCAAGCCACGAGAGGAGGCGACATGGCGAAGGCAGGCAAGGTTGAGTCCGTCGCCGAGATCGCGGACAAGTTCCGCAACAGCTCGGCTGCCGTTGTCACCGAGTACAGCGGTCTCACCGTGTCCCAGCTGACCACGCTGCGTCGCGCTCTCGGCACGGGCACGACGTACCGGGTCGCGAAGAACACCCTGGTCAAGCGCGCCGCGCAGGACGCCGACGTGCAGGGCCTGGACGGCCTGTTCGTCGGGCCCACCGCGATCGCGTTCGTCGAGGGTGAGCCGGTGGACGCCGCGAAGGCGCTCCGCGACTTCGCCAAGGAGCACAAGGGCCTGGTCATCAAGGGCGGCTACATGGATGGCCGCCCGCTCACGGTCGACGAGGTCGACAGGATCGCCGACCTCGAGTCCCGCGAGGTGCTGCTCGCCAAGCTGGCGGGCGCCATGAAGGGCAACCTGGCCAAGGCCGCCGGCCTGTTCAACGCGCCGGCCTCGCAGGTCGCCCGTCTGGCCGCCGCGCTCCAGGAGAAGAGGGCGTCCGCCGAGGACGCGCCCACCGAGCAAGCGGCCCCCGCCGAGAGCTGAAAACCCCACCTGAGAAAGGAACGCCATCATGGCGAAGCTGAGCACTGACGAGCTGCTCGACGCGTTCAAGGAGATGACGCTGCTCGAGCTGTCCGCCTTCGTGAAGCAGTTCGAGGAGACCTTCGAGGTCACCGCGGCTGCCCCGGTCGCCGTCGCCGCCCCCGGCGCCGTCGCCGGTGGTGACGGTGGCGCCGCCGCCGCCGAGGAGCAGGACGAGTTCGACGTCGTCCTCGAGTCGGCCGGCGACAAGAAGATCCAGGTCATCAAGGTCGTCCGCGAGATCGTCTCCGGCCTGGGCCTCAAGGAGGCCAAGGAGCTGGTCGAGGCCGCTCCCAAGGCTGTCCTGGAGAAGGTCGCCAAGGACGCCGCGGAGGCCGCCAAGGACAAGCTGGAGGGCGCCGGCGCGAAGGTCAGCGTCAAGTGACCTCCCGCTGAACGACCTCGTCAGGGCCGGTACCCACGCTGGGTGCCGGCCCTGACGTCGTTCCACCCCGGACCTAACTCGGCAGTAACCTACGTCCTCTCCGCTCGTTGCACCTGGATGTAACCCGACCAGCAGGAGGTTCGATGGGCGCCGAGGTGGTCATCGAAGGCCTGACGAAGTCCTTCGGACGGCAGACCATCTGGCGGGACGTCACGCTGACCCTTCCGCCCGGTGAGGTCAGCGTCATGCTCGGTCCGTCGGGTACCGGCAAGTCGGTGTTCCTCAAGTCGATGATCGGCCTGCTCAAGCCGGACCGGGGACGCTGCGAGATCAACGGCGTCGACATCGTCACCTGCTCGGAGCGCAAGCTCTACGAGATCCGGAAGCTGTTCGGGGTGTTGTTCCAGGACGGTGCGTTGTTCGGGTCGATGAACCTGTACGACAACGTGGCGTTTCCGCTGCGTGAGCACACGAAGAAGTCCGAGGCGGAGATCCGCCGGATCGTGCTCGAGAAGCTCGACATGACGGGCCTGGCCGGGGCCGAGCGCAAGCTCCCCGGCGAGATCTCGGGCGGCATGCGCAAGCGGGCGGGCCTGGCGCGTGCGCTGGTGCTGGACCCGGAGATCATTCTGTGTGACGAGCCGGATTCGGGGTTGGACCCGGTGCGTACGGCGTACCTGTCGCAGTTGTTGATCGATCTGAACGCGCAGATCGACGCGACGATCCTGATCGTGACGCACAACATCAACGTGGCCAGGACGGTTCCGGACAACCTGGGGATGCTGTTCCGCCGGGAGCTGGTCATGTTCGGGCCGCGGGAGGTGCTGCTCACCTCCGAGGAGCCCGTCGTCTCCCAGTTCCTCAACGGGCGCCGGATCGGCCCGATCGGGATGAGCGAGGAGAAGGACCAGGCCACCGCGGACGCTGAGGCCGCGCATGCCGCGGCCGGCCATGCCGACGGCTTCGACGAGGATCTGCGCGGCATCGTGCCCCAGCTCGAGCCCACCCCCGGCCTGCCAGAACGCCAGGCGGTACGCCGGCGTAAGGACCGGGTCATGCGGATCATCCATGCGCTGCCCCAGCAGGCACGCGACGGGATCATCGAGTCGCTCACCCCCGAGGAGCGCGAGCGCTACGGCGTAGCCCGCCGGCCGAGTCCCTCGCCTCGCCCCAGGGACAACGGATGGCATCCCCCGGAGGCGGTCGCCGGCGAGGCACCCGCCGAGATCGCCCGGCTGCCGAAGTCGAACTGGCGTACCGACCCGCCGGACGGGTCCGGTGGTGGTGCATGACGGCTCGGACGGCACAGGCTTCCTTCCCCGGTGCCGGGGCGCTGCGGGAGACCGGCCGGCTGTTCGCCCTGGCCCTGGACGTCGTGGTGAACACCTTCCGGCGGCCCTTCCAGGTGCGGGAGTTCATCCAGCAGTGCTGGTTCATCGCCAGCGTGACGATCCTGCCGACGGCGCTCGTCGCGATCCCGTTCGGTGCGGTCGTCGCCCTGCAGCTGGGCAACCTCATCGTCCAGCTCGGCGCCCAGTCGTTCACCGGCGCGGCGGCGGTACTGGCGATCATCCAGCAGGCGGCGCCGCTGGTGACCGCCCTGATGGTGGCCGGCGCGGGCGGCTCGGCGATCTGCGCGGACCTCGGCGCGCGGACCATCCGCGAGGAGATCGACGCCATGCAGGTGCTCGGCGTCAACCCGATCCAGCGGCTGGTCGTGCCGAGGGTGCTCGCGACGATGGTGGTCGCGGTGCTGCTCAACGGCCTGGTGTCGGTCGTCGGTGTGCTCGGCAGCTACTTCTTCAACGTGGTGCTCCAGGGCGGCACGCCGGGTGCCTACCTCGCCAGCTTCTCCGCCCTCGCCCAGCTGCCGGACCTGTGGATCAGCGAGATCAAGGCGCTGATCTTCGGCTTCATCGCCGGGGTGGTCGCGGCCTACCGCGGCCTGAACCCCAAGGGCGGGCCGAAGGGTGTCGGCGACGCGGTCAACCAGTCCGTGGTGATCACGTTCCTGCTGCTGTTCTTCGTCAACTTCGTGCTGACCGCCGTGTACCTCTCGGTCGTCCCGCAGAAGGGGAGCTGAGCTTGCCCTCCTTCACCGACACCGCACGGCGGGTGGCCTCAGCCCCGCTGACCTGGCTGGACACCCTGGGCGACCAGCTGTCGTTCTACCTGCGCGCGCTCGCCTGGATCCCGCGCACGCTGCGCCGCTACCTGCGCGAGACGATGCGGATCCTGGCCGAGGTGAGCTTCGGCTCCGGTGCGCTGGCGGTGATCGGCGGCACGATCGGCGTGATGATCGGGATGACCGTGTTCACCGGCACGGTCGTCGGCCTGCAGGGCTACGCCGCGCTGGACCAGATCGGCACCGCCGCGTTCTCCGGGTTCGCCTCGGCCTACATCAACACCCGCGAGGTGGCACCGCTGGTCGCCGGGCTCGCGCTGTCGGCGACGGTCGGCGCCGGGTTCACCGCCCAGCTCGGCGCGATGCGGATCTCCGAGGAGATCGACGCGCTCGAGGTCATGGGGGTGCCGAGCCTGCCGTTCCTGGTGACCACGCGGATCATCGCCGGGTTCGTCGCGGTGATCCCGCTCTACATCATCGGCCTGCTCAGCTCCTACCTCGCGTCGCGGACCATCGTCGTCTACTTCTACGGGCAGTCGGCCGGCACCTACGACCACTACTTCAACCTGTTCCTCCCGCCCGAGGACGTGTTCTGGTCCTTCGGCAAGGTGCTGATCTTCGCCGTGGTGATCATCCTGGTGCACTGCTACTACGGCTACCGGGCCTCCGGCGGGCCGGCCGGGGTGGGTGTCGCGGTCGGCCGTTCGGTCCGGACCACGATCGTCACCGCCGCGCTGCTGAACTTCTTCATCGGCTTCGCCGTCTGGGGGACCACGGTCACGGTGAGGATCGGCGGATGAGGACCCCGGTCATGGCCACGATCCGCCGCCGACTGCTGGGCCTCGGCTTCCTCGTCGTGATCGCCGGGCTGGTCGGCCTGTCCGTTGCCGTGTACGCGAAGGTGTTCACCCCGGTCGTGCGGGTGCACCTGGCGACCGACAAGCTCGGCAACCAACTCCAGGTGCGCGGCGACGTGAAGGTCCGGGGGCTGATCGTCGGCGAGATCCGGTCGATCACACCCACCGAGCGGGGCTCGGAGCTGGAGCTGGCGCTGGACCCGGACAAGGTCGACCTGATCCCGCGCAACGTCACCGCCCGCTTCGTGCCCAAGACCCTGTTCGGCGACCGGTACGTGGCGCTGCAGATCCCGCCCGCGCCCGACCCGGCGCACCTGGCCGAGGGCGACCGGATCGAGCAGGACCGCTCGGCGCCCGCGGTGGAGCTCTCCCAGGCCCTGGACCACCTGCTGCCGGTGCTGCAGGCCGTGCAGCCGCAGAAGCTCTCGACGACGCTGACCGCGATCTCCACCGCGCTCGAGGGCCGTGGCGAGCGGCTCGGTGAGACCCTCGTCGAGCTGGGCCGGCTGGTCGAGGAGATCAACCCGCACGTGCCGCAGCTGACCCACGACCTGCGGGCCCTGGTCCAGGTCAGCGACACCTACACCGAGGCGGTGCCCGACTTCGTGGCCGCGCTCGAGGACCTCACGGTCACCTCGCGCACCATCGCCGAGCAGCGCGACACCCTGCGTGCGTTGTTCGCCGACCTGACCACCTCCAGCCGCGATCTGGAGAACTTCCTGCGGGCCAACTCCGACAACCTCATCCGGCTCGCCGACAGCTCTCGCGGCACGCTGGAGCTGCTGGCCAGGTACTCGCCGTCCTACCCCTGCTTCCTGGAGCAGATGGCGCGGCTGGTCGACGCGGCCGACCCGGTGTTCGGCGCGGGCACCGACCAGCCAGGGCTGCACGCCACGCTGGAGGTCGTCGTCGACAAGGGCCCGTACCGGCCGGGCGAGGACGAGCCCGAGTTCGACGAGCACCGCGGCCCGCGTTGCTACGACCCCGACCAGCTGGGGACCCCGTTCCCCGACCAGCCGCCGGACGGGGAGCTGCGCGACGGCACCTCGCGCGGCCCGGCGAACCGCACGGCCCAGGACGGCCTGCTGCCGGGCGCCGGCACGACCAGCCCGTCCGCCGCGCCGGCCCCAGGGTCCGACTCGCTGCCCAACTCACCGGCCGAGCGGGACTTCCTCGCCCAGATCCTGGCTCCCGGGCTGGGCGTCGAGCCGGAGGGCGTTCCGGCCTGGTCGAGCCTGCTGGTCGGGCCGCTCTACCGCGGTGCGGAGGTGCGGTTCCGGTGAAGGGGCTCGTCGCGCCGCTGGTCAAGCTGATCGTGTTCACCCTGGTCACGGTCGGCGCCACCGCCGTGCTCGCGATCAGCATCGCCAACGTCGACCTCGGGTCGACCACGAGCTACCGGGCCCGGTTCACCGACGCGACGCTGCTGCTGCCCGGCGACGACGTGCGGATCGCCGGGGTGCGGGTCGGGCAGGTCGAGGAGGTCGCGATCGTCGAGCGCACCCAGGCCGAGGTGCGGTTCTCGGTGGAGTCCGGGCGCAGGCTCCCGGCGTCGGTCACCGCGCAGATCAAGTTCCGCAACCTGGTCGGCCAGCGTTACCTGACGCTGGGCCAGGGCACCGGCGGCGACCCCAACGACGTGCTCGAGCCCGACGAGACCATCCCACTGGAGCGCACCCGGCCGGCGCTGGACCTGACCGAGTTGTTCAACGGGTTCAAGCCGCTGTTCCGGGCCCTCTCGCCGGACGACGTCAACCAGCTCTCCTACGAGATCATCCAGGTGCTGCAGGGGGAGGGCGGGACCGTCGAGTCCCTGCTCGCCCACACCGCCTCCCTGACCGCCACGATCGCGGAGAAGGACCAGGTGATCGGGCAGGTCATCGGCAACCTCAACAGCGCCCTGGACACGATCAACGCCCGCGGTGACCAGCTGTCGACACTGGTCGTCCAGGTCCAGCAGCTGGTGTCCGGCCTGGCCCAGGACCGGGAGCCGATCGGCGACGCGGTCGAGGCCCTCGGCGGCCTGGCCGAGACCACCGCGGGACTGCTCACCGAGGCCCGCGAGCCGCTCAAGCAGGACATCGCCGCGCTCGGCGGGCTGGTCGGCAACCTCAACGACAGCGAGCAGGTGGTGGAGCACTTCATCCAGTTCCTGCCGGAGAAGACCGCGAAGCTGACCCGGACGGTGAGCTACGGCTCCTGGTTCAACTTCTTCCTCTGCTCCGCGGAGGGCTCGGTCGGCATCCCCGGCATCATCACCCAGCCGATCGACGTGCCGATCTCCTCGGCCAGCGCGGAGAGGTGCACGCGATGAGGTCGTTCAGCTCCCGCAACCCGATCCCGATCGGGATCGCCGGCCTGGTCGTGCTCGCCCTCGCGTTCACCGTGGCGATGTTCAGCGACGACCTGCCGATCATCGGCGGCGGCACCAGCTACAGCGCCGAGTTCTCCGAGGCCGCCGGGCTCGAGCCGGACGACGAGGTGCGCATCGCCGGGGTGAAGGTGGGCAAGGTCTCCGACATCGAGCTCGAGGGCGACCGCGTGGTGGTCACGTTCAAGGTCAAGGACGCCTGGGTGGGGGACCGGACCTCGGCCGCTATCAAGATCAAGACCGTGCTCGGGCAGAAGTACCTCGCGCTCGAGCCGGCCGGCCGTGACGTACTCGACCCCGCCGACCGGATCCCGAGGGAGCGCACGACCGCGCCCTACGACGTCGTCGAGGCGTTCCGCGGACTCGCCGAGACCACCAACCAGATCGACACCGCCCAGCTGGCGCAGAGCTTCGAGGTGATCGCCGAGACCTTCGCCGACACCCCCGACGACGTGCGGGGCGCGCTGACCGGGCTGCAGGCGCTGTCGAAGACGATCTCCTCGCGCGACGAGCAGCTGGCCGCGCTGCTCGACAACACCCAGCAGATCAGCAGGACGCTGGCCGAACGTGACGCGGAGGTGGTCCGGCTGCTCCAGGACGGCAACCTGCTGCTCGCCGAGGTCAGCCGCCGCCGCGACGCGATCACCGCCCTGCTCGACGGGACGCAGGCCCTGGCGACCGAGCTCCAGGGCCTGGTCAAGGACAACAACGAGCAGCTGGCACCGGTTCTGGCGAGCCTGGACCAGCTGACCGGCATGCTGCAACGCAACCAGGACGCGCTCGCCGAGGGCATCCAGAACATGGCCCCGTTCATCCGGCTGTTCAACAACGCCGTGGGCAACGGGCACTGGTTCGACAACTACATCTGCGGCCTGCTCCCACCGTCGACCGCCTCGGTCAACCCGACGGGGTGCCTGGCATGAGGGCGTCCCGGCTGGGCCGCGGCCTCACCCGCGGTGCGACGATCGCGGTCGTCATGGGTCTGGTGGTCGCCGCCGCGCTGTGGTGGCTGCTGGTCGACGCCAACCAGCGCCGCTACGTCGCGGTGTTCACCGGCGTCGTCGGCCTCTACGAGGGCAACGACGTCCGGGTGCTCGGCGTGCGGGTCGGCGAGGTCGACACGGTGGCGCCGCGGGGCGACGTGGTGCGGGTGGAGGTGCTGGTCGACCGCTCGGTGCGGATCCCGGCGACGGCGGGTGCGGCGATCGTCGCGCCGTCGCTGGTCAGCGACCGGTACGTGCAGTTCGCCCCCGCCTACACCGGCGGGCCGGTGATGGCCGAGGGGACCGTGCTTCCGCCCGACCGCACCGCCACCCCGCTCGAGGTCGACGACCTCTACGCGAGCCTCAACCGGGTGAGCAGGACGCTCGGGCCCAACGGTGCCAACGCCAACGGCGCGCTGTCCGACCTGCTGGACACCGCCGCGGCCAACCTCGACGGCAACGGGGCCTCGCTCAACGCCACGGTCACCCAGCTCTCGCAGCTGGCCGAGACGCTCTCCGGCAGCGACGAGGACCTGTTCGCGACGGTCGACAACCTCCAGCGGTTCACCTCGGCACTGGCCGCCTCCGACGAGCAGGTGAGCCGGTTCAACGAGCAGGCCGCCGAGGTCAGCCGCTTCCTCGCCGACGAGCGCGACGACCTGGCCGCCGCGGTGCGCCAGCTCGGGATCGCGCTGGGCGCGGTGCAGCAGTTCATCGACGACAACCGGGCCCGGCTCCGGTCCAACGTCGACAAGCTGGCCTCGGTCACCCAGGTGCTGGTCGACCAGCGGGCCGCCCTGTCGGAGGTGCTCGACGTCGCGCCGGTCGCCCTGTCCAACATCATCAACAGCTACAACGGCTCCTCGGGGACGCTCGACGCCCGGGCCGACCTCAACGAGCTCGCCCAACCGCCGATCGTGATGATCTGCAACCTGGTCCGCCAGGGCACCCCAGCGCAGCTGCCGCCGGTGCTCGCCGACGCCTGCGACGGCCTGGCGCCGGTGGTGGAGGGCCTGGTACCGCTGCCCTCGGCAGCCGAGGTGCTGACCGCGCTCCAGTCCGGGCAGCTGCCGCCGCTTCCGCTGCCACTGGCCCAGCTCTACGGCCCACAGGGAGGTGGGAGCTGATGCGCAGGGCCCTTCTCACCGCCGTCCTCGCCGGATCGCTGGCGCTGTCCGGGTGCTCGGACTTCACGAGCATCTACGACCTGCCGCTGCCCGGCGGTGCCGACCTCGGGGACCACCCGTTCACTGTCCGCGCCCGGTTCGCCGACGTGCTCGACCTGGTCCCGCAGTCCGGAGTGAAGGTCAACGAGGTGCCGGTCGGCCGGGTGGAGGACGTCCGGCTCGCCCCGGACGGCTGGACGGCGGAGGTGACGATGCGGGTCAACGGCGACGTGGAGCTGCCGGCCAACGCGCTCGCGATGCTGCGCCAGTCCAGCCTGCTGGGGGAGAAGTACGTCGAGCTCTCCCCGCCGCCCCCGGAGAAGGCCGCCGGCCGGCTCGCCGACGGCGCGCTGA
Source organism: Actinophytocola xanthii (assembly GCF_001921205.1). Taxonomy (GTDB): domain Bacteria; phylum Actinomycetota; class Actinomycetes; order Mycobacteriales; family Pseudonocardiaceae; genus Actinophytocola; species Actinophytocola xanthii. The sequence continues at coordinate 100,652 of NZ_MSIE01000029.1, read as the reverse complement.
TCCCGCTCGAGCGCACCAACCGCAACACCGAGATCGAGGAGGTGCTCGGTGCGTTGTCGATGCTGCTCAACGGCGGCGGCATCGAGCAGCTGCAGAGCATCGCCCAGGAGCTCAACGCGGCCCTGTCCGGCAAGGAGGCCGACCTCCGGCGCACGCTGGACAGCGTCGACACCCTCGTGTCGACACTCGACGAGAGCAAGTCGGACATCACCCGGGCCATCGACGGGGTGAACCGGCTGGCCGGCACCCTCAACGAGGAGAAGGACCGGCTCGCGGGTGTGATCGACAACCTCGGCCCGGGCCTGAAGGTGCTCACCGACCAGCGGAGCCAGCTGGTCACGATGCTCCAGTCGCTGCAGGCGCTGTCCGACGTCGCGATCCGCACCGTCGACGCGAGCCAGGAGGACCTGGTCGCCGACCTCAAGGCGCTGACACCGTCGCTGCGCAAGCTCGGCGAGGCCGGTGCGGACCTGCCGAAGTCGCTCGAGCTGCTGTTCACCCTGCCGTTCACCGACGAGGCCGTGAACGGCGTGCACGGGGACTACTTCAACCTCTACGCCAAGATCGACCTCAACCTGCAGACGATCCTCGACAACCTCTCCCGCAGCCGGAACAACCCGATCGGCAACCTGGTGGGCGAGGTGCCGGTGGTGGGTGACGTGGTCGGTGGCGAGGAGGGGCCCGCGCTCCCGCAGCTGCCGCTGCCGGTCCTCGGCGACCCGCCGCCGGTCGGCGAGCTGCCCTCCGGTGGCTCGTCCGGCGGCGGCGGCCTGGCCGGGATCCTCGACGGCATCCTCGGGGGAGGTCGCTGATGCTGACCAAGCGGGTGCGCCTGCAGCTCGTCGCGTTCTTCGTGATCGCGGTGGTGGCCGTGGTCTACGCGCTGTTCCGGTTCGCCGACCTCGGTCGGGTCTTCGGGGTCGACGGCTACACCGCGCGGATGGACCTCGAGGAGTCCGGTGGCATCTTCACCAATGCCGAGGTCACCTACCGCGGGTTCAACGTGGGTCGGGTCGGGGAGATCCGGCTGACCGAGGACGGGCTGCGGGTCGACCTCGAGATCGACCCGGACGCGCCGCCGATCCCGGCGGACCTCGACGCGGTCGTCGCCAACCGGTCGGCGGTCGGCGAGCAGTACGTCGACCTGCGTCCCCGCCGCGACGGCGAGCCGTTCCTGTCCGGCTCCTCGGTGATCGCCGCGGACCGGACGAGCACCCCGGTCTCCACCGACGCGGTGATCCGCGACCTGGACAGCCTGGCGAGCTCGGTGCCGACCGACTCGCTGCGCACGGTGGTGGACGAGCTGGACCTCGCGTTCGCCGGCACCGGTGACGACCTGCAGGTCCTGCTGGACAGTACGGCCGAGTTCACCAGGATGGCCACCGAGCACCTGCCGCAGACGGTGGCGCTGATCAACGACGGCGGCACGGTGCTGGACACCCAGAACGCCCAGGCGGACAACATCACCTCCTTCGCCCGCGACCTCGCGACGCTGTCGGAGCAGCTGAAGAACTCCGACCCGGACCTGCGTCGGCTGGTGGCGGCGACACCGCGGGCGGCGACCGCGGTGACCAACCTGCTCCGCGAGTCCGGTCCGGGGTTGTCCGTGCTGTTCGCGAACCTGCTGACCACCTCGGACATCCTGGCCAGGCGGGCCGACGGGCTGGAGTACATGCTCGTGTCCTACCCGCTGTTCAGCGCGGCGGGGCAGGGCCTGCTCGGCGACGACCCGGGGCAGGTGCACCTCGGGCTCGTGCTCAACCTGTTCAACCCGCCGCCGTGCACCCGCGGCTACGAGCGGACCGACCGCCACGACGGCACCGACGAGACCAGCACCGGCAGCCCGGTCCCGCCCAACACCTACTGCGCCGAGCCGCCCGGCAGCCCGATCAACGTGCGCGGCTCGGCCAACGCCCCCTTCGGCGGCCAGCCCCCGAGCCCGCAGCGCCCGGGGACCAGGCCCGCGCCGCCGGACCAGACCGCCCAGACCGGCCCGATGCCGGAGGTCCTGCCCGGCACCCTCGGGCTCCCCGGCACCGACCGCCAGCCGAGCCTCGCCGCCCTGCTGGGACTGCCCGGCTGACCCCGCCTACCCTGGAGAGTTATGACTTCCGCGGCCGACACCGAGACCGAGGTCGACGACACCGGCACCGCCGAGGCGCCGCCCGAGCCCCCGCCGAGGCTGCCGACGATCGCTCTGGGTGCCGCGGTGGCGCTGCTGGTCGCCGCGGCGTCGGTCGCCGTCTGGTTCGGCGTGTCCTGGTTCAACGCGGCGAACGACGACGGCCTGGAGTACTCCAGGACCCGTGACGAGGTCGACCGCGTCGCCAGGGCCGCGATCCAGACAATGAACACGCTGGACTACCGGAAGCTGGACCAGGGCCTGGCCGACTGGTCAGACGCGACGACCGGTGCCCTGCACGCCGAGATCAGCAAGCTCTCCGAGGAGAACAAGCAGCAGCTGCGCGATGCGAAGTCGGTGACGTCGGCCCAGGTGCGCTCGTCGGCCGTGCGCGAGCTGGACGAGCGGTCGGGCAAGGCCGTCGTGATCGCGGCCGTGAAGATCACCGTGTCGACCGGCGGCGGGGAGCCGGTGGACAAGTACCAGCGCATCGAGGCCAGCCTCGTCCGCACCGAGGAAGCCGGCTGGAAACTGGACGGCATCGGGAAGGTCCCCTACGCGCAGCCCGGCCAGTAGCAGTCCTCACCTCGAAGGTCCCCACCGCCGAAAGGACGTCGAGCAGTGCCACCGTCACGCCGCCGCCCGACCCCCGCGTCCGCGCAGCCCCGCCGCCCCAGGGTCGCCGGCCTCCGCAACCGCCCCGACGCCCCCCACCCCAACCCGGCGGACAACCCCTCTCCCCAACCGCCGGAGGAGACCACCTCGGCTGGTGCCGACGCCGCGGACGGCCACGCTGCTCCTGGGGACGCTGCTCCTGGGGACGCTGCTCCTGGGGACGCTGCTCCTGGGGACGCTGCTCCTGGGGACGCGTTGGCCGATGAGTCCACGCGGGCCGAGGGCCGGGAGAAGCCTTCGAGCGGAGTGAGCCTGCCGGCACCACGCGACCGGCGTCCCCGGCCGGTGCCCACCCTGCCGCCGCCGCGACGGTCGGCGGGTGACCAGGAGATGCCCGAGCCCCGCCCCGGCGAGGCCGACGACACCGCCGGAGACACCGCCGATGACACCGTCGCGGCGGGCGCACCGTCCCAGGGCTGGACCGAGCAGACCGCCGACGTGGACTTAGGCACCGGTCCCGAGCCCACCACCGAGCCCGCCGACGCCGCCACCAGGGCCGGCACCGAGCCCACCACCGACAAGGTCACCACCGACAAGCCCACCACCGACACCGAGCCAGGCACCGCCGAAACCCAAACCGCTCCCAAACCCTCCCGCCCCGCCGGCAAGCGCCGCACGGCCGGCACGGCCCGACCCGAGGACCTCTCGGCCGCCGAGGCCGAGGCCGCGCTCGCCCCCCTCCCCACCTCCACCACCCCCCGCCGCCGCGCCAACCGGCTCGCGGTCGCCGGTGTGCTCGCTCTCGTGGCCGTGGTCCTGGTCGGTCTGGCCGTCTGGTTCCGGGGCGAGGCGAACGCGCTGGCCAGCGGGGACGCCAACACCGCGCTGACCGACCCGGCCACCACCAGCGAGGTCATCGGGCAGCTCACGTCGGCCGTCGAGGACACCTTCAGCTACAACTACACCGACCTCGCCAGCACCGAGCGAGCCGTGGACGCGGTGCTCACCGGCAAGGCCCGCTGCGAGTACGACCAGCTCTTCGGCCAGGTCCAGGAGTTGGCCCCCAAGCAGAAGATCATCATGGCCACCGCGGTCCGCAGCATCGCGCTGGTCCGGCTGGACGGGGACCGCGCCGAGGCCCTCGTCTTCATCGACCAGAGCTCCACCCGCGTCGACACCAACAAGTCGGTCGCGGGGGAGGCACAGTTCGGTGTCCTGGCCCACCGCGAGGACAACCGCTGGAAGATCACCGAGTTCAACATGTTCGACCAGCAGCTGCTCACCGGCCAACCGGCTCCCAAGTGCTGAAACGTGGCTGACGTCGCGGTGGAATCAGGGTGGCTTCCTGGCGCGCCATCTTGACTCAAAGTCGCCCCCGGGTCACGCTATTCACCGAGCGCGCCTTCGGCGGGGAGGACGGTTGAGTGCGGGCCTAGACAGTCGCCGACTTCACGGCTAGACTGCCCCTTTGCGCTGCCCACTTTCGCATGCCCTAGACTGTTGGGCACGACCGCACCCCTGACCAGCTTAGTTACAGTTGCTAACCAGGCTGCTCGACCGCACATAGTCCTGGAAGGACGCATCTTGGCAGTCTCCCGCGCGACCAAGGCCACTGCTGCGACCAACTCCACCATGTCGAACTCGGGTATCCCCGGAGCGCCTCTCCGGGTCTCGTTCGCGAAGATCCGGGAGCCCCTGGGTACGCCCAACCTGCTCGACCTGCAGATCCAATCGTTCCAGTGGTTCACCGGTGACGAGGCGTGGTTCCAGCGCCGTGTCGACGCCGGTGACGAGAACCCCGTTGGCGGCCTCGAAGAGGTGCTGAACGAGATCTCACCCATCGAGGACTTCTCCGGCTCGATGTCCCTCTCCTTCTCCGACCCGCGCTTCGACGAGGTCAAGGCCTCCGTCGAGGAGTGCAAGGACAAGGACATGACGTACGCGGCCCCGCTGTTCGTCACCGCCGAGTTCACCAACCACAGCACTGGCGAGATCAAGAGCCAGACCGTGTTCATGGGTGACTTCCCGGTCATGACCGACAAGGGCACGTTCATCATCAACGGCACCGAGCGTGTCGTGGTCTCCCAGTTGGTCCGCTCGCCCGGCGTGTACTTCGACACCAACGTGGACAAGACCACCGACAAGGACGTCTTCAGCGTCAAGGTCATCCCGAGCCGCGGCGCGTGGCTCGAGTTCGACGTCGACAAGCGCGACACCGTCGGTGTCCGGATCGACCGCAAGCGTCGCCAGCCGGTGACGGTGCTGCTCAAGGCCCTCGGCTGGAGCACCGAGCAGATCCGCGAGCGCTTCCACTTCTCCGAGACGCTGCTCGCCACCCTGGAGAAGGACCACACGGCCGGCACCGACGAGGCGCTGCTCGACATCTACCGCAAGCTGCGCCCGGGTGAGCCGCCGACCAAGGAGTCCGCGCAGACGCTGCTGGAGAACCTGTTCTTCAAGGACAAGCGGTACGACCTGGCCAAGGTGGGCCGGTACAAGGTCAACAAGAAGCTGGGCCTGACCACCGCCAACGACGTGGGCGTGCTCACCGAGGAAGACATCGTCACCACGATCGAGTACCTGGTCCGCCTGCACGCCGGCGAGACCACGATGACGATCGAGGGCAACGAGGTGCCGGTCGAGGTCGACGACATCGACCACTTCGGCAACCGCCGCCTGCGCACGGTCGGCGAGCTGATCCAGAACCAGATCCGGGTCGGCCTGTCCCGCATGGAGCGCGTCGTCCGCGAGCGGATGACCACCCAGGACGTCGAGGCGATCACCCCGCAGACTCTGATCAACATCCGTCCCGTCGTGGCGGCGATCAAGGAGTTCTTCGGCACCTCGCAGCTGTCGCAGTTCATGGACCAGACCAACCCGATCGCGGGCCTGACGCACAAGCGCCGCCTGTCCGCGCTCGGCCCCGGTGGTCTGTCCCGTGAGCGTGCCGGCATGGAGGTCCGCGACGTCCACCACAGCCACTACGGCCGCATGTGCCCGATCGAGACGCCGGAAGGCCCGAACATCGGCCTGATCGGCTCGCTGTCGAGCTACGGGCGGGTCAACCCGTTCGGCTTCATCGAGACGCCGTACCGCAAGGTCATCGAGGGCCAGGTCACCGACCAGATCGACTACCTGACCGCCGACGAGGAGGACCGGCACGTCATCGCGCAGGCCAACGCGCCGCTCGACGAGCAGGGTCACTTCGTCGAGGACCGCGTGCTGGTTCGCAAGAAGGGCGGCGAGGTCGAGTTCATCGAGCCGTTCGACGTCGACTACATGGACGTCTCACCGCGGCAGATGGTCTCGGTCGCGACCGCGATGATCCCGTTCCTCGAGCACGACGACGCCAACCGCGCCCTGATGGGCGCGAACATGCAGCGCCAGGCGGTGCCGCTGCTGCGCAGCGAGTCCCCGCTGGTGGGCACCGGCACCGAACTGCGTGCCGCGGTCGACGCCGGTGACGTCGTGGTGGCCGAGAAGGACGGTGTCGTCGAGGAGCTGTCCGCCGACTTCATCACGGTGATGGCCGACGACGGCAGCCGCCGCACCTACGGCCTGCACAAGTTCCGCCGGTCCAACCAGGGCACCTGCGTCAACCAGCGGCCGATCGTCTCCGAGGGCGACAGGGTCCTGGCCGGTCAGGTCATCGCCGATGGTCCGTGCACCGAGAACGGCGAGATGGCGCTCGGCAAGAACCTGCTCGTCGCGATCATGCCCTGGGAAGGCCACAATTACGAGGACGCCATCGTCATCTCGCAGCGGCTCATCCAGGACGACGTGCTCACCTCGATCCACATCGAGGAGCACGAGATCGACGCCCGTGACACCAAGCTCGGCGCCGAGGAGATCACCCGGGACATCCCGAACGTCTCCGAGGAGGTCCTCGCGGACCTGGACGAGCGCGGCATCATCCGCATCGGTGCCGAGGTCGGCGACGGCGACATCCTGGTCGGCAAGGTCACGCCCAAGGGCGAGACCGAGCTGACCCCAGAGGAGCGCCTGCTCCGCGCGATCTTCGGTGAGAAGGCGCGCGAGGTGCGCGACACCTCGCTCAAGGTGCCGCACGGTGAGACCGGCAAGGTCATCGGCATCCGGGTGTTCTCCCGGGAGGACGAGGACGAGCTGCCCCCGGGCGTGAACGAGCTGGTCCGGGTGTACGTGGCGCAGAAGCGCAAGATCCAGGACGGCGACAAGCTCGCCGGCCGGCACGGCAACAAGGGCGTCATCGGCAAGGTGCTCAATGCCGAGGACATGCCGTTCCTGCCGGACGGCACCCCGGTCGACGTCGTGCTGAACACCCACGGTGTTCCGCGACGGATGAACATCGGCCAGGTGCTCGAGCTGCACCTCGGCTGGCTCGCCTCGCAGGGCTGGCAGATCGAGGGCAACCCGGAGTGGGCCAAGGACCTGCCCGAGGAGCTCTACGACGTCGCGCCCGGCACGCACACCGCGACCCCGGTGTTCGACGGCGCGAAGGAGCACGAGCTCACCGGTCTGCTCGGCTCGACCCGGCCCAACCGGGACGGCGAGCGGATGGTCGGCGAGAACGGCAAGGCGACGCTGTTCGACGGGCGTTCCGGCGAGCCGTTCCCGTTCCCGGTGGCGGTCGGCTACATGTACATCCTGAAGCTGCACCACCTGGTGGACGACAAGATCCACGCCCGGTCGACCGGCCCGTACTCGATGATCACCCAGCAGCCGCTCGGCGGTAAGGCTCAGTTCGGTGGCCAGCGCTTCGGTGAGATGGAGTGCTGGGCCATGCAGGCCTACGGCGCCGCGTACACGCTGCAGGAACTGCTCACGATCAAGTCCGACGACGTGCTCGGCCGCGTGAAGGTCTACGAGGCCATCGTCAAGGGCGAGAACATCCCGGAGCCCGGTATCCCGGAGTCGTTCAAGGTGCTCCTCAAGGAGCTCCAGTCGCTGTGCCTGAACGTGGAGGTCCTCTCCAGCGACGGCGCCGCGATCGAGATGCGCGACGGTGACGACGAGGACCTCGAGCGGGCGGCTGCCAACCTTGGCATCAACCTGTCCCGCAACGAGTCCCCGAGCGTCGACGACGTAGTGAATTAGCCGCCGACTGTGAACTCGACTCCCTAGTACCAAGGCTTCAACAAACAAAAAGGGGAAGACCCCACGTGTTGGACGTGAACTTCTTCGATGAGCTTCGCATCGGCCTGGCGACCGCGGACGACATCCGCCAGTGGTCCTTCGGCGAGGTGAAGAAGCCCGAGACGATCAACTACCGGACCCTCAAGCCCGAGAAGGACGGACTCTTCTGCGAGAAGATCTTCGGTCCGACCCGGGACTGGGAGTGCTACTGCGGCAAGTACAAGCGCGTCCGCTTCAAGGGCATCATCTGTGAGCGCTGTGGCGTCGAGGTCACCCGCGCGAAGGTGCGCCGCGAGCGGATGGGCCACATCGAGCTGGCCGCGCCGGTCACCCACATCTGGTACTTCAAGGGCGTTCCCTCGCGCCTGGGCTACCTGCTCGACCTGGCCCCGAAGGACCTCGAGAAGATCATCTACTTCGCCGCCTACGTGATCACCTCGGTGAACCCCGAGCTGCGGCACAACGACCTGGCGACCCTGGAGAGCGAGATCGGGGTCGAGCGCAAGCAGGTCGAGAACCGCCGCGACGCGGACATCGAGGCCCGGGCCCAGAAGCTCGAGGCCGACCTGGCCGCGCTCGAGGAGGAGGGCGCCAAGAGCGACGTCCGCCGCAAGGTCAAGGAGGGCGGCGAGCGGGAGATGCGCCAGCTCCGCGACCGGGCCCAGCGCGAGCTGGACCGGCTCGACGAGATCTGGAGCACCTTCACCAAGCTGGAGCCCAAGCAGCTCATCGCCGACGAGGTGCTCTACCGCGAGCTGATCGACCGCTACGGCGACTACTTCACCGGCTCGATGGGTGCCGAGGCGATCCAGCGGCTGGCCGCGGACTTCGACGTGGAGGCCGAGGCCGAGAACCTGCGCGACACGATCCGCAACGGCAAGGGGCAGAAGAAGCTCCGCGCCCTCAAGCGGCTCAAGGTCGTCGCGGCGTTCTCGCAGACGAACAACTCGCCGATGGGCATGGTCCTCGACTGCATCCCGGTGATCCCGCCGGACCTGCGGCCGATGGTCCAGCTCGACGGTGGCCGGTTCGCCACCTCGGACCTGAACGACCTCTACCGCCGCGTGATCAACCGGAACAACCGGCTCAAGCGGCTGATCGACCTCGGCGCGCCCGAGATCATCGTGAACAACGAGAAGCGGATGCTGCAGGAGGCCGTCGACGCGCTGTTCGACAACGGCCGCCGCGGCCGTCCGGTCACCGGTCCGGGCAACCGGCCGCTGAAGTCGCTGTCCGACCTGCTCAAGGGCAAGCAGGGTCGGTTCCGGCAGAACCTGCTCGGCAAGCGCGTCGACTACTCCGGCCGTTCGGTCATCGTGGTCGGTCCGCAGCTCAAGCTGCACCAGTGCGGTCTGCCCAAGGCGATGGCGCTCGAGCTGTTCAAGCCGTTCGTGATGAAGCGGCTCGTGGACCTCAACCACGCGCAGAACATCAAGTCGGCCAAGCGGATGGTGGAGCGCGCCCGGCCGGCGGTGTGGGACGTGCTGGAGGAGGTCATCACCGAGCACCCGGTGATGCTCAACCGCGCGCCGACGCTGCACCGCCTCGGCATCCAGGCCTTCGAGCCGCAGCTGGTGGAGGGCAAGGCCATCCAGCTGCACCCGCTGGTCTGCGAGGCGTTCAACGCCGACTTCGACGGCGACCAGATGGCGGTGCACCTGCCGCTGTCGGCGGAGGCCCAGGCCGAGGCTCGGGTCCTGATGCTGTCGTCGAACAACATCCTGTCGCCGGCCTCGGGTCGTCCGCTGGCCATGCCGCGACTGGACATGGTGACCGGTCTGTTCCACCTGACCCGCCTCAAGGAGGAGGGTCTCGGTGCCGGGCAGGCGTTCTCCTCGCCGGCCGAGGCCATCATGGCCTTCGACCGCAAGGTGATCGACCTCCAGTCGCCGATCAAGGTGCGGATCACCGACCGCGCGCCGAACTCGGCGGACAAGCCGGAGGGTTGGGAGCCGGGTCAGCCGTGGCTCGCGCAGACCACGCTGGGCCGGGTGCTGTTCAACGACCTCCTGCCCGAGGACTACCCGTTCATGAACGAGCCGATGCCCAAGAAGCGGCAGGCGGCGATCGTGAACGACCTCGCGGAGCGGTACCCGATGGTCACCGTGGCGCGGACGCTGGACAAGCTCAAGGACGCGGGATTCCACTGGGCCACCCGGTCCGGTGTCACGATCGCGATCTCCGACGTGGTGGTGCCGCCGACCAAGCAGCAGATCCTGGACTCCTACGAGCAGAAGGCCGACGCCGTCGAGAAGCGGTACCAGCGCGGTCAGCTCTCCCACGCGGAGCGCAACAACGAGCTGGTCAAGGTCTGGGGCCAGGCGACCGAGGAGGTCGCCGAGGCCATGGAGGCCAACTTCCCCGACGACAACCCGATCCCGATGATCGTGAAGTCGGGTGCGGCGGGCAACATGACCCAGGTCCGGTCGCTGGCCGGTATGCGTGGTCTGGTGTCCAACCCGAAGGGTGAGTACATCCCGCGGCCGATCAAGTCCAACTTCCGCGAGGGCCTGTCGGTGCTGGAGTACTTCATCGCCACGCACGGTGCCCGCAAGGGTCTGGCCGACACCGCGCTGCGGACCGCCGACTCGGGTTACCTGACCCGGCGTCTGGTGGACGTCTCGCAGGACGTCATCGTGCGCGAGGTCGACTGCGGCACCAGCCGCGGTATCAACATGACCATCGGCGCGGCCGGTCCGGACGGTCTGGTCATCCGCGACCAGCACGTGGAGACCAGCGTCTACGCGCGCACGCTGGCCGAGGAGATCACCGATGCGGACGGCAACGTCCTGCTCAACCGCGGTGACGACCTCGGCGACCCGGCGATCGAGAAGCTGGTCACCTCCGGGGTCACCCGGGCGAAGGTCCGCAGCGTGCTCACCTGCGAGTCGGCCGTCGGTGTGTGTGCCACCTGCTACGGCCGGTCCATGGCGACCGGGCAGCTGGTGGACGTCGGCGAGGCGGTCGGCATCGTCGCGGCGCAGTCCATCGGTGAGCCGGGTACGCAGCTGACGATGCGTACCTTCCACCAGGGTGGCGTCGCGGGAGACGACATCACCACCGGTCTGCCGCGTGTGCAGGAGCTGTTCGAGGCCCGTATCCCGAAGGGCAAGGCGCCGATCGCGGACGTCGACGGCCGGGTGCGGATCGAGGACGGCGACCGGTTCTGGAAGATCACGCTGATCCCGGACGACGGCAGCGAGGAGATCATCTTCGACAAGCTGTCCAAGCGTCAGCGGCTCGCGGTCACCCCGGACGGCCCGCTGTCCGACGGCGACCACGTGTCGGTCGGCCAGCAGCTGCTCGAGGGCACGCCCGACCCGCACGAGGTGCTGCGCGTGATGGGTCCGCGTGAGGCCCAGCTGCACCTGGTGGACGAGGTCCAGAAGGTGTACCGGGCCCAGGGTGTGTCGATCCACGACAAGCACATCGAGGTGATCGTCCGCCAGATGCTCCGGCGGGTCACGATCCTCGACTCGGGCGCCGCCGAGTTCCTTCCCGGCGCCCTGGTCGAGCGTGCCGAGTTCGAGTCGGAGAACCGCCGTGTCGTCGCGGCCGGCGGTGAGCCCGCCTCGGGTCGACCGGTGCTGATGGGTATCACGAAGGCGTCGTTGGCCACGGACTCGTGGCTGTCGGCGGCCAGCTTCCAGGAGACCACCCGCGTGCTGACGGACGCGGCCATCAACGGCCGTTCCGACCGGCTCGTCGGCCTCAAGGAGAACGTGATCATCGGAAAGCTGATCCCGGCCGGCACGGGCATCAACAAGTACCGCAACATCCAGGTCCAGCCGACCGAGGAGGCCAGGGTCGCCGCGTACGCGATCCCGTCCTACGACGACGGCTACTACACCCCGGACGTGTTCGGTACGGGCACCGGTGCGGCTGTTCCGCTGGACGACTACGACTTCGGTCGCGACTACCGGTAGTCGAGGGCGCGCAGGCAACGACGGGCCCCGGGAGCACCAGCTCCCGGGGCCCGTCGTCTTTTCCCTTCCCGGAGGGAACTCAGGTGCCCGGTGGTTCGTCCTCGGACCGGCGGAACAGCAGGTGGTAGGTCACCGCCGTGCGGGGCTCCTCGGGGTGCTCGTCGGCCGGGGTCTCCTCGGTGGGCAGCAGGACCTCGGTCGCGGCGAGCCGGTCGACCTTCCAGCCGCACTCCTCATAGGCCGCGATCGCCGCGGCCACCTCCTGCTCGGTCAGGCTGGGGAGGCGGACCAGGCAGACCTTGCCGCCGGCCTCGGCGTCGCGAACGGCACTCTCGTGCCATTTCTGGTGGTGGCCGAACAGCGACACGCACGCTCACCGCCCGTCACGACAGGGGGCAGGAAACCGGACGGTACGCAGTATTCGGTCACGGGGGTGCGCGGGCCATGGGCCGGGGGACTGGAGTTGTCCGCCCCCCGGCTCATACCAAGTCTGAGTAGCCGAACGGCCGTAGCTTGGCTGCGATCTCCGAACGCTGTCTGACCTCGAACTTCCGCATGATGTTGTACACGTGGGACTTCACCGTGGGCAGGGAGATCGTGAGCGTCTCCGCGATCTGCTGGTTGCTCATCCGCGCCCCGATCAGGTCCGCGATCTCCCGCTCGCGCGTGGTGAGCAGGGCCAGGGGCTCCATCGCGTCGACCGAGGGGCGGGTGAGCACCGCGAAGGTCTCCTGCTGCACGCGCATGCACAGCTGGTCCACCTCCTCGATGCCGCCGATGACGTCGCCGCCGGCCAGCGCGGTCTCCCGCACCCTGGCGAGCGCCGAGCGCACGGCCCCCAGCCGGTCGGTGAAGTCGACGACCACGTCGGCGAACGTGGGGCCGACGCCCTCGCCCTCCGCCGGCAGGAAGTCGAGGTTGCGCTGGTTCTGGGCGTCCTCGTGCTCCCGGCGGATCAGCGCGACGATCGTGCGGCACAACCACTCGAAGGCCAGCACGGCGTGCTCGTCGTAGACGTCCGGGGTGTAGGACTGCATCGAGGCCATGCCGAGTACGGCCGCCACGCCGGTGCTCTCCTCGATGAGCGGAACGGTCACCACGTCGCGGCAGGACCGCGTCGTGTCCCCGAACCGGTGCCCGGCGTTGAGCAGCCGCCCCTGGTCCATCGAGTAGGTGTAGGTCTTCTTGTGCTTGAGCAGCCAGGCACCCAGGCCGTTGGGGCCGTAGGTCGCGACGCTCGGGGTGTCGTACTCCTCGAGGTCGAAGGCGTACGGATAGGCGATGTTCTCGTCGTCGCGGTAGAAGCCGACATAGAACGCGTCGACCTGCGCGATCTTCGCCATGGTCGCGCGGAGGTAGTCGTACCGCAGGTGGTGGTCACCCGGTGGGAGCGACCGGATCCGCCGATCGCCGTCGCGCAGGATCTGCACCACCCGCGGCGGGAAGTTGTTGCGGCGCTCCGTGTTGCCTCCCCAGTCGGCAAGTTACGGCCTGCAAGGCCCCGGTGCGCCCATTATCCCGATGGGGCAAGCAACGCTTAACCCGGCGTTAGCAACGCTGGCTGGTGTCCGCCGGAGCCGCGGGGGATGCTTGCGAGGTGCTGAAGCCGGACACCAAGGACTGGACCTGGGTCATCGAGCGGCCGTGCCCGGAGTGCGGGTACGACGGCAACACGGTCAGCGGACCGGAGGTCCCGGCCCTGCTCCGGCGCAACGCCGCTGCCTGGCCGGCCGTGCTCGCCGCCCCCGAGGCCCGCCGCCGACCCGAGCCCGACCGGTGGTCGCCGCTGGAGTACGGCTGCCACGTCCGGGACGTCTTCCGGGTGTTCGCCGAACGCCTGCACCTCATGCGCACCGAGGACGACCCGCACTACCCGAACTGGGACCAGGACGAGACGGCCGTGCGGGACCGCTACGGCGAGCAGGACCCGGCGACGGTCGCCGCCGAGCTCGTCGAGTCGGCCGAGACGCTCGCCGCGGCCTTCGAACGGGTCGACGACTGGACCCGCCCCGGCTCACGCAGCGACGGCGCCCGCTTCACCATCGACACCTTCGCCCGCTACCTGCTGCACGACCCCGTCCACCACCTGCACGACGTGGGCGCGACCGGGTAGCGCGCCGCCGTGCGACGTCGCCGGGGCGCGGGTACCGTACGAACCGGCGTCAGGCGGCCACCGGCCGGGTCGCGGGGCGCCGGTGACGGGGCGGAAGAGCCCGCCGTTCGCGGCACGGGGGTGGATATAGCAGGCCCGTAGTTTGCAGGCGTCGATGCCGGCTCGAGCGCCGGGTACCCCGGTTTTGACCCTCGTTGGAGCGCCGGGTATCTTTGGTACTCGCGCCCGGCCCAGGTCGGGTCGATCCGCGTGCCTGTGCGCGGAGGTCCACCCGAGTGGACACCCGGCAGTAACCGCGGAGTTCCTTCCGAGCCTCGTAGGGATGATTTGATCCTGCCCGAGCGTTATGAGGAAGGGCGACACGCCCGACCTCGTGATACGGCGAGGTGCGGCGGGACGCGAAAGCAGCACCGACCACAAGCAGTAGCTACACCAGTAGAGAAAGCCGGTCCATGCCCACGATCCAGCAGCTGGTCCGTAAGGGCCGCCAGGACAAGGTCGCCAAGCAGAAGACTGCGGCCCTCAAGGGAAGCCCGCAGCGGCGTGGCGTGTGCACCCGCGTGTACACCACCACCCCCAAGAAGCCGAACTCCGCGCTGCGCAAGGTCGCGCGCGTCAAGCTGACCAGCGGCATCGAGGTCACGGCCTACATCCCGGGTGAGGGCCACAACCTGCAGGAGCACTCGATGGTCCTGGTGCGCGGCGGCCGGGTGAAGGATCTTCCCGGCGTGCGCTACAAGATCATCCGCGGCTCGCTGGACACGCAGGGCGTGAAGAACCGCAAGCAGGCTCGCAGCCGCTACGGCGCGAAGAAGGAGAAGAGCTGAGATGCCCCGCAAGGGACCCGCGCCCCGGCGCCCGCTGATCTCCGACCCCGTCTACAGCTCCCCGCTGGTCACCCAGCTGGTCAACAAGGTGCTCCGGGACGGCAAGCGCTCGGTCGCCGAGAAGATCGTGTACGAGGCCCTCGAGGGCGCGCGCGAGAAGACCGGCACCGACCCGGTGGTCACGCTCAAGCGTGCGCTGGACAACGTCAAGCCGACCATCGAGGTGAAGAGCCGCCGCGTCGGTGGCGCCACCTACCAGGTGCCGATCGAGGTCAAGCCGGGCCGCTCCACGACGCTGGCGCTGCGCTGGCTGGTCAACTTCTCGCGTCAGCGCCGGGAGAAGACCATGGTCGAGCGCCTGATGAACGAGCTGCTCGACGCGAGCAACGGCCTCGGGGCGAGCGTCAAGCGCCGCGAGGACACGCACAAGATGGCGGAGTCGAACAAGGCCTTCGCCCACTACCGCTGGTGACGGCCCGCGGCCAAACAGGCTCCCGGCCGCACCACCGCTGATTCAAGACAGGGGAAGACACCCGTGGCACAGGACGTGCTTACCGACCTGGCCAAGGTCCGCAACATCGGGATCATGGCCCACATCGACGCGGGCAAGACCACGACGACCGAGCGGATCCTGTTCTACACCGGGATCAGCTACAAGATCGGTGAGGTGCACGACGGCGCCGCCGTCATGGACTGGATGGAGCAGGAGCAGGAGCGCGGCATCACGATCACGTCGGCCGCGACGACCTGCTTCTGGAAGGACCACCAGATCAACCTGATCGACACCCCCGGGCATGTCGACTTCACCGTCGAGGTGGAGCGCAACCTGCGGGTGCTCGACGGCGCGGTCGCGGTGTTCGACGGCAAGGAGGGGGTCGAGCCGCAGTCCGAGCAGGTCTGGCGGCAGGCCACCAAGTACGACGTCCCGCGCATTTGTTTCGTCAACAAGATGGACAAGCTCGGCGCGGACTTCTACTACACCATCCGCACCATCTCCGAGCGCCTCGGTGCCAAGCCCCTGCCGATCCAGCTGCCGATCGGCGCCGAGAGTGACTTCATCGGCGTCGTCGACCTGGTGAACATGCGCGCCCTGACCTGGCGTGGTGAGGTCCAGAAGGGCGAGGACTACACCATCGAGGAGATCCCGGCCGACCTGGTCGAGCGGGCCAACGAGTACCGCGAGCAGCTGATCGAGGCGGTCGCCGAGACCGACGACGAGCTGATGGAGGCCTACCTCGGCGG
Organism: Actinophytocola xanthii; assembly: GCF_001921205.1. GTDB lineage: Bacteria > Actinomycetota > Actinomycetes > Mycobacteriales > Pseudonocardiaceae > Actinophytocola > Actinophytocola xanthii. The sequence continues at coordinate 84,692 of NZ_MSIE01000029.1, read as the reverse complement.
TGAGGAGCTCACCGTCGACCAGATCAAGCAGGGTATCCGGAAGATCGTCAACGAGGGCACCGCCTACCCGGTGCTGTGCGGCTCCGCGTTCAAGAACAAGGGCGTCCAGCCCATGCTCGACGCGGTGATCGACTACCTGCCCTCGCCGCTGGACCTGCCGCCGGTCGAGGGCACGCTGACCGACGGGGAGACGGCGGCGTTCCGCAAGCCGTCGACCGACGAGCCGTTCTCCGCGCTGGCCTTCAAGATCGCCGTGCACCCGTTCTTCGGCAAGCTCACCTACGTCCGGGTCTACTCGGGCAAGGTCGCCAGCGGCTCCCAGGTCATCAACTCGACCAAGGACCGCAAGGAGCGCATCGGGAAGATCTTCCAGATGCACGCCAACAAGGAGAACCCGGTCACGGAGGCGCTCGCCGGCCACATCTACGCGGTGATCGGCCTGAAGGACACCACGACCGGCGAGACCCTGTGCGACCCGAACGAGAAGATCGTCCTCGAGTCGATGACCTTCCCGGAGCCGGTCATCCAGGTGGCCATCGAGCCGAAGACCAAGGCCGACCAGGAGAAGCTGTCGACCGCGATCCAGAAGCTCGCCGAGGAGGACCCGACCTTCCGGGTCAACCTGGACGAGGAGACGGGTCAGACGATCATCGCCGGCATGGGCGAGCTGCACCTGGACATCCTGGTCGACCGGATGCGCCGCGAGTTCAAGGTCGAGGCCAACATCGGCAAGCCGCAGGTGGCGTACCGCGAGACGATCCGCAAGACGGTCGACAAGTACGACTACACCCACAAGAAGCAGACGGGTGGGTCGGGCCAGTTCGCGAAGGTCGTCATCAAGCTCGAGCCGCTGGCCACCACGGACGGCGCGCTGTACGAGTTCGACAACAAGGTCACCGGCGGCCGCGTCCCCCGCGAGTACATCCCGTCGGTGGACGCCGGCGCCCAGGACGCCATGCAGTACGGCGTGCTGGCCGGTTACCCGCTGGTCGGCCTCAAGCTGACCCTGCTCGACGGTGCGTACCACGAGGTGGACTCCTCCGAGATGGCCTTCAAGGTCGCCGGTTCCATGGCGCTCAAGGAGGCCGCGCGGCAGGCCAGCCCCGTGCTGCTCGAGCCGATGATGGCGGTCGAGGTGACCACGCCCGAGGCGTACATGGGCGACGTCATCGGTGACCTGAACTCCCGCCGTGGCCAGATCCAGGCCATGGAGGAGCGCAGCGGTGCCCGCGTCGTCAAGGCGCTCGTGCCGCTGTCGGAGATGTTCGGCTATGTCGGCGACCTGCGGTCCAGGACCCAGGGCCGGGCGAACTACTCCATGCAGTTCGACTCCTACGCGGAGGTTCCCACGAACGTCGCGAAGGAGATCATCGCCAAGGCAACCGGCGAGTAATTCAATCCGGTGCGGGCTGCGTGGGTAGCGCCCTCTATGGTTCCGCACAACTGACCCAAAAAGCTGTCGTCGGTAAGCAAGACGGCGGAGAGAAACAAGTCCAGGAGGACGAGAGAAGTGGCGAAGGCGAAGTTCGAGCGGACCAAGCCGCACGTCAACATCGGAACCATCGGTCACATCGACCATGGGAAGACCACGCTGACCGCGGCCATCTCCAAGGTTCTGCACGACAAGTACCCGGACCTGAACCCCTTCACGCCGTTCGACGAGATCGACAAGGCGCCGGAGGAGAAGCAGCGCGGTATCACGATCTCGATCGCGCACATCGAGTACGAGACCGAGAAGCGGCACTACGCCCACGTGGACTGCCCGGGTCACGCGGACTACATCAAGAACATGATCACCGGTGCCGCCCAGATGGACGGCGCGATCCTCGTGGTCGCCGCGACCGATGGTCCGATGCCGCAGACCAAGGAGCACGTGCTGCTGGCTCGCCAGGTCGGTGTGCCCTACATCGTGGTGGCCCTGAACAAGGCCGACATGGTTGACGACGAGGAGATCCTGGAGCTCGTCGAGCTCGAGGTCCGCGAGCTGCTGACCGAGTACGAGTTCCCGGGTGACGACCTGCCGGTCGTGCGTGTCTCCGCGCTCAAGGCGCTGGAGGGCGACGCCGAGTGGGGCGCCAAGGTCATCGAGCTGCTCGACGCGGTGGACGACAACATCCCCGAGCCGACCCGCGAGGTTGACAAGCCGTTCCTGATGCCGGTGGAGGACGTCTTCACCATCTCCGGCCGCGGCACCGTGGTCACCGGTCGCGTCGAGCGCGGTGTCCTCAAGCCGATGGAGGAGGTCGAGATCGTCGGCATCCGCGAGAAGGCGCAGAAGACCACCGTCACCAGCGTCGAGATGTTCCGCAAGATCCTCGAGGACGCGCGGGCCGGTGAGAACGTGGGTCTGCTCCTGCGCGGCATCAAGCGCGAGGACGTCGAGCGCGGCCAGGTCGTCGTGAAGCCCGGCACCACCACGCCGCACACCGAGTTCGAGGCTCAGGTCGTCATCCTGAGCAAGGACGAGGGTGGCCGGCACACGCCGTTCTTCAACAACTACCGTCCGCAGTTCTACTTCCGCACCACGGACGTGACCGGCGTGGTGACCCTCCCCGAGGGCACCGAGATGGTCATGCCCGGCGACTCCACCGGTATGACGGTCAAGCTGATTCAGCCGATCGCCATGGACGAGGGTCTCCGGTTCGCCATCCGCGAGGGTGGCCGGACCGTCGGCGCGGGCCGCGTCACCAAGATCATCAAGTAGTCACCCGTTCGGGGGGCCCCAGGTCGCGTACCTGGGGCCCCCCGGTTTGGGATGCCATATCTCCGTGTGGCATCCTTGACAGGTTGCTCGTCGCGGTCACCCGCGTTCGAGCCGCGGCTCGCCCGGCGGGCCATCATGACCACTCCCGTAGGACTCAAGTCCAAGGGGCCGGTCTGTGCGTAGGGCGCGACACACCCGACCGCGTGGACCGGAGCGGCACGAGTCTTAAAGACAAGGACGGCAAGCCACCATGGCGGGACAGAAGATCCGCATCCGGCTCAAGGCCTACGACCACGAGGCGATCGACGCGTCCGCGCGCAAGATCGTGGAGACGGTAACCCGCACGGGCGCTCGGGTCGTCGGGCCGGTGCCGCTGCCCACCGAGAAGAACGTGTACTGCGTCATCCGGTCTCCGCACAAGTACAAGGACTCGCGCGAGCACTTCGAGATGCGCACGCACAAGCGTCTGATCGACATCCTCGACCCGACGCCGAAGACGGTCGACGCCCTCATGCGCATCGATCTCCCGGCCAGCGTCGACGTCAACATTCAGTGAGGCCTGAGCACCAATGTCTGACCGGCAGATGAAAGGGATCCTGGGCACCAAGCTCGGGATGACCCAGGTCTTCGACGAGAACAACCGGATCGTCCCGGTGACCGTCGTCAAGGCCGGCCCGAACGTGGTCACCCAGATCCGTACCCAGGACAACGACGGCTACGCCGCGGTGCAGCTCGCCTTCGGTGCGATCGCCCCGCGCAAGGTGAACAAGCCGGCTCGTGGCCACTTCGACAAGGCCGGCGTGACCCCGCGTCGCTTCCTCGCCGAGCTGCGCACGACCGACGCCGACGCCTACGAGCTCGGCCAGGAGATCACCGCCGAGGTGTTCGAGGCCGGCGCCGTGGTCGACGCCACCGGCACCAGCAAGGGCAAGGGCACCGCCGGTGTGATGAAGCGCCACGGCTTCAAGGGCCTCGGCGCCTCCCACGGCACCCAGCGCAAGCACCGCTCGCCCGGCTCGATCGGTGGCTGCGCCACCCCGGCCCGCGTGTTCAAGGGCCTGCGCATGGCCGGCCGGACCGGCCACGTCCGGGTCACCACCCAGAACCTCACGGTGCACCGGGTGGACGCCGAGGACGGCCTGATCCTGGTGAAGGGCGCGATCCCCGGCCCCAAGGGCGGCGTGGTGTTCCTCAGGACCGCCGCCAAGCGTGAGGGTGATGCCAAGTGACCACCGTTGAGGTGAGGACCCCGGCCGGCAAGACCGACGGCACCGTCGAGCTGCCCGCCGAGATCTTCGACGTGCAGGCCAACGTCGCACTGATGCACCAGGTCGTGGTGGCCCAGCTGGCCGCCGCCCGGCAGGGCACGCACGACACCAAGACCCGCGGCGAGGTCCGTGGCGGTGGCAAGAAGCCGTACCGGCAGAAGGGCACCGGCCGCGCCCGTCAGGGCTCGACCCGCGCCCCGCAGTTCGCCGGCGGCGGCACCGTGCACGGCCCCACCCCGCGCGACTACACCCAGCGCACCCCCAAGAAGATGAAGGCGGCCGCCCTGCGCGGTGCCCTCTCCGACCGGGCCCGCGCCGGCCAGGTGCACGTGGTCAGCGACCTGATCGACGGCGACACGCCGTCCACCAAGTCGGCCCGCACCTTCCTGGCCACGGTGAGCGAGGCACGCAACCTGCTGGTGGTGCTGACCCGCGGCGAGGAGATCGGCTTCCGGTCCGTGCGCAACCTTCCGAACGTGCACACGATCTGGCCGGACCAGCTCAACACCTACGACGTGCTGGTCAACGACGACGTGGTGTTCACCCGGAGCGCGCTGGACGCGTTCCTCGCCGGGCCGGCCAGGGGCCGCGCCGTCAAGGCGACCGCCCGCTCCGGCGAGATCGAGGTCGAGGTGGAGGTCGAGGTCGAGGCCATCGAGGTCGAGACCACCGACCAGGCGGACTCGCAGCGTAAGGAGGACGACAAGTGATCCCCGACCACCGCGACGTCCTGCTCGCGCCGGTGATCTCCGAGAAGTCCTACGGGCTGCTCGAGGAGAACAAGTACACGTTCGTCGTCGCCCCGAACGCCAACAAGACCCAGATCAAGATCGCGGTCGAGAAGGTGTTCGGCGTCCAGGTGGTGAGCGTGAACACGCTGAACCGGCAGGGCAAGCGCAAGCGGACCCGCACCGGGTACGGCAAGCGCAAGGACACCAAGCGAGCGATCGTGACCCTCTCCGCCGAGAGCAAGCCGATCGAGATCTTCGGCGGACCGGCCTGAGCCGGCGAGTAGAGACCCAGAGGACTGCGTAGAGATGGGCATTCGCAAGTACAAGCCGACGACGCCGGGGCGTCGTGGCTCGAGCGTCTCCGACTTCGCCGAGATCACCCGGACGACGCCGGAGAAGTCGCTGGTGCGCCCGCTGCATGGGCGTGGCGGCCGGAACGTGCACGGCAAGATCACCACCCGGCACAAGGGTGGCGGGCACAAGCGGGCCTACCGGCTGATCGACTTCCGCCGCCACGACAAGGACGGCGTGCCGGCCAAGGTCGCGCACATCGAGTACGACCCGAACCGGAGCGCGCGGATCGCGCTGCTGCACTACGCCGACGGCGAGAAGCGCTACATCATCGCCCCGGACAAGCTGCGCCAGGGCGACCGGATCGAGAACGGCCCGGGCGCGGACATCAAGCCGGGCAACGCGCTGCCGCTGCGCAACATCCCGGTCGGCACCGTGGTGCACGCGATCGAGCTGCGGCCGGGCGGCGGCGCCAAGATCGCCCGCTCGGCCGGTGCCCGCGTGCAGCTCGTCGCCAAGGAGGGCCCCAACGCCCAGCTGCGGATGCCTTCGGGCGAGATCCGCAACGTGGACGTGCGCTGCCGGGCCACCGTCGGCGAGGTCGGCAACTCCGAGCACGGGAACATCAACTGGGGCAAGGCGGGCCGCATGCGGTGGAAGGGCAAGCGCCCCACCGTCCGCGGTGTCGCGATGAACCCGGTGGACCACCCGCACGGTGGTGGTGAGGGCAAGACCTCCGGTGGTCGGCACCCGGTGAACCCGGCCGGCAAGCCGGAGGGCCGCACCCGCCGCAAGGGCAAGCCGAGCGACCGGATGATCGTCCGCCGTCGCCGGACCGGCAAGAAGCGCTAAGAGCAGGAGGGAGTGACAGATGCCTAGGAGTTTGAAGAAGGGCCCGTTCGTCGACGACCACCTGCTCAAGAAGGTGGACGCGCTCAACGAGTCCGGCAAGAAGACCGTGATCAAGACCTGGTCCCGCCGGTCGACGATCATCCCGGACATGCTGGGGCACACGATCGCGGTGCACGACGGCCGCAAGCACGTCCCGGTCTTCATCTCGGAGTCGATGGTCGGGCACAAGCTGGGCGAGTTCGCCCCGACCCGGACCTTCAAGGGCCACGTGAAGGACGACCGCAAGGCGCGTAGGCGCTAGAGATAGGGGATAAGCGATGAACGCCCGCAACGACGCCCTCGCGCAGGAGGAACTCCCGCGCGCGATGGCTCGGGCTCGCTACGTCCGCGCCACGCCGATGAAGGTGCGCCGCGTGGTCGAGCTCATCAAGGGACGCAGCGCCGACGAGGCGCTGAACGTCCTGCGGTATGCGCCGCAGGCCGCCAGCGAGCCCGTGGCGAAGGTGCTCGCCAGCGCCGTGGCCAACGCCGAGAACAACCTCGACCTCGACCCGGAGACCCTCTGGGTCAGCGCGGCGTACGTGGACGAGGGCCCCACGCTCAAGCGGTTCCGCCCGCGGGCGCAGGGCCGTGCGTACCGGATCCGCAAGCGGACCAGCCACATCACCGTCGAGGTGGAGTCGCGGCCGAAGCCGGAGCCGAAGAAGGCGACTGCGAAATCAAAGGCCGGTCGCAAGTCCAGTGCGAAGAGGAGTGCCAGCTAGTGGGTCAGAAGATCAACCCGCACGGCTTCCGGCTCGGGATCACCACTGACTGGAAGTCCCGCTGGTATGCCGACAAGCAGTACGCGGAGTACGTGGGCGAGGACGTCAAGATCCGCCGCCTGCTCTCGAAGGGCATGGAGCGCGCCGGGATCTCGAAGGTGGAGATCGAGCGCACCCGCGACCGCGTCCGGGTCGACATCCACACCGCCCGGCCGGGCATCGTCATCGGCCGCCGCGGCGCGGAGGCCGACCGGATCCGCGGCGAGCTGGAGAAGCTGTCCGGCAAGCAGGTGCAGCTGAACATCCTCGAGGTGAAGAACCCGGAGGCGGACGCCCAGCTGGTGGCCCAGGTCACCGCCGAGCAGCTGTCCAACCGCGTGTCCTTCCGTCGCGCGATGCGCAAGGCCATCCAGTCGGCCATGCGCAGCCCGCAGGTCAAGGGCATCCGGGTGCAGTGCGGCGGACGCCTCGGCGGCGCCGAGATGTCCCGCTCCGAGCACTACCGCGAGGGTCGGGTGCCGCTGCACACGCTGCGTGCCGACATCGACTACGGCTTCTTCGAGGCCCGCACGACCTTCGGCCGGATCGGCGTGAAGGTGTGGATCTACAAGGGTGACGTGGTCGGCGGCCGCCGTGAGGTCGAGGCCCGCTCGCAGGCGCCGCAGGAGCGTGCGCCGCGGCGTGAGCGTCCGACGAGGGCGCGCCGTTCCGGCTCCTCCGGCACCACCGCGACCAGCACCGAGGCCGGCCGCGCCGCGGCCGAGGCCGGCAGCGCCGAGGCCACCGAGCCGGTCGCGCAGGGCCCGTCGGCCAACGGCTCCGGCGAGGCCCCAGGTTCCAACGCAAACGGGGAGGGCTGAGCAGTGCTCATCCCACGCAAGGTCAGGCACCGCAAGCAGCACCACCCCAAGCGCGGTGGTGCTGCCAAGGGCGGCACCAAGGTCACCTTCGGGGACTTCGGGATTCAGGCGCTCACGCCGGCCTACGTGACCAACCGGCAGATCGAGTCCGCTCGTATCGCCATCAACCGGCACATCCGCCGTGGCGGCAAGGTCTGGATCAACATCTTCCCGGACCGGCCGCTGACCAAGAAGCCCGCCGAGACCCGCATGGGTTCCGGCAAGGGCTCGCCTGAGTACTGGATCGCGAACGTCAAGCCGGGCCGGGTCATGTTCGAGCTGAGCTTCCCGAACGAGACCGTGGCACGCGAGGCGCTGACCCGTGCGATCCACAAGCTTCCGATGAAGTGCCGCATCGTCACGCGTGAGGGTGGTGACTTCTGATGGCCGCGGGAACTCAGGCATCCGAGCTGCGCGAGCTCAACGACGAGGAACTGGTGCTGCGCCTGCGGGAGTCCAAGGAGGAGCTGTTCAACCTCCGCTTCCAGATGGCCACCGGACAGATGGACAACAACCGCCGGCTCCGGATGGTCCGGCACGACATCGCCAGGATCTACACCGTGATGCGCGAGCGGGAGCTGGGTCTTTCGGTGTCGCCGGACGAGGATTCCAGTGATGAGGGTGCCGCATGAGCGAGACAACTGAGACCGGCACGACCGGCGCCACGCCGGCCCGGGAGAAGGCGCGTGGTCGCCGCAAGGTCCGCGAGGGCCTGGTCGTGTCCGACAAGATGAACAAGACGATCGTGGTCTCGCTCGAGGACCGCAAGAAGCACCCGCGCTACAGCAAGGTGCTGCGGTCCACGACCAAGGTCAAGGCGCACGACGAGGAGAACTCGGCCGGCGTCGGTGACCGCGTGCTGCTGATGGAGACCCGTCCGCTGTCGGCCACCAAGCGCTGGCGGCTGGTGGAGATCTTGGAGAGGGCAAAGTGATCCAGCAGGAGTCGCGACTGCGCGTCGCCGACAACACGGGTGCGAAGGAGATCCTCTGCATCCGCGTGCTCGGCGGCTCGGCGCGTCGCTACGCGGGCATCGGCGACATCATCGTCGCCACGGTCAAGGATGCGATTCCCGGTGCAGGCGTGAAGAAGGGCGACGTCGTGAAGGCGGTCGTCGTCCGGACCAAGAAGGAGAAGCGCCGGCCGGACGGTTCCTACATCCGGTTCGACGAGAACGCCGCCGTGCTGATCAAGCCGGACAACGAGCCGCGGGGTACCCGCATCTTCGGACCGGTCGGTCGCGAGCTGCGCGACAAGAAGTTCATGAAGATCATCTCGCTGGCTCCGGAGGTGCTCTGAAATGAAGATCAAGAAGGGTGACACCGTCCTGGTGATCGCCGGCAAGGACAAGGGCGCCAAGGGCAAGGTCATCCAGGCCTACCCGAAGACGGAGCGGGTCCTGGTCGAGGGCGTGAACCGGATCAAGAAGCACACCCGGATCAGCCAGACCCAGCGCGGTGCGCAGACCGGCGGGATCGTCACCCAGGAGGCGTCGATCCACGTCAGCAACGTGATGCTGGTCGACTCGGACGGCAAGCCGACCCGCGTCGGCTACACGTTCGACGACGAGGGCCGGAAGGTGCGGATCTCGCGCCGGACCGGCAAGGAGATCTGATGACCACCACCGAGGAGAGGACCGTGCCGCGGCTCAAGACGCGGTACCGCGAGGAGATCGCCGCCGGGCTGCAGGAGGAGTTCTCCTACGGCAACCCGATGCAGATCCCGCGGGTGGTCAAGGCCGTGGTGAACATGGGTGTCGGCGATGCCGCCCGCGACGGCAAGCTCATCGAGGGCGCCGTCCGCGACCTGTCGCTGATCACCGGGCAGCGCCCGCAGGTGCGCCGGGCACGCAAGTCGATCGCGCAGTTCAAGCTGCGCGAGGGCATGCCGATCGGCGCCAAGGTGACCCTGCGCGGCGACCGGATGTGGGAGTTCCTCGACCGGCTGCTGACGATCGCGCTGCCCCGTATCCGGGACTTCCGCGGTCTGTCGCCCAAGCAGTTCGACGGCAACGGCAACTACACCTTCGGGCTCAACGAGCAGTCGATGTTCCACGAGATCAACCCCGACTCGATCGACCGTCAGCGGGGGATGGACATCACGATCGTCACCTCCGCGATCAACGACGAGGAAGGCCGGGCGCTGCTGCGGCGGCTGGGCTTCCCGTTCAGGGAGAACTGAGCGAATGGCCAAGAAAGCCCTGGTCCACAAGGCCGCGCAGAAGCCGAAGTTCAAGGTCCGCGGGTACACCCGGTGCCAGCGGTGCGGCCGGCCCCGCGCGGTGTTCCGCAAGTTCGGCCTCTGCCGGGTGTGCCTGCGCGAGATGGCACACCGCGGCGAGCTGCCCGGCGTGAACAAGTCCAGCTGGTAAAGGAATCGCCACAGGCCCGCCCACTCCAGGACTGGGAACCATGGCGAGAAAGGTTGACAGGTCACCATGACGATGACCGACCCGATCGCAGACTTCTTGACGCGTCTGCGCAACGCGAACTCGGCGTACCACGACGAGGTCGTTCTGCCCCACTCCAAGCTCAAGGCGAACATCGCCGAGATCCTGCAGCGCGAGGGCTACATCTCCGGCTACCGCAGCGAGGACGGCGAGAAGGGCCTGAACCTTGTGGTGGAGCTGAAGTACGGCCCCAACCGCGAGCGGAGCATCGCGGGCCTGCGCCGGGTCTCCAAGCCGGGTCTGCGGGTGTACGCGAAGTCGACCAGTCTGCCGAAGGTTCTGGGCGGCCTGGGCGTGGCGATCATTTCCACGTCCGCGGGTCTGCTCACCGACCGCCAGGCGGGCAAGCAGCGGATGGGCGGGGAAGTCCTCGCCTACGTCTGGTGACGGGAGGAAGCACGACATGTCTCGCATCGGAAAGCTGCCGATCCCGGTCCCGTCCGGCGTCGAGGTGAAGATCGAGGGCCAGGAGATCAGCGTGAAGGGCCCGAAGGGCACCCTGGCGCACACGATCGCCGAGCCGATCACTGTCGAGCGCGCCGAGGACGGCACGCTCGAGGTCCGGCGCCCGGACGACGAGCGCCGCAACCGCGCGCTGCACGGCCTGACCCGTTCGCTGGTGGCCAACCTCGTGACCGGCGTGACCGACGGCTACGAGAAGAAGCTCGAGATCCACGGCGTCGGCTACCGCGTGCTGATGAAGGGCTCGGACCTGGAGTTCTCGCTTGGCTTCAGCCACCCGGTCAAGGTCGCCCCGCCGGAGGGCATCACGTTCGCGGTCGAGGGCCCGACCAGGTTCTCCGTCCAGGGAATCGACAAGCAGCGCGTCGGTGAGGTCGCCGCCAACATCCGCAAGCTGCGCAAGCCCGACCCGTACAAGGGCAAGGGCGTGCGGTACGCGGGCGAGAAGATCCGCCGCAAGGTCGGAAAGACGGGTAAGTGACATGAGCGAAGCGACTGCGACGAAGCGGAAGCCCGTCGGCAAGGACATCTCCACCCGGCGTCGGGTCTCCAAGGCGCGCCGGCACTTCCGGGTCCGCAAGAAGGTCAGCGGTACCCCGGAGCGGCCCCGGCTCGTCGTGACCAAGTCCTCCCGCCACATGGTCGCCCAGCTGGTCGACGACCTGGCCGGTCGCACGCTGGCCTCGGCGTCCACCCTGGAGGCGGACGTGCGGGCGATGGACGGCGACAAGAAGGCCCGCGCGGCGCGGGTCGGCGCGCTGGTGGCCGACCGGGCCAAGAGCGCGGGCGTCACGAAGGTCGTGTTCGACCGCGGTGGCAACAACTACCACGGTCGGATCGCGGCTCTCGCCGACGCCGCCCGCGAGGCTGGGCTGGAGTTCTGAGACACATGAAGACGCACAACACGGGAAGGATCGCCTGATGCCGGGACGTACGCGGCAGTTCGGCGGCGGTCAGGGCGGTCAGCAGGGCGGTGACCGCGACCGCGGTGACCGCCGGGACCGCAGGGACCGGCGCGACGGTGGCCGTGGCGGGGCGGCCCAGGACAAGACCCCGCACATCGAGCGCGTGGTGGCCATCAACCGGGTCGCCAAGGTCGTGAAGGGTGGTCGTCGGTTCAGCTTCACCGCGCTGGTCGTGGTGGGTGACGGCGACGGCATGGTCGGTGTCGGCTACGGCAAGGCGAAGGAGGTGCCGGCCGCGATCGCCAAGGGCGTGGAGGAGGCCAAGAAGAACTTCTTCAAGGTCCCGCGGATCGCCGGCACCATCCCGCACCCGATCCAGGGTGAGCGTGCCGCCGGTGTCGTGCTCCTGCGTCCGGCGAGCGCCGGTACCGGTGTCATCGCCGGCGGCCCCGTGCGTGCCGTGCTGGAGTGCGCGGGTGTGCACGACGTGCTGTCCAAGTCGCTCGGCAGCGACAACGCGATCAACATCGTGCACGCCACCGTGGCGGCGCTCAAGGGTCTGCAGCGTCCGGAGGAGGTCGCGGCCCGCCGCGGCCTGCCGCTGGAGGATGTGGCCCCCGCCGGCATGCTGCGTGCCCGAGTCGCTGGTCAGGGAGTGTGATTGCGCCATGGCACAGCTCAAGGTGACGCAGGTCCGCAGCACGATCGGGACCAAGCGCAACCACCGTGAGTCGCTGCGGACGCTGGGCCTGCGCGGTATCCGCCAGACCACCGTGCGGGAGGACACCCCGCAGGTCCGCGGCCTGATCCACACGGTTCGCCACCTGGTGACGGTCGAGGAGGTCGACGCCTGATGACGATCAAGATCCACCACCTGCGGCCGGCTCCGGGCGCCAAGACCGAGAAGACCCGCGTCGGTCGCGGTCACGGCTCCGGCAAGGGCAAGACCGCTGGTCGCGGTACCAAGGGCACCAAGGCACGCAAGAACGTGCCGGCGGCGTTCGAGGGCGGCCAGATGCCCATCCACATGCGCCTGCCCAAGCTGCGGGGCTTCAAGAACCGGTTCCGCACCGAGTACCAGCCGGTGAACCTGGGCGACATCGCCCGGGTGTTCCCGGAGGGTGGCTCGGTGGGCGTCGAGGAGCTCGTCGGGCGTGGGCTGGTCCGCAAGAACCAGCTCGTCAAGGTCCTCGGAGACGGCGACCTGGAGGGCGTGAAGCTGGACGTCACGGCGCACGCCTTCTCGAAGAGCGCGAGCGAGAAACTCAGCGCGGCCGGCGGTTCCGCCACCACGCTGTAGCACCTTCGCCACTCGTTCGGCCCCCGGATCACCCACTCCGGGGGCCGAATGCGTTCGCATCACCCGACTGGTTGCACGGGGTGCCAGCGGAAAGGTGCGAGGGGGTGCAAGGGCACCACGCCCTACTGTTAGAGTCGTTGACACGCTTCGGGAGGTCTGCCCCCCGACGCGGCACTGGCTTGCCGGTACGCCGGTTACCAGATTTACGTCCCGGCCGGGGTAACAGCCGGCAAAGTCGATCATCGGCAGGATGCCGGTGACGCCGAGGAGGTCCTTGCGTGCTCAGCGCCTTCCGCTCGGCTCTCGCGACGCCGGACCTGCGCCGCAAGATCCTTTTCACCCTCCTGATCATTGCGGTCTACCGGGTCGGCGCGATGCTGCCGTCGCCAGGGGTTTCCTACCCGAACATCCAGAAGTGCATCGAGGATGTCGACGACCAGAGCATCTACCAGCTGCTGAACCTGTTCAGCGGCGGCGCGCTGCTCCAGCTGTCGGTGTTCGCGCTGGGGATCATGCCGTACATCACTGCGAGCATCATCATCCAGCTGCTGCGCGTGGTCATCCCGCGCTTCGAGCAACTGCACAAGGAAGGCCAGTCCGGCCAGGCCAAGCTGACGCAGTACACCCGCTACCTGACCATCGGCCTGGCGATCCTGCAGGCCACCGGCATCGTGGCGATGGCCGACCGCGGCCAGCTGTTCGGTGAGTGCGACGAACCGATCATCCCGCAGAGCACCACGTTCAACCTGGCGATGATCGTCATCACGATGACCGCGGGCACCGCGCTGATCATGTGGTTCGGTGAGCTCATCACCGAGCGCGGGATCGGCAACGGCATGTCGCTGCTGATGTTCGTCAACATCGCGGCCCGCATCCCGGCCGAGGGCGGCAACATCCTGGGCAACGCCGGCGGCCTCGTGTTCGCCATCGTCTGCGTGTTCGGCCTGCTGATCATCGTCGGCGTCGTGTTCCTCGAGCAGGGCCAGCGCCGCATCCCGGTGCAGTACGCCAAGCGGATGGTCGGTCGCCGTATGTACGGCGGGACCTCGACCTACCTGCCGATGAAGGTCAACCAGGCCGGCGTCATCCCGATCATCTTCGCGTCGTCGCTGCTGTACCTGCCGGACCTGATCACCAGGCTCGCCGGCGACACGAACAGCTGGTGGTCCCGGTTCGTGGCCGACCACCTGACCAGCCAGTCGGACTGGGTCCACATCCTGACCTACTTCGCGCTGATCATCTTCTTCACCTACTTCTACATCAGCATCCAGTTCAACCCGAACGAGCGTGCTGACGACATGAAGAAGTACGGCGGCTTCATCCCGGGCATCCGCCCGGGCCGGCCGACCGCCGAGTACCTCAGCTTCGTGCTGAGCCGCATCACCCTGCCCGGGTCGATCTACCTCGGCATCATCGCTGTGCTGCCGAACTTCTTCCTGGACATCACCGGGGACGGTCAGAACCAGAACTTCCCGTTCGGTGGAACCGCCGTACTGATCATGGTTGGCGTCGGTCTCGACACCGTGAAGCAGATCGAGAGCCAGCTCATGCAGCGCAACTACGAAGGGTTCCTCAAGTGACGCGTCTTCTCCTCGTTGGTCCGCCGGGTGCGGGCAAGGGCACCCAGGCGGGCGTGCTGAGCGAGAAGCTGGCGATCCCGCACATCTCGACCGGGGAGTTGTTCCGCGCTCACATCAACGACCAGACCGACCTGGGGCGCAGCGTCAAGCAGTTCCTCGACTCCGGCCAGCTCGTGCCGGACGAGGTGACCAACCAGCTGGTGATCGAGCGGCTGGGTGAGCCGGACACCGACGGGGGCTTCCTGCTCGACGGGTTCCCCCGCAACATCGGCCAGGCCGACGTGCTGGGCAAGTACCTCGCCGAGGTGGACCGCCAGCTGGACGCGGTGGTCCAGCTGGAGGTCGACGAGGAGGTCGTGGTCTCGCGACTGCTCTCCCGGGGCCGGGCGGACGACAACGAGGAGGTCATCCGCCGCCGGCAGAGTGTCTACCGGTCAGAGACCGCCCCGCTGCTCGAGTACTACCGCGACATCCTGGTGAAGGTCGACGGAGTCGGCGAGGTCGGGGTGATCACCGATCGCGTGCTGAACGCCCTGCGCGATCGGACGTGACACACGGTGGTCTGCTTGGGGGTCTACGGCTGTCCATCCAGTCGTGGCGGGGTCGGATGATCGAGCTCAAGGCCCCTGCGGAGCTCGAAGCCATGCGAGCCGCCGGCCTGGTGGTGGCGAAGGCGTTGTCGGCGATGACCGCGGCGGTGCGGCCGGGCGTGAGCACGGCCGAGCTGGACGAGATAGCCGAGCAGACCATCCGCGACGCCGGAGCGGTGCCGAGTTTCAAGGGCTACCGCGGTTTCCCCGCGAGCATCTGCGCTTCGGTCAACGAGCAGATCGTGCACGGCATCCCGTCGCCCACCCAGGTCCTGGCCGACGGCGACCTGATCTCGATCGACTGCGGCGCCATCCTCGACGGCTGGCACGGCGACTCGGCCGTGACGGTCCCGGTCGGCACCCAGTCCGCCACCGACCGCGCCCTGTCGGAGGCCACCCGCGCGGCGATGCTCGCCGGTATCGAGGCCGTTCGCCCAGACGGTCGCCTGACCGACATCTCCCACGCCGTGGAGACCGCCGTGCACAAGGCCGAGCGTGCCGACGGCCGGCGCTACGGCATCATCCGCGAGTACGGCGGCCACGGGATCGGGCGGGCCATGCACATGGAGCCGTTCCTGCCCAACTACGGCAAGCCGGGCAAGGGCCCGCGGCTGCGCGTCGGCATGGCGATAGCCATCGAGCCGATGCTGACGTTAGGCGGCGAGGAGACCGTCGAGCTCGAGGACGGCTGGACGGTAGTCACCGCCGACAGCTCCCGAGCAGCCCACTGGGAGCACACGGTCGCGGTGACCGAGGACGGCCCCTGGGTGCTCACCGCCCCCTGAGTTCGTGCACCCCGTGCAAGCCCTGCCCCAGATGGGGTGGTCTTGGCCAGAGTTCCGGCGGCCGCCCTCGCTGCGGCGCTACCGTCCCCGCCATGGTTCTACGGAGGGTCACCGCGCGAGTGCGCGAGCTGGGTGAGGAACTGCGGAACCACAGACAGGCGGCCGGCCTCTCGGGCCAGCAGCTTGCGGACCGCCTGGGCTGGTCGGCCAGCAAGGTCTCCCGAATCGAGAACGGCATCCTCGGCGTCACCGAGGTCGACCTCGTGCGCTACGTGGCTTACTGCGGGTTGCCCTCGAAAGAGGTGGACCGGCTGCTCGAGCTGCACCGCGAACCGGGCACCTCGGGATACTGGCTGTCCGAACGGTCCAGCGCGCTGATCTTCCATGAGACGACGGCGACCTCATCAACGAGTTACGACCCACTGTTGGTGCCAGGGCTGTTGCAGACCGAGGAGTATGCCGCCGCTCTGATCGGCGACGATCGCCCCGAGTTGGTGCGGCTGCGGATGGAGCGGCAAAGCGTGCTCCGTAACCGGCCATTCGAGTTCTTCGTGCACGAGCAGGCCTTGCGATTGCCGGTGGGCGGCAACCGCGTGATGAACGATCAGCTGCTCAAGCTGGTCCTGGCCAGTGAACACCCGCTGATTGCCATCCGCGTCGTACCAGGAGTGCTTGGAGCCTGCTCAGCGCTCGGCGGCGAGTTCGTGCTGTTCCGATATGAAGGCCACCGACCGCTCGTCTACCTGGATCACGGCGTTCTGGGAGTCTTTCTCGAGCACGAGTCGCACGTGGCGAAATTTTACGAAACTATCGTCGACATCTCCCACCGGGCGCTGAGTTGGGGACAATCGAGGGACATGCTCGCCGCGATGGCGAACAGGTTCGATCGACCGGAGGTTCCTCCCGATGCCTCGCACCTGGCGAAAGAGCAGCTTCAGTTCCGTGCCTGACGGCAACTGTGTGGAGGTGGCACTCGCCCCGGCCGAGGTCGCCCTGCGTGACTCGAAGAACACGACTGGGCCCAGGCTCACCTTCAAGCCTCACGCCTGGCGGACGTTCGTCACGACGGCACGTCGCTGACGCCTGGTCGAGAGGGCTGCGGGTTCGATCCCGCATCGCTGCCGCGCTCGCGGAGAGGGCATGGGGTCCGGCACAATCGAGGGACCTGCTCTCGGTACTGGCTTCCCGGTTCGACCGGTACTGGCCACCCGGTTCGACCGGGCCGGCGGCCGGCAGGCCGCGGAGCAGCCCGTTCGGCGCAGTGGCCGACCCGCGTAGGGTCATCTTCGTCACTGTGGCACGTCGCCGACGCCTGATCGGGTGGCCCGGATTCGGGCGTCCGCGACCAGGCGCGTACACTAGATCGGTGGCGCAGTCATTTGCGCCCGTTCCGCCATGCTTATCACCCGCGAGGGTCATGGGTGGCGGTATGCGTACGACCAGCAAGCGAAACGCGGAGGACATGGGCAAGAAGGACGGGGCCATCGAGGTCGAAGGCCGTGTGGTGGAGCCGCTCCCCAACGCGATGTTCCGGGTCGAGTTGGAGAACGGACACAAGGTCCTCGCACACATCAGCGGCAAGATGCGTCAGCACTACATCCGCATCCTGCCGGAGGACCGAGTGGTCGTGGAGCTGTCGCCCTACGACCTGTCCCGCGGCCGAATCGTCTACCGCTACAAGTAGGTCCAAAGAGAAAGACAGGGACGTGAAGGTCCAGCCGAGCGTCAAGAAGATCTGCGACAAGTGCAAGGTGATCCGCCGTCACGGGCGGGTCATGGTGATCTGCGAGAACCTGCGCCACAAGCAGCGCCAGGGCTGATCACCGCCGCCGATCGCGGCGTACCACAAGAGGCCCTCCCCATACCTGCCGAGCCACACGGGCTCGGTTCGCCCCCGGACCAGGCCGGGGCCCGGACTCACGTCCGGGACGGTGGGGGAGAAGACCTGGACGAGTAGTCGAACGAGGAGATATGGCACGCGTTGCTGGCGTCGACCTCCCCCGCGAAAAGCGGATGGAGATCGCGCTGACCTACATCTACGGCATCGGCCGTACCCGCTCCAAGGAGTTGCTCGAGGCCACCGGCATCAGCCCGGACCTGCGGGCGAGGGATCTGTCCGACGAGGACGTCACGAAGCTCCGCGACTTCATCGAGGGCAACTACCGCGTCGAGGGTGACCTTCGCCGCGAGGTGAACGCCGACATCCGTCGCAAGATCGAGATCGGCTGCTACGAGGGCCTGCGGTGGCGCCGCGGCCTGCCCGTGCGCGGCCAGCGGACCAAGACCAACGCCCGCACCCGCAAGGGCCCCAAGAAGACGGTGGCCGGCAAGAAGAAGGCTGGGAAGAAGTGAGCGCGGTCGTACCAGTCGTCGCCCAGCGGCGGCGCAACCGTCAGTTCGTGGCCCTGCAGGTGGCGCACCGCACCGCCCGGCCACAGGCGCTCCGGGACCTCTACCGCGACGCCGGCTCGATCCGCCGCGCGGACGTCCACACGCCGTCCCGCCCCTCCCAGACCTCCCGCTAACAGGAGCACCGCACACCCATGCCACCCAAGTCCCGTCAGGGCGCCGGGGTCAAGAAGGTCCGGCGCAAGGAAAAGAAGAACGTCTCCCACGGCCACGCGCACATCAAGAGCACGTTCAACAACACCATCGTCTCGATCACCGACCCCAACGGGAACGTGATCAGTTGGGCGTCCAGCGGCCACGTCGGCTTCAAGGGCTCCCGCAAGTCCACCCCGTTCGCCGCCCAGATGGCTGCCGAGAACGCCGCCCGCAAGGCCGCCGAGCACGGCATGCGCAAGGTCGACGTGTTCGTCAAGGGCCCCGGCTCCGGCCGGGAGACCGCGATCCGGTCGCTGCAGGCCGCCGGGCTCGAGGTCGGCACCATCCAGGACGTGACCCCGCAGCCGCACAACGGCTGCCGGCCGCCCAAGCGGCGCCGGGTCTAGGGGAAGGGGAGGACTAGACAGACATGGCTCGTTACACCGGCCCCATCACCCGTAAGTCTCGCCGTCTCCGGGTCGACCTCGTCGGGGGCGACCGCTCCTTCGAGCGCCGTCCCTACCCGCCCGGCCAGCACGGCCGTGCGCGGATCAAGGACAGCGAGTACCTGCTCCAGCTCCAGGAGAAGCAGAAGGCCCGCTTCACCTACGGCGTGCTGGAGAAGCAGTTCCGCCGCTACTACGAGCAGGCCGCCCGCACCAAGGGCAAGACCGGTGAGGCGCTGCTGCAGCTGCTCGAGTCGCGGCTGGACAACGTCGTGTACCGCGCGGGCCTGGCCCGCACCCGGCGGCAGGCCCGGCAGCTGGTCAGCCACGGCCACTTCACCGTGAACGGCAAGAAGGTCAACGTGCCGAGCTTCCAGGTGTCGAAGTTCGACATCATCGACGTGAAGCCGAAGTCGCTGAACACGCTGCCGTTCGTCGTGGCCAAGGAGTCCTTCGGTGACCGGCCCATCCCGGGCTGGCTGCAGGTCGTGCCGAACAGCCTGCGCATCCTCGTGCACCAGCTGCCCGAGCGCGCGCAGATCGACGTGCCAGTGCAGGAGCAGCTGATCGTCGAGTTCTACTCGAAGTGATCGACCCGGGAGGCGGCGCGACGCCGCCTCCCGGTCATTCCAGTGGCGTCATATGGCGGGCGCCCAAGGAAAGGAACAACAAAAGTGCTGATTTCCCAGCGGCCCTCGCTCGGCGAGGAGCCGGTCAACGAGACGCGGTCCCGGTTCGTCATCGAGCCGTTGGAGCCCGGCTTCGGCTACACCCTCGGCAACTCCCTGCGGCGCACGCTGCTCTCCTCCATCCCCGGCGCCTCGGTGACCAGCATCCGCATCGACGGCGTGCTGCACGAGTTCACCACCGTGCCGGGCGTGAAGGAGGACGTCACCGACATCATCCTGAACCTCAAGGAGCTCGTGGTCAGCTCCGAGGAGGACGAGCCGGTGACCATGTACCTGCGCAAGCAGGGCCCGGGCGAGGTCACCGCCGGGGACATCGTGCCGCCGGCCGGGGTCACCGTGCACAACCCCGACCTGCACATCGCAAGCCTGAACGGCAAGGGCAAGCTCGAGATCGAGCTGGTCGTCGAGCGCGGCCGCGGCTACGTGCCGGCCGTCCAGAACAAGCAGGCCGGCGCCGAGATCGGCCGGATCCCGGTCGACTCGATCTACTCGCCGGTCCTGCGGGTCACCTACAAGGTCGAGGCGACGCGTGTCGAGCAGCGCACCGACTTCGACCGGCTGATCCTCGACGTCGAGACCAAGCCGTCGATCACCCCGCGGGACGCCGTCGCCTCGGCCGGCAAGACCCTGGTCGAGCTGTTCGGCCTGGCCCGCGAGCTCAACGTGGACGCCGAGGGGATCGAGATCGGTCCGTCGCCGCAGGAGGCGGACACCATCGCCGCCTACGCGATGCCGATCGAGGACCTCGACCTCACCGTGCGTTCGTACAACTGCCTCAAGCGCGAGGGCATCCACACCGTGGGTGAGCTCGTCTCGCGCAGCGAGGCCGACCTGCTGGACATCCGCAACTTCGGTGCGAAGTCGATCGACGAGGTCAAGATGAAGCTCGTCGGCCTCGGCCTCGCGCTGAAGGACAGCCCGCCCGGGTTCGACCCCACCACCGCCGCCACGGACTACGCGAGCGAGGGCTGGTCGGACTCGGTCAGCGATGCCGGCAGTGACGATGGCCAGGACTACGCGGAGACGGAGCAGCTGTAATGCCCACGCCAACCAAGGGCGCCCGCCTGGGCGGCTCCCCGGCACACGAGCGGCTGATGCTGGCGAACCTCGCCACCTCGCTGTTCACCCACGGCCGGATCACCACCACCCAGGCCAAGGCCAGGAAGCTGCGGCCCTACGCCGAGCGCCTGATCACCAAGGCCAAGCGTGGCGACCAGCACAACCGTCGGCAGATCATGCGTGTCATCCGGGACAAGGAGGTCGTGCACCGCCTGGTCACCGAGATCGGTCCGTTCTTCGAGGACCGCAACGGCGGCTACACCCGGATCATGAAGACGCTGCCGCGCAAGGGCGACAACGCGCCGATGGCGATCATCGAGCTGGTGCGGGAGAAGACCGTCACGGCCGAGGCCGAGGCGGCCCGCAAGACCCGGTTCGCCGCCGACGAGAAGAAGGCCGACAAGCCCGCCGAGTCGTCCGCTGTCGATGAGGAGACCACCACTCCGGCGACGGCGTCCGACGTCGAGGTCGAGGAGAGCGAGTCCGACGACGAGCACCCCTACGGCGCCGGCAGCCACGCCGCGCTGGAGGACGGCTCCGAGCCGGAGGGCTTCCCGATCAAGGGCAACGCCAACTCGATGCTGTACCACGTGCCCGGCAGCCAGTTCTACGACCGCACGGTCGCCGAGGTGTGGTTCAAGACCGAGGAGGACGCGGAGTCGGCCGGCTTCAGCCTGCCGAAGTCCCAGGAGGAGTCCCAGGAGGACGAGTCCTGAGCGAAGCTCCCCACGACGAGCCCGTCGTCCCCTCCGGGGGCGGCGGGCTCGTCCGGTTCCGCCTCGGAATCGCCTACGACGGCACCGACTTCTCCGGCTGGGCCCGCCAGCCCGACCGTCGCACCGTCTGCGGGGTGCTCGAGGACACCATGTCGATGGTCCTACGCCAGGACGTGCGCCTGACCGTGGCCGGCCGTACCGATGCCGGCGTGCACGCCACCGGCCAGGTCGCCCACTGCGACATCGAACCCCCCGGCGACCTGCGTGCCCGGCTGGCCCGTGCGCTGCCGCCCGACGTTCGCGTCACCTCGGTCGAGCCGGCGCCGCCGACCTTCGACGCGCGGTTCTCCGCCCTGCGGCGCCACTACGTCTACCGCGTCTGCGACACCCCCTGGGCGGCGAACCCGCTGCGCCGCCGCGACACGGTCACCTGGCCCAGGGCGCTTGACCTCGCGGCCCTCGACGAGGCCGCGCGCGGGCTGCTGGGCGAGCACGACTTCGCCGCGTTCTGCCGCCGCCGGGAGGGCGCGACGACCGTCCGCGAGCTGCAACGCCTCGCCTGGACCCGCGACGCCGACGGTGTCCTGTCCGCCCACGTGAGCGCCGACGCCTTCTGCCACTCGATGGTCCGCAGCCTCGTCGGCGCCCTCATCGCCGTCGGCGAGGGCCGCCGGCCGCCGGAGTGGCCACGCACGCTGCTGTCCGCCAGGAGCCGCTCCAGCGAGGTCACCGTCGCCCCGGCGCACGGTCTCACCCTCGTACAGGTCGACTACCCCGCCGACGAGCACCTGGCCGCCCGAGCCGCGCTCACCCGGAACGTCCGGACCGCACCCTGACGTGGACGGCGGCGTGCCCAAGGGGCACGCCGCCGTCCACGTCCGGCCTCCTCGCTACAGGTCCAGAGTCCAGCTGTTCAGGGTGCCGGTGTCGACGGAGTAGACGTCTCGCACGCTGAGCTGCCAGGTGCCGTTGGCCGTCTCGGACGCCAGGTTGGTCGTGTAGGTCGCGACGATGTTGTCCGCGCTGTCCGAGGTGCTGGTGCTCTTCAGGCGGTAGGACGAGCCGTCCGGCGCGATCAGGTCGATCTGGATGTCGCCGCGGTAGGTGTGGGTGATGTTCACCGCCACGGTCGCGGTGCCGGAGGCGGCACCCTCACACCCGGAGATCGTGATCGGGCTGGTCACCGCGCTGCCGGCGTCCGGGATGGACACGCGGGTCGAGTTGGACACGGCCGCGCAGGTGTCCGGGTCGGGTCCGCCGCCGCCCTCGGTGGTGAACAGCAGCAGGTTCGGCGAGCCGTTGCCCGGGTTGGGGATCTTGTTTGGCGTCGCGTTGCCGACTAGGGCGTCCCGGACGGCCTGCGGGGAGGCAGCCGGGTTGGCCGACAGGTAGAGCGCCGCCGCGCCCGCCACGTGCGGGGACGCCATCGAGGTGCCGCTGATCGTTCTGGTGCCACCGTTCAGCCACGCCGAGGTGATGCTCTCACCGGGGGCGAAGATGTCGGTGCAGGTGCCCCAGTTGGAGAACGAGGACCGGGAGTCGCCGATGTTGGAGGAGTTGACGGTGATCGCCTCGGGCACGCGTGCCGGGGAGGTGTTGCAGGCGTTGGCGTTGGAGTTGCCGGACGCGATCGCGTAGGTGACGCCGGAGGCGATCGACCGCGAGGTCGCGGCGTCGATCGCGGCGTCCACGCCGCCGCCGAGGCTCATGTTCGCCACGGCCGGCTCGGTCGCGTTGTTGGTGACCCAGTCGATGCCCGCGACGACCTGGGCGGTGGTGCCCCCGCCGGAGCAGTTCAGCACCCGCACGCCGACCAGCCGGGCCTCCTTGGCCACGCCGTGGGCGGTGCCGCCGACGGTGCCGGCGACGTGGGTGCCGTGGCCGTGGCAGTCGTCGGCCGCACCGCCGTCGACCGCGTCGAAGCCGGAGGTGGCCCGGGTGCCGAAGTCGGGGTGGTCGAAGTCCATACCGGTGTCGATGACGTACACGGTCACGTTGCTCGCGCCGGTCTCGTACGTGTAGTTGCTGTTCAGCGGCAGGTTGCGCTGATCGATCCGGTCCAGCCCCCAGGACGGCGGGTTGGGCTGGTCCGCCGCGATCGAGACCGTCTGGTTCTGCTGGACGAACTCGACGGCGGGGTCGGCGGCGATCCGCTTGGCGGTCTGCTCGCTCATCGTGCCGGCGAAGCCGTTCAGCGCCGCCGTGTACCGCATGTCGACCTTCGCGCCGTACTTCGCCGCGGTGCTGTCCGGCCGGGCCGTGCTGCCGTCCTTGAACACCACGATGAAGCTGTCCTCGATGGCGGTGGCCGAGTCGGTGCCCAGCACCGGACCCTCCGCCGCCGACGCCGGCGCGGCGGCGAGCACCGCGAGACCGACGGCCGCTGCCGTGGCGCAACCAACTCCGGCAAGACGTCTGACCGACTTGCCCCGGAACTGTCCCATTTACCGCTCTCCTCGTGTGCAGGGCGCATGGACCCCAGCCCTCACAGGGGTCGCATGCGGAGGGAGATGGACGTGTTCGCGAGCGAACACCTCAGACCCTTCCGGGTTGGACGGTGGTCACGCAAGAGAGTCGAGCGCGTTCGCTCCGCGACTTATGAACAACAGGGACAAGACTGGGAACAGAATCGACCGACAGGCCCAGCAACTGCCGCCAACTGCCACGACCCGAACAGGCCCAGCCCATGTCGTCTTTGTACGGGGCCCGCCTCTGCCCAACAGCAACCTCGGGGGACCGTGATGCGACGCAGCCACGACCCACCTCGCCACCCCGCACCCGCGCTGGGTCGCAACGAACACTTTGAATTGCGGGGAGGCGGACTAGCCCTCTCAGTCGCCGCGGCGGACTGGGCCGAGGATGGCTTGTTCCTTCTGGGTGGTGACCAGGCGGAGGGGCTTCCACAGGTTGCGTCCCAGGGCGACGACCTGGTCGTCGGCGAGGGTGGTCAGCTGGTGCACCATCGGCGGCGGCAGCCGCCAGATGCGTGCGGCGAGCTGGGCCTGGCCGACCGGCAGGCGCTGTAGCAGCACCAGGTCTGCGGCGTTGGCCGTCGCGCCGGCCTGGGGGTGCATGTAGGGCAGCACGTAGACGGTCGTCTGCCAGGGTGAGCGCGGGGGGAACAGCTCCTGGGGCGTCGGACCACCGTCGTGCACGACCAGCAGCGGGCCGTCCTCCGAGGGGCGGGGCAGCTCGACCGGGCTGAGCCGGCGGATCTGCACCAGCGGGGCCGGGCGGCCGTCCGGGCCGGTGCCGGCGGCCTTCTGCAGGGCCTGCCAGGCCGCGGGCCGCCCGGTGGCCACGACCACCCACGCGCCGACCGCCATCGCCCGCAGGGCCACCTGGCGCGCCAGGTACAGCCCACCGACCAGCACGATCCTGGTGGGCGCCGGCCGCAGTGCGGAGATCGTGAGCGGCTCGCCCTGCAGGCCCGAGCCGAGCATCATGCCGCCGCGGTCGCCGCTGGGGCTGACCGCGTCCAGCATCTCGGCCTCCACCAGGAACTCCTCGCTCAGACCCGTCCCGTTCTGGGTGTCGAGGAGTCGGCTGGACCCGCTCATGCCCGGCCTCCCAGCGGCAGCGTGGCGGCGAGACCGGCGACCTGTAGGCCACGCAGCGGGGTCAGCGTGATCCCGAGGCGGCCGGAGATCACCGACAGCCGCTCGTCGGCGTACTCGAGCTCGCCGGGCGTCCTGGCGCTGACCCGCACCAGCCCGCGCAGGCCGACCTTGTTGTCCTCCCCGCCGGGGGAGATCGACACCGCCACCGTCGAGGACAGCGCGCGGACACCGGTCAGCGCGTTCAGGCTCTGCGCGGCCTTGCCCCGCGACCAACCCGTGATCGCGTAGCTCGCGTGCCCGACACCCGCCGCGGTCACGCCGGTCCACCGCTCGCGCAGCGCCACCCGCTGCTCGGAGCCGGCCACGGCGGTCAGCTCGGCGGCCGAGATCCCGGCCTTGAGCAGCTCGTCCGGATCGAGCGGGCGGGTCGGGACGCCTCGGGACTCGAGCGCGTTGCGGACCCGCGAGAGCGCGCCGATCAGGGCCCGGTGCGCGCCGAGCACGCCGCCGCCGCGCTCGCGCACGGCGGCCGGGCAGCGGCGCGGGTCGAGCCGGACGGCGACCCAGGTGGTCCGGCGCGCCGCGGCCGGCAGCGGGCCGAGCACCTCCATGTAGGAGGCCAGCGCCGGCGAGTTCGGCGGCAGCGCCGCGCTGCCGGGGTAGCAGTGCCAGATGACCTGGATGGCGTCCAGCACCACGCCGCGGTCCTCCAGGCACGGCGCGAGCGCGCCGAGCGGCAGGTTGGGCGAGCCGCCGACCTGGGTGACCAGCGCGGGTGCCGGGTCCACCAGCAGCACCGCGGTCCAGGTGCCGTCGTGCCAGGCGAGGCCGAGCGGGCGGCGTTCGTGGTCGACCCCGTGCGCGACGACGAGGTCGGGCACGGCCAGCCGCAGCAGGCTGACCCTGGGGTCGTCGGGGCCGGTGACCGGGGTGCCCTCCTCGGCGGCGATCGACTCGATGCTGATCGGGTTGGTCGGCCTGCTGACCCTGGCGTGGTTGCGGAAGGCGTACTTGAGCGTGAGCTTGACCCACTCGGTGAACCAGCGGCCCCGCCAGCGGATCGCGGCGACGGCCAGCCCCACCACGGCGATGCCGATGGCCACGTAGGCCATCACGTCGCCGTTGTCGATGGCCAGCAGCACCAGCCCGATCGCCACCGCGACCTCGAGCACGACGAGGTTGGACACCGGCAGCGCGCCCAGGCTCGCGCCGTTGGTGCGACGGCGCACCGACAGGGGGCGCCGCGGGGGCTGCGGCGGCGGACCGGCCTCCGGTCCGCCCGGTGCGGGCCCCTGGGGCGGGCCCTGCGGGTTCTGGGGTCCGTTCGGCCCGCCGGGTCCATGGCCCCCGGGTCCACCCGGCCCCGGCGGGCGCGGCGGCTGGCCGGGTGGAGGCGTGCTGCCCTGCCGTGGAGGCGTGCTCACCGACATCCGCTCGAAACTTCCCCTCGTCGCGTGCTCCGACACCTTCGATTGTGCCGATCCGTACGAACCAACCTGCAGCCGACACCGGTAGGTCTATCCTGCGGAACGGTACCGCGAGTGGGGAGCTGCAGAGGCCCGAATGCCATCGACACCGACGACCAAGTCCCAAGTCCAGGCGTATCGCTTCGTGCTGCGCAGGATGCAGTCCGCCCTGGTCCGCAAGGACGCGGTCATGCTGCACGACCCGATGCGAACGCACACCCGCGCGACGATCGTCGGGGTGTGCCTCGCCGGGCTCGGCCTGCTCGGGTTCCTGATCTGGGGAATCCTCGCGCCCAAGCCGACGGCTCCGACCAAGGACGGCATCGTCATCGGCAAGCCGTCCGGCCAGGTGTACGTACTGGTCGCACAGCCGCAGCGGAAGCTGATACCGGTGTTCAACCTCGCCTCGGCGCGGTTGCTGCTCCAGGCCCGCAAGGAGGGCGGCGACGAGAAGTCGAACCCGGTCGGCAACGCGGAGGGCCCGGGTTCGGGGGGTGGTGCGGTCAAGGTCGAGGCGCCGAAGGTGGTCGACGACAACGAGCTCCGCGACATCCCCAAGGACCGGAAGGTCGGCATCCCGGACGGGCCGGACCTGCTGCCCAGCGCCGACCAGCGGGTCGGCCCGCCCTGGACGGTCTGCGACGAGGCACAGCTGAACCGGGACCTGCCCGACCCCGACGAGAACCAGCCGGACCGGAAGAACGCCGAGACCACGGTGATGGCCGGGGTGTCCGACCTGGGCGCGCAGCTGGCGCAGAACGAGTCGCTGCTCGTGCGCCTGGACGTCGAGGCGCCGGGGCAGTCGCCCGACGACCAGCGGGCGTACCTGGTCTACCGCACGCCGGGCACGGCGAACCTGCCGAACACCAGCGCGGTCCGGGCGGAGGTCGACCTGTCCCGCGATGACGTGACGACCGCCCTCGGGCTGGAGCGCGCGGAACCGCGGGAGATCAGCGTCGGGTTGCTCAACGCCATCCCGGAGAAGGCGGCGTTGGCCACGCCGGACATCGACTCGCTCGGCAACGCCTCCCGGGTCGACGACCTGGACGAGTTCGGGATCGTCCGCAACGGCGAGGTGTTCCAGGTCGACCGGGCGGGTGAGACCTCGCGCTTCTACGTGCTGCAGCGGGACGGCATCGAGGAGGTCAAACAGACCACTGCCGAGCTGCTGCGCTACCACGACAACCCGGGCGCGCCCGAGATCACCGCCGTCACCCCGGACGCGATCACCAACATCCGGCAGGTCAACAACATCGACGACTCGACGTTCCCCGAGCGCAACACCGAGGTGCTCGCCGCGGAGAACTTCCCGGTGGCCTGCCTGAGCTGGAGGACCGTCGGTGAGGGGGACAACCGGGAGGCGCGCACGGCCGTCCACATCGGCAAGACCGTCCCCGGTAGGCCCACGCCCGTGCGGATCTCCTCGCCGAGCGCGGACGGGGTGCGGATCGACTACTTCTACATGCCGCCGGGCCGCGGCGCGGTGGTGCGCCAGGCCACCTCCAACGCGGACTTCGACACCGGGCAGATCACGCTGATCTCCGACCGGGGCGTCAAGTACGGCGTGCCGGACGCGACGACGGCCGCGGCGCTCGGCCTGGACAACCAGCTCCCGGCCCCGCAGAACATCATCCAGCTGCTGCCGGACGGCGCCTCGCTGTCGGTCGACGACGTCGAGCAGAGCTTCGACTCGGTGCCCTACGACCGGGGCGAGTACCCGACGGAGTCCGAGCAGGCCCGGCCGCAGGGCGGCGGTTAGCAGTCGTGAACAACTTTCGGAGTCGCGGCCGGAACCGTCGCCGTGCGCCTATCGTCTTCACCACGTGAGGTGTTGACCACACCAGTGGGGAGAGGGGCGCCCGTGACCGGGATCAAGTTCGACGCCGCCTGGGTGGGCGGCTACGGCCGGCTCGCGGCGGCGAGCGCCGACGCACTCGCCGAGGGCGTGCGGACGATGGCCACCGACCCGCTCACCGAGGAGTCGTTCGGTCAGCTCGGCCGGACGGTGCACACGACCCAGGCGTACTCCCGGGCCGCCCAGCACCTGCGCGAGCAGCTCGCCAGGGCGGTCGAGGCGCTGGGCTCGGCGTCCGAGGGCCTGGCGCAGGTCACGAGCCAGTACGTGGAGTCCGACGAGCAGGGCGCGGCGCACATCAACCGCGGCCGGAGCTGAGGCACCCGTGGTCGCCCGCGACGAGCCAGCGATCCTGCCGGCCCCCATCGAGGACGTGTCGACCCTGCCGCTGCCGCGCGGCGGCCCCGACGGTCACGAGATCGCCGACTCCCTCGCCGGCCATCTCGACTACCTCTCCCGGCTGGCCCGCGACCTCGGCGTCCCGGACCCGGTCGAGGAGTACTTCTCGCCGGTCGTCGGCCGGTGGAGCGACATGGAGGCCGAGGCCGACCGGTGGCGGCTGGTCGGCGACGCCGCGCGGGACGTGACCGAGTCGCTGAACCGGCCGCTGGGCAAGCTGGACGCGGCCTGGGACGGGGCGGCGGCGGAGTCGTTCATCGCCTACATGCAGCAGGTCGGCCTGGCCGGCCAGGACCTCGCCGACTCCATGCTCGCGCTGGCCGACGTGCTCGACATCACCGCGGAGGGCATCCGCGAGATCGTGCAGCAGCTGGGCGGGGTGCTCGGCGAGGTCGCCGAGTCGGCGTCGGGGGCGATGGCGCTGCCGGTGCAGGGCGACGAGCGCACGCGCCAGTACCTGGACATGATGCGCCGGCCGACCAAGGAGCTGTTCGAGGCCGTCCGTCAGATCCTCGAGGCGTTCGTGCAGCTGTGCGAGGGCGTGGACGGCTCCGAGGCGTTCCAGCAGGTCCGGATGGAGCACACGTTCCCGGCGGAGAACTGGAGCTTCACCGAGCCGCGGATCCCCACCGCGCCGGTGCCCGCACCCGTCGGTTCCGACCGGACCTCGGCGGCCGACCTCGGCGGTGCCGGTCTGGGCGGCTCGAGCGGTGGCTCGAGCGGTGGCTTCGGCGGTGGCTTCGGCGGTGGCGGTGGCGGCTCGCTCGGCGGCCTCGGCGGCCCGGGTGGCGGCGGTGCCGCCGCGGCGACGCCGGGCGGTGCGGGCGGCTACACCTTCGCCACCGAGCAGCCGCCGGCAGCCAAGCCGGAGGCACCCGCTGCCGCCGCCAGCACGGGCGGTGCCGCCGGCCGGGGTGCCGGGGCGGGGATGATGCCGATGGCGCCGATGATGGGCATGGGTCAGGGCGGCGGGAACGACGGGGACCGGCGCGGTAGGAGCCGGGTGACCGGGGACCCCGCCGACATCTTCGGCAAGCCGGAGAAGGCCTCGGCCCCGGTCATCGGCGACGACGACTACTGAGCCGCGCTCAGCGGGATCGTGCCGGCCCCACGCCGTTCGGGTCGACCGCGGGACCCACCGCGATCAGCACTGTGATGAGGACCAGCCAGGTCAGGACGAAGGCGAGCACCCAGAAGCGGGGGTTGGTGAGCAGCCGGGTCACGGGGAACCTCCCATCGCGGGGACGGATGAGCAACCGGGAGTCGCTGGGCGGGCCGCGGCGCGGCCGACCCAGCTACAGCCATCGGTTCCGACGAAAGATCCGGTAGAGGATCACACAGGCGCCCAGGATCACGAGGACCACGAGGGGATAGCCGAAGCGCCAACGCAGCTCCGGCATGTAGTCGAAGTTCATTCCGTACACGCCGACCACCATCGTGGGCACCGCGATGATCGCGGCCCACGCGGTGATCTTGCGCATGTCGGTGTTCTGCTGCAGCGAGATCTTCGCCAGCGTCGCGTCGACCAGCGTGGTGAGCAGCTCGTCGAAGCCGCCGACGCGCTCGGAGACCGTCGTGAGGTGGTCGTCGACGTCCCGGAAGTAGGAGCGGACATCCTCGGGCACGAGCGGGGTGTAGCCCTCGGCGAGCCGCCGCAGCGGCACCGCCAGCGGCATCACCGCGCGCCGCAGCTCGAGGATCTCCCGCTTCATCAGGTAGATCTGCTCGGCGCCGATCGGGCTGTTCGGGGCGAACACGCTGCTCTCGATGACGTCGATGTCGTTCTCGAAGGACTCGCTGACCGCGAGGTAGCTGTCGACGACCCGGTCGGCGATCGCGTGCAGGACGGCGGCCGGTCCGATGCGGAGCCGTTCCGGCTCGGCCTCCATCTCCTCGCGCAGCTTGGCGAGTCCGGAGTGCTGGCCATGTCGGACGGTGACGATGAAGCTCTTGCCGAGGAAGGCCATGATCTCGCCGGTCTCGACGATCTCGTTGGCCGTCGTCGGCGACTCATGGGCGATGTAGCGGACGGTCTTGAGCACCATGAACAGGGTGTCGTCGTACCGGTCCACCTTGGGCCGCTGGTGCGCGGTGACCGCGTCCTCCACGGCCAGCTCGTGCAGCCCGAAGGTCTCGGCGATTCCCTGGATCTGCTCTTCGTCCGGTTCGAACAGTCCGATCCAGACGAAGCCGTCCCGCCGCCGCCGCACCTCGGCTATCGCCTCGATGTGGCTGAACCGGCCGGGGAGCCGGGTTCCGTCGACATAGACGGCGCAGTCGATGACATGGGCGGGGGGCGTCGGCGGGGCCTCGGGGACGGCAGCCGGACGGCGGCTGTTCCGTCCGCGCAGGCCGCCGAGGCCACCCAGGGAGGGGATGGCAGGCATGTGTCCTCCAGGCGTCGAACGTCGGAGTCAATCGTCGGTTTCACGACGCGCCAGAGATCTCCGGCGCCGGAGCGTCCGGCCGGGAGTGCTGGGCCTGCCCTAGCGGCTGACCCGTCCGGCGAGGACGCGGTTGGTACTGCAACCAGTCGCGCCGTCATGGTTATGCGGGTCGCTCACGCGTCCTCACCTCCTCGGGTCAAGGGTGCGGACTCACTCACACACCAGTTGCCGAGCGTACTCCACCTGGCAGACTGCCCTCGAGCCCGCCACGGTCGCCGCGGAAGGGGAGGACGACGTGCAGTTCGGTCGGTACTACGAGGAGTTCGAGGTCGGCGCGGTGTACAAGCACTGGCCGGGCAAGACGGTGACCGAGTACGACGACCACCTGTTCTGCCTGCTGACGATGAACCACCATCCGCTGCACCTGGACGCGAACTACGCGGAGAACACCACCGACTTCGGCCGGAACGTGGTCGTCGGGAACTACGTGTACTCGTTGCTGCTCGGCATGTCCGTGCCCGACGTGTCCGGCAAGGCCATCGCGAACCTGGAGATCGAGTCGCTGCGCCACGTGCGCCCCACCTTCCACGGCGACACGATCTACGGCGAGACCGAGGTGCTGGAGAAGACCCCGTCCAGATCGAAGGACGACCGCGGCGTGGTGTACGTGGAGACCCGCGGCTACAACCAGGACGGGACCGTGGTGTGTGTCTTTCGCCGCAAGGTGATGGTGCCCAAGCGCTCCTACGGCGACGCCCGGGGCGGCGAGCAGCCCGGCCGCCCCGTCCCGCGAACCGACGCGCCGACATGACCCCCGCCACCCTCGAGGACGTCCGCGACCGGCTGCGCACCTTCGCCGGCCAGCACGCCGCCACGATCTCGCCCCTCTACAGCCACCTGGCCGCCCACGCCGCGGACGACGACGAGGTAGCCGGCCTGCTGACCGCGACGACGTCCGAACATGCCGATCCGACCCTGCTGTTCGCCGCCGTGCAGCGGGTGTTGCAGTCCGAGCCGTTCCACGAGCTGACGAACTACTACCCGTCGCTGGGTGGCAGCTACGGCCCCGACAACGGAACGTGGCCGCTTTTCCGCTCGTTCGTGTTGGAACGCCTCGATCGGGTGAGAGACCTCATCGCCACGCGCGTGACCCAGACCAACGAGGTCCGCCGAGCGGCTCTCCTCTACCCCGCGGTGGCCATGGCGGCCCGTCAGGCCCGGGCTCCCGTGGCGTTGCTCGAGGTGGGGACGAGCGCCGGGCTCCTGCTCGGCCTGGGCACGTACTCGTACCGCTACCAGACCCAACAGGCCGGCCAACTGGTAGCCGGCCCCACGCGGTCGCCGGTGGGTCTGCACTGCGCCCTCGCCGTGGCGCCGGGCGCCACCCTCCCCACGATCCCCAAGAAGATCGCCGTGGCCACGCGCATCGGCTTGGACGCCGAACCCGTGGACCTGGCCGACGAGGAGCAGTACGCCTGGCTCGAGGCCTGCATCTGGCCCGACCAGCCGGAGCGCCTGCGCCTCTTCGGGGCGGCCGCCGCCGCCCTCAGGAAGTCACCACCGGACCTGGTCGCCGGCGACGCGGTGGACGACCTCGCCGCCGTGGCCGACCGCATCCCGCCCGACGAGCCGATCGTCGTGCTGACCTCGAACGTCCTGTGGCTGCTGGACGAGACCCGCCGAGCGGCGTTCGTCGCGGAGCTGGCAGCGATAGCCGCCCGGCGCCCGGTGTGGTGGGTGAGCCAGGAGGGCTACCGCGCCGCGCTGGCCCCGCTGCTGCCCGACCGCGCCGACCTCGAACCACCCCCGGAGGGCCCGACGTTCGGCGTCCTGGGCCTGGTCCACTGGTCCGACGGCACACCCCAGGCGACGGCCCTGGCCCGCACCGCCTGGCACGGCGAACGCATGGAGTGGCTTGCCTGACCGGCTGGCTCGCCTGACGGGCGCTCGCCTGGCGGGCGGCTCCCTGGTCGCCTCGCGACTCGGGGAGTCACCACTCGGCAACCGGTCAAGTCCTGGGCAGGGCGTCCCAACCACGCAGCGTGTCGGCGAGTAGTGGGACCAGCTGCCCGTCCCGCTCCAGTTCGGCGAACCTGCCCGGCCCCACCCACTCCACCTCCGCCGCGTCGTCCCCGGCGCCCAGCACTCCGCCGACCACTGTCGCCGTGTAGTCGAAGATCTCGTACACGCCCGCGGGCGCCTCCCGCTCGACCCGGCCCACCAGCCTTCCGGGTGAAACGACCAGCCCTGTCTCCTCCTCAACCTCCCGCGCAACCGCCAGTAAGTCCGTTTCGCCCTGTTCCACCCTGCCCCCGGGAATCGACCAGAGCCCTTGGGAAGGCGGAGTGCCACGGCGGACCAGCAACAACCGCCCCGACGGGTCATGGATGATCGCCCCCACGCACCTGATCATCGGAACGCCACCCCCTCCGTGAACACGGACGGTAACCATAATCGCCTACCACGCTCGTGCACTGCCCCAACAGCAGGACTGCACTCCCTTTCCGAGCCCCGGTGCGGTACAAGTGTTTCAGGGTTTTTCAGCCAACCGACGATCACCCAGATCACGGGGGACACGGAGTAGCTCGCTGTGAATGTCAAGAAGGCACTGATTATCTCGGGCGCTGCCTTGGTGGTGTTCTTCCTGGTGACCCAACCGGTCCAGTCGGCCGCGCTGGTGAACTCGATCCTCGCCACCCTTCGGGACGCCGCCGAAGCAGTCATCACGTTTGTAACCTCGGTCTTCCAGACCTAAGCCGGTACCGTTCTCGGTATGTTCGCGCCACGGGATTCGGACGAGTACCTGCTGGAGACCGAACGACGGGTCATCCGGGTGCGCCTGCACTGGGCATCGCTGGCCTGGGACATCTTCGAGGCCGTCGCGCTGCTGGCGGTCGCGGTGATGGTGTCGTATCTGCTGCCGCCCTCGATGTGGCTGCTGCAGAACATCCTCTGGTACGCCGCGCTGTTCGTCGTGCTCCGGTTCGCCTACGTCGTGCTGCTCTGGTGGGTGGAGCGGATCGTGGTCACCGACAAACGGATGATGATGACCACCGGCATCATCACGACCAAGGTCCTAATGATGCCGATCGGCAAGGTGACCGACCTCACCTACGAACGTCCGCTGATGGGCCGGATCTTCGGCTACGGCACGATGGTCGTCGAGTCCGCCGGTCAGATCCAGGCGCTGAACCGCCTCGAGTACCTGCCGAAGGCCGAGCAGGTCTACGACGCCATCTCCGAGCTGGTCTTCGGGGACAAGGAGGCGCAGGCCGCGCGCTTCTCGATGATTCGGGCCCAGCGCCTGGCCAAGCGGCGGGCGAAGGTGGGCTGACGGAGGTCGCCGCAGGTCCCTCACGTTCAATAACAGCGTGAGGATCGATCTGCACGCCCACTCGACCGCGTCGGACGGCACCGACACCCCCGCCGAACTGGTCGCCAACGCCGCTGCCCAGGGCCTGTCGGCGCTGGCGATCACCGACCACGACACGACAGCGGGATGGGCGGAGGCCGTCGCGGCGCTGCCGCCGGGACTGCGCCTGGTGCGCGGCGCCGAGCTCTCCTGCGTGAGCCCGGACGGCCGCGGCGGGCACTGCACCGTGCACCTGCTGGCCTACTTGTTCGACCCGGAGGCGCAGGCGGTGGTGGCCGAGCACAGCCGCACCCGCGCCGCCCGCCGGGTCCGCCTGACCAGGATCGCCGAGAAGATGGCCGCTGACGGGTTGCCGATCGACGCCGAGAACCTCCTCGCCGAGGTGCCGGAGGACTCCACGGCCGGGCGGCCACACCTGGCCATGGCGCTCATGCGTGCCGGCGTCGTCTCCTCGGTCGACGAGGCGTTCGCCAGCTACCTCAACGACCGCGGCCGCTACTACGTGCCGAGCTCACGCACCCCGGTGGAGAGTCAGATCGAAATGATCAACGCGGCGGGCGGTGTCACCGTGCTCGCGCACGCCTTCGCCCACCGCCGCGGTCCGACCGTCACCGCCGAGGTGATCAAGGAGCTGGTCGGCATCGGCCTGGCCGGCGTGGAGGTCGATCACCCCGACCACGACGAGGCCGCCCGCGACGAGCTGCGGGCCCTGGCCGCGGACCTGGACCTGATCACCACCGGCTCCAGCGACTACCACGGCACCAACAAGGTCATCCGCCTCGGCCAGGAGACCACCGCCCCCGACCAGCTCGACGCCATCGCCGAGCGCGCGACCGGCGTCCCGGTCGTCGGTTCCGGTCA
This sequence comes from Actinophytocola xanthii, assembly GCF_001921205.1. Classification (GTDB taxonomy): domain Bacteria; phylum Actinomycetota; class Actinomycetes; order Mycobacteriales; family Pseudonocardiaceae; genus Actinophytocola; species Actinophytocola xanthii. The sequence goes on along the minus strand of NZ_MSIE01000029.1, from coordinate 49,757 downwards.
ATGACCTTCGATCTTCGGTTGTTCGCGGAGGTCTCGATCACCCTGGTGGTGATCATGGATCCGCCGGGCACCGTGCCCGTGTTCCTCAGCCTGGTCGGCCGCCGGTCGCGCACGACCAGGCTGCGTGCCGCCCGCCAGGCGGTGCTCGTCTCGCTCGGCGTGATCAGCCTGTTCGCGGTCGGCGGCGAGGCGATCCTGTCCTACCTGCACATCGGCATCCCCGCGCTGCAGGGCGCGGGCGGGCTGCTGCTCCTGCTGATCGCGCTGGACCTGCTGACCGGCCGGGGCACCACCGAGCCCCAAGCCGTCGACGACGTGAACGTGGCCCTGGTCCCGCTGGGCACCCCGCTGCTGGCCGGCCCTGGCGCCATCGCCGCGACGATCGTGTTCGTCCGGCAGGCGGAGGGCTCCGCCGGGGGCTCCGCCGGCTCCTACCTCGCGCTCGCCAGCGCCATCCTCGCGGTGCACCTGGTGCTGTGGCTGTGCCTTCGCTACTCCGGCGAGCTGATCCGGGTGATCAAGGACAGCGGCATCACGTTACTGGCCAAGATCGCGGGCCTGCTGCTGGCGGCGATCGCCGTGCAGCTCGTCGCGGACTCGGTTCGCGGGTTCATCGCGTCCTGACCGTGGGCTGTCGGACCGCTCCACTACCGTTGAACCGTGCAACTCGGGTTCGACGCGATGCCGCGCAAGCTCATCAAGGTCACCCCGTCCCGGGTCGCGACCTGGCTGGACTGCCCGCGGCGCTACCGGATGGCCTACGTCGACCGGCCAACCCCGCCGCGCGGCGGCGCGTTCGCCCACAGCACGCTGGGCGCCGTCGTGCACAACGCCCTGCGCGCGTTCTTCGACCTGCCGGTCCGCCGGCGCACCCCCGAGGCAGCGCACGCCCTGGTCGGCCAGCACTGGAAGGACGACGGGTTCGCCGGTCCCGGGCAGGCGGCCACCTACCGCGAGCTGGCCGCCGGCTGGGTGGCCGACTACGTGGGCGAGATCGACGTCACCGACGACCCCATCGGCCTCGAGCGCTGGGTGTCCGCCCCGATCGGCTCGATCGTCGCCGAGGGGCGGGTCGACCGCATCGACGAGCGCGACGGCGAGCTGGTGATCGTCGACTACAAGACCGGCCGCAGCGCGCTCACCACCGACGACGCCAGGGCCTCGCAGGCGCTCGCGCTCTACGTGCTCGCCGCCCGCCGCACCCTGCGCCGCCCGTGCACCCGGGTCGAGCTGCACCACCTGCCCAGCGGGACCGTCGCTGCCTGGGAGCACACCGAGGAGTCCCTGACCAGGCACCGGACCCGCGCCGAGGAGGCCGCCGAGGAGTTCACGCTGGCGACGGATACCCTCAATGCCGGTGGCGACCAGGACGTGCTGTTCCCCCCACGGGTCGGGCGGCAGTGTTCCTGGTGTGACTTCCGGCGCAGCTGCCCCGAGGGGCAGGCGGCGGGACCGGCCGCGGAGCCGTGGGCCCTGCTCGCCCGGGCCGACGAGGTGGCCGATGAGGTGAAGGGATAGACCGCGTGGTGCCAGACAACTCGCCGACAGTCCCCATGCCGACACCGGTGGCCGCCTCCAGCGCCACCACTGTCGCCCTGCCCCGCACCCCGACACCCCGGGCGACGCGCACCCCCCGCCGCGGCGGCTTCGGCCGGGAGCTGGCCGGCGCCCTCGCGGTCGGCCTGTCGGTCCTGGCGGTCGTGATCGTGGTCTTCCAGGTGCTGGCCTGGGCCCGAGGCGTCCCAGGCCCCGGCACGGCAATGGTCCTGGGCCACCTGGGCGCCGCCGTCCTGGCCGTCCTCGTCCAGCGGGTGGCCGACAGGACCTCGGGCTGGCCGGCGACAGCGGCCGCCCTCGGCGTGGCCGTGATCACCGGCGCCACGATGTGGGTGCTCTGGTGGGCCTGAGGGTCTAGGTACAGCTAGATCTCCGTGGCGGCGGTGAGCCAGGAGCGCCAGGTCGGGATCAGGGTGTCCAGCAACATCGCCGGGTTCTCGACGTTGGGGGAGTGCCGTGCCCCCAAGATCATCGCGAAGTCGGCGTCCAGCCGCTCCGCCATGTCCCGCTGTGCGGACACCGGCCAGGCGTCGTCCTCCTCGCCGCAGGCGACCAGGCAGGGGATGCCCGAGGTGCTGAGCAGCCGCGCCAGGGCCGAGACCTGGTCCGGCTCGCTGCGCAGGCCCGTCGCCATGCCGAGCAGGCTCGCCGGGTGTGTGCGCAGGAACCGCTGGCGCAGGAACGCGGCCAGCTCCGGAGCTCGCGGGGGGTTCTGCGGCGCCAGCCGGTCCAGCTCGTCGCGCAGGTCCTGGGCGATCTGGACGCCGTGCTCGCGGATGACCGGCTCACCGAGGTCGAGCAGTTGGCGGCGCATCCCGTCGGGCAGCTCGGACGGGCCGCTGCCCAGCAGCGTGAGGCCCACGACCGGCGCGCCGGCCAGCACCGCGGCCCGCGACACCAGGCCACCGAAGGAGTGGCCGAGCAACAGCACCGGGTTGCCCTCCGCCGACAGCTTCCCGACCAGCTCGGCCAGCACGCCACCCAGGGCGGTCGGCAGGTAGGCCCGCTCGTCGTCCGGGCCGCCGGACTCGTACTGCCCGGGCAGGTCGATCGCGATCGCGTCGAAGCCGGCCTCGGCGATGGGGTCGAGCAGCGGCGCGAAGTCCTCCTTGGATCCCGTGTAGCCGGGGACGAGCAGGGCGATCGGCGCCGGGTGGCCGGTGCCCGCGGACGTCCTGGCGCGCAGCGCGGCGATCGGCCCGTAGCGGCCAGGCAGCTCGACACGCCGCCCGCCGTGCGGGCTGATCTGCGACTGCGGTTGCGGGTTCACCCAACCAGTGTCGCTCACGACCCCTGGAAATGTCGTAGAGCGCTGATGAACCTCACCGCAACGCGACCAGGGTGTCCCCACGCTGCTCGAACACCATCGGCCCGAGCGTGGACATCGTCACGTCCCCGCGGTAGTCCCCGCGCTCCACCGGGATGGTGCCCCGCCGCTCGCCGTTGGCCGGGTTCAGCACGGCGATCCCGTCGACCACCGGCACCAGCATCTGGCCGGCGAACATCGTCCCGGGTCCCACCGCGCCCTCCACGGTCCACAGCGGGCGCAGGTCCGCCTTGGACAGAGCGATCGTCTTCGAGCCGGTGTACCAGTAGACCGCCCGGATCGCCTCGTAGCTGGACACGACGTGCCCGGGCGGGTCCTCGTCCGGCAGGTCGCCGGGGGCCAGCGACAGCCGGTGCCGCCCCACCTCGCGTCCCTCCTGGTCGAAGACCAGCAGGCGGGCCGGGTCGGGGGCCACGACGACCGCGCACCGCTGGGTGTCGTTCTCGTTCTCCGCCGCGATCCGGCACTCCGCGCTCAGCGCGACGACCCGTACGCCCCGCACGCCGGTGTCCACGCTCGAGTCGACCTCCGGCTTGTCGGAGTTGTCGTCGCCGGTCGCGCGGTAGACGGTCAGCCGGTCGCCCTTGTCCTCCGGGCAGCGCTCCACGACGGCGATCCGGCCCTCCTCGACGGCGACCGACCCGAAGGTGCACCCGGTGCGGGGCTGCTTGTCCGGGTTCACCACGGCGGGGACCTGGCCGAACTCCATCGTCTGCACGAGGTCGGAGCGCCACGTGGTGACCAGGCGGCTGCCGGTGGCCGTGACGTAGCTGCCGTCGAACAGCAGCCGCGTGCCCAGCTCGGCGTCGGAGTTGCGTTGGCCGAGGTCGGGCTTGCTCCGGGTCTCGTCGGGGCGGGGTGGCCGGCCGCGTTCCCCGGTGGCCGGGGCGAGCGCGGTCACCTCGCTGCACCCGCCGCCCTTGCGGGGGTCGTCCTCCCGGAGCAGGTTCGACGGCTTCTGGTACGCGACGACCGCCACCGACCAGGCGGAGGTGATCGTGCACAGCGGCAGGTCGCGGCGGTAGCGCCAGCGCACCTCACCGGTGATCGGGTCCCGGCCGGCGACCTCGCCGCCGGAGCCGGTGACGACGGCAGGCCCGATCGCAACCGGTATCGGCGTGGCCGGGCTCTCCGCCCGCCAGGACTCGCCGAGCGAGGGCGGCGACGCGGTCGGCGCCGGCGGAGTGGTGAACGGACCGCTGGCGGTGACCGAGGTCGTCGCGCGGACGTCGCTGTTCTGCCAGACCAACAGCCCCGCGGCGAGGGCCGCGACGGCGATCAGCGCCGCCGCGGCCACGTCCCGCTTCCGGTGGAAGCGGGATCGCTCCACCGGCTCGTCCTCGCTGTAGTCCGGGTCCCTGTCGTCCGGCTCGAGTACGTCCTCGTCCCCGATGCGGTTCACGGGGGTCAGTCTGCCGAAGCGCCTGTTTCGGTCGCGTTCGGTGTCTGGCTGCCGGCCTTGGTGCCGCCCTCGGCCTCCGCCCCGGTGTCGACTCCGCCCCGGCTGCGCCGGCGCTTGCGCTGCCGGACAGGCCGGTCCGGGCGGCCGCTGGGGGAGGTGGTCGCCGCGGTCGTCTCGGCGGCGGGCTCGGCCTGCTGGCCGGTCTCGGCGCCGCTCCGGCTGCGCCGGCGCCGCCGCTGCCTGGCCTCGCCGGCCTCGCCCTCGCTCGCGCGCTGGCGCTCCCCGGACTCGGCCTTATCGCCGGACCGGCGGCGGCCGCGGCCCCGGCCCTTGGTCTTGCCGCCGAGGTCCTCCTCCGGTTCGGCGGCCAGGCCGACGCGGGTCCGCTTGGCCAGCGGCAGCCGGCCGGTCGAGCTCTCGGAGATCCCGAGATCGGCGAACAGGTGCTCGGAGGTGGAGTAGGTCTCCACCGGCTCCGGGATGTCCAGGCCGAGCGTGTCGCTGATCAGCTTCCAGCGCGGCATCTCGTCCCAGTCGACCAGGGTGATCGCCACCCCCTCGCGGCCGGCGCGGCCCGTGCGCCCGATGCGGTGCACGTAGGTGCCGTCGTCCTCCGGGCACTGGAAGTTGATCACGTGGGTGACGCCGTCGATGTCGATGCCGCGGGCGGCGACGTCGGTGGAGATCAGCACGTCGACCTTGCCGGAGCGGAACGCACGCAGCGACTGTTCACGGGCGCCCTGCCCGAGGTCACCGTGCACCGCGGCGACCGCGAAGCCGCGCTCGGAGAGCTCGTCGGCGACCTTCTGGGCCGTTCGCTTGGTCCGGCTGAAGATCATCGTGAGGCCACGGCCCTCGGCCTGCAGGGCGCGGGCCACGACCTCGATCTTGTCCATCGAGTGTGCCCGGTAGACGAACTGGCGCGTGCGCTCGTGGATCGCGCCGGCGTCGGTCTCCTCGGCCCGGATGTGGGTGGGCTGGTGCAGGAAGGTCCGGGCCAGCGTGATGATCGGGCCGGGCATCGTGGCCGAGAACAGCATCGTGTGCCGCTGGTCGGGCACCATCCGCAGGATCCGCTCGATGTCGGGCAGGAAGCCCAGGTCGAGCATGCGGTCGGCCTCGTCGAGCACCAGCGCGGCGATCTTGCCGAGCACCAGGTGGCGCTGTTCGGCCAGGTCGAGCAGGCGTCCGGGGGTGCCGACCACGATGTCGACGCCCTTGCGCAGGGCCTCGATCTGCGGCTCGTAGGGCCGGCCGCCGTAAATCGAGAGCACCCGTACGCCGAGGTACTTTCCGGCGTCGGTGAGGTCGTGGGTGACCTGCAGGCACAGCTCGCGGGTCGGCACCACCACGAGGACCTGGGGAGTCCCGTCCCCCGGCATGGACAGCCGGTGCAGCAGCGGCACGCCGAAGCCCAGCGTCTTGCCGGTGCCCGTGCGGGCCTGTCCGATGACGTCCTCGCCGGCCATCGCCAGCGGCAGCGTCAGCTCCTGGATCGCGAAGGTCCGCTCGATACCCGCCTCGACGAGTGCCTTGACGATCTCCTCCCGGATGCCGAACTCGGCGAAGGTGGGGGAGTCCTCGCGCACTGGGGCGCCGGCCTGGAGCGGGTGGGACGTGTCGGTCTCGGGGACGCCGGCCTCGCTGTGCTCCAGCGTGACGGGGTCCACGTCGGTCGGTTGGTTTTCCTGGTTTTCGGTTGAGACGGTGATGAGCTTCTCCCTTTGTCCAGCGCGCTCCGCCCTGGACGGGCCGCTCGACCGCACGGTTCTCGGTGCGGGAGGGCCGGCGAGGCGCGCACACCCTCTGCACGCGGCTTCAACAGCTCGCGTCCTGGTCAGTCTACCTGCGTCGCCGTCCCGATACCCTCTGCCCCATGAGCGAGCCGTCAATCGACCCCGGGGTTGTCGATCTGCTGGGCGTGCTGGCCTACGGCGAGCTCTCCGCCTTCGACCGGCTCTCCGAGGACGCCCGTACCGCGCCCACCCTGCCCGGACGCGCCGCGCTCTCCGCCATGGCCGCGGCCGAGATCGTCCACTACACGAGGATCGAGCGGTTCCTGGCCGAACGCGGGCTCGACGTCCAGGACGCCATGCGGCCGTTCATCGGTCACTTCGACACCTGGCACGCCTCGACCGCGCCGCGCTCCTGGCTGGAGTCGCTGGTCAAGGCGTACGTGGGTGACGGGCTGGCCGCCGACCTGTACGGGGAGATCGCGAACTGGCTCGACGAGCCGGCCCGGTCGCTGGTGCGGGAGGTGTTGGCCGACACCGGGCACTCCGCCTTCGCCGAGCGCGAGGTCCGGGCGGCGATCGCGGCCGACCGGAAGGTGCGCGACCGGCTGACGCTCTGGGGCAGGCGGCTGCTGGGGGAGGCGCTCACCCAGGCCCAGTACGTGGTGGCGGAGCGGGACGGGCTGGCCGAGCTGATCGTCACCGGTACGGGTGACCTCGCGGGAATCGCGGCCCTGTTCCGGCGGTTACAGCAGGCGCATGGCAAGCGGATGACCGCGCTCGGTCTCGGCTAGCCTTGTCGAGTCATCGCAGTTGGACGGGGATCAAGGCGGAGGTCAGCGTGGAGGTCAAGGTCGGAGTCGCGGACACCGCGCGGGAGCTCGTGCTGAACAGCACGCAGACCCCGGACGAGATCGAGTCGCTGGTCGCGGCCGCGCTGAAGGACTCCGCCGGCACGCTCAGCATCACCGACGATAAGGGCCGGCGCTACGTCGTGCCCTCGGCGCGCATCGCCTACGTGGAGATCGGCACGGCCGACAGCCGCCGGGTCGGCTTTGCCACGTAGGTCAGGAGCTTGGTCGTCGGGCCCGCGGGGGACGCCCCCCGCGGGCCCGAGCCGTCTGCTGGGTGGTTCCCGCGCTCAGCCCGCGCTGGTCTCCGGCGTGACCTGGGCGAGCTGCACCACGCGGTTGACCTCGAGCGGCTTGTGGGGGTCGAGTACGACGCCGTGGGCCCGCGTGAAGCCGTCGATGGCCGACCAGATCAACTCGGTCAGGTACTCCACCACCGCCTCCCGGCTCATCGTGCGGCGCTCGAGCCACCACTCGCTCACGTTCTGCACCATGCCGACGATGCCGTGCGCCCAGGGTTCCGCGCCGCCGGAGTCCAGCTCCAGGGCTCGCAGGTAGTCCCCGAGCAGGGCCGCGATCGCGTTCGCGATCAGCTCCTTGTCCTCGGCGACGATGTCCTGCTCGACGGCGGCCTTGGCGAACGAGCGCCGGACCAGCACCCGGTACAGGTGCGGATGCTCCTCGACGGTCGAGAAGAAGGCGTCCAGGCTCCTGCGGATCCGGGGTACCGGCGCCTCCTCGTTGTTCAGCGCGGGGATGAGCCGGTCGAACAGGATCTCGGTGCCCCGTTGACCCAGGGCGACGAACAGGTCCGCCTTGTCGGTGAAGTGGCGGTAGAGCACCGGCTTGGTGACGCCGGCCTCGGCCGCGATGTGGTCCATTCCCACGTCCGGTCCGTGCTCGGCGAGTGCGCGCATGGCCGCCTCGACGAACTCCGCCCGTCGTGCCGCCCGATGCGATCGCCACCGATCGCGCCGAGCGTCCCCAGTGCTGTCCTCGGACATCTCGCAGACGCTACTCCCACCGGTCACCGCGTCGAGGGCGGCCGGCGCGGGTGGCTCAGGAGCTCTGCAGGGGGAACCCGCCGCCGATGCCCTTCCAGGCCAGGGTCGAGATCAGGCCGACGGCCTCCTCCTTGGCCATCGCCCGGTTGTTGGCCAACCAGGACCGCGCGGCGACCTGGCTGATGCCCACCAGGCCGACCGCGAGCAGCCTGGCCCGTTCCTGGTCCAGACCCGCGTCGGCGGTGATGGTCTCGGTGATGGCCGCGGTGCAGGCGTCGGTGCCGCGGTCGATGGCGGCCTGGACGGCCGGCTCGCCCCGCAGGTCCGACTCGAACACCAGCCGGTAGGCCTGGCTCTCGCCGTCAACGAAGTCGAAGTAGGCGCTGACCGCGTTGCGGACGCGCAGCTTGTTGTCCGTCGTCGACTCCATGGCGTCGGAGACGCGCATGATCAGCTCGTCGACGTGCATCTCGAGCAGGGCCATGTACAGCTCGAGCTTGCCCGGGAAGTGTTGGTAGAGCACCGGCTTGCTGACGCCGGCCCGCTCGGCGATCTCGTCCATGGCCGCGGCGTGGTAGCCGTTCTTGGCGAAGACGTCCTGGGCCGCCTCCAGCAGCTGGGCGCGCCGCGCCGTTCGCGGCAGCCGTGCCGCCCGGTTGGCCTGTTGCACCGTCTCCGACATGCCGCCTCCCACGCGCGTCGCTCCTCGCCGGCCGGGTTACCGAACCGATATGACCTTACTCGCGGGTAATGGTGATCCGCGACGGTGCGTGGTTCATGGACACTGGAGCCATGAGCACCGTCCCCGACACCAGGCCGCCTGTGACCCAGGTTCCCCTGTCCGACGCCGCGCTGCCGCCGGTGGACATGTCGATCCCACCCTGGCCCGGCGCGGACGAGACCTCCGGCGGGGTCCGGCTGCACGTCCGCCGCACCCCCGGCCCTGCCGACGCCGAGGCGACCGCGGTCTACGTGCACGGTCTCGGCGGCTCGGCCACCAACTGGACCGACCTCGCCGGCCAGCTCTCCGGGTACGTCCCGGGTGTCGCGATCGACCTGCCCGGGTTCGGCCGCAGCGAGCCGCCGGAGGGCTTCGACTACTCGATGCCGGCCCACGCCGACGTCGTGGCGCGGTTCGTCCGCGGCCTGGGGGTCGGACCCGTGCACCTGTTCGGCAACTCGATGGGCGGCGCGATCTCCGTCCTGCTCGCCGCGCGGCATCCGGAGCTGGTCCGCACGCTGACGCTGATCTCGCCGGCGATGCCGGACCTGCGCCCGGCGTTCTCCAGGATGTCCGACCCGCGCCTGCCGCTGGCGTTCCTGCCGTTGGTCGGGCCGAGGGTGCGCCAGCGGCTGGCCAAGGAGCACGTCGACCAGCGGGTGCTGCGCCTGCTGCGGCTCTGCTTCGCCGAGCCGGACCGGATACCGCAGTCCCGCAAGGACGAGGCGGCCAGGGAGGCCGAGGAGCGGGAGGCCATGGCCTGGGCGAACCCGGCGCTCGCCGGGAGCACGCTGGGGCTGTTCCGCACCTGGCTGGCGCCGAGGTCGCGCTCGCTCTGGACGCTGGCCCCCACGATCGAGGTCCCCACGCTGGTCGTGTGGGGGACCGAGGACAAGCTGGTGACCGTGCGCAAGGCGCCGCGCACCGCCCGGCTGCTGCCCCGCGGGCGGCTGCTCGTCCTGCCCCGCACCGGGCACGTCGCCCAGATGGAGCGGCCGGGCACGGTTGCCCGCGCGGTGCTCGGCATGTGGGAGGAAGTCGCCGCCGGACGGTGGTGAATCACCCGGTCGGGCGGTCCCGGATTACCCGTTATCAACTTGTGGCACTCTGTCTGACGTGACGAAGTCCGTCCAGGATCGGTACCGCGCGGGAGCACGCCGTACGTCGGCGCAGCCACTCGCCGCGTCCTGGCGTCCGGACGGGGACCTGCCCGGACGCCGGTCGCGCCGGTCGCGGCCGACCGGGGTGCGGGGGGCGCTGTCCACCTACGGCTGGCGGATCTACGCGGTGCCGCTGCTCGTCGCGCTCACCGTGCTGGTGTTGATCGACACGACGCGGCAGGACGAGACCGCCGCGCAGCCGGACCAGCTCTCCGGCGTGCGCAACGAGGAGGCGGCGACGCCGCCGGAGGAGCGGTCGGAGGGCCCGAAGCCCAGCGAGCAGCCAGTCGTGCCGCCGAACCTGAACATCCCGACCGCCGAACTGCCCAAGGGCGCGGCGTACGTGCAGAAGGGCCAGGGAACGTTTGCCATCGTGCCCGGACGGGGTCAGCGGCGGGGCTCCGGCGGCGAGCTGTTCACCTACACGATCGAGATCGAGCGCGGGATCGACCTGCGACCCTTCGGCGGCAACGACTCCTTCGCCGCCCTGGTGGACACCACGCTGGCCGACCCGCGCGGCTGGGCGGCCTCCGGCCAGGTGTCGGTGCAGCGGGTGGACAGCGAGGCCGACAACCCCGACATCCGGATCACGCTGGCCACCCCGGACACCGTGCACCGGCCGGAGTTCTGCGGGTTCTCGATCCGCTACGAGTCCTCCTGCTGGCGGCGCAGCGAGAGCCGGGTGTTCATCAACCTGGCCCGCTGGGTGCGCGGCGCGATCGCCTTCGGCGGCGACGTCGGCACCTACCGGTCCTACGCGATCAACCACGAGATCGGGCACGCGTTCGGCAACGGCCACGTCGGCTGCGCGAAGAACGGCGACCTCGCGCCGGTGATGATGCAGCAGAGCTTCGGCGTCTCCAACAACTACGTGGCCCAGCTCAACGATCAGGTCGGCAACGACGACCCGGTGCAGGCGGACGGCAAGACCTGCCGGTACAACGCCTGGCCCAACCCACAGGCGCGCTGACCGGCTCGTCCCGCATGGTGGGAGCCCGGGAAGCCCCGGTGGGACGAACGCGTTGACCTGAGCAGACTGGGGAGCACGCCGAACGCCGCGTCGAGGAGGAACCCATGGCAGGCAGTTTGCCGCCGCTGGTGGAGCCGGCAGCCGAGCTGACCAAGGATGAGGTCGCCCGGTACAGCCGGCATCTGATAATCCCGGATGTGGGGGTGGACGGGCAGAAGCGGCTCAAGAACGCGAAGGTGCTGGTCGTCGGCGCCGGCGGGCTGGGCAGCCCGGCCCTGCTGTACCTGGCCGCGGCCGGGGTCGGCACGCTGGGCGTGGTCGACTTCGACGTCGTCGACGAGTCCAACCTGCAGCGGCAGGTGATCCACGGGCAGTCCGACATCGGCAAGCCCAAGGCCGTCTCGGCCAAGGAGTCGGTCGCCGAGATCAACCCGTTCGTCACCGTGAACCTGCACACCGAGCAGCTCACCTCGGACAACGCGCTGGAGATCTTCCGCGACTACGACCTGATCCTGGACGGTACGGACAACTTCGCCACCCGGTACCTGGTCAACGACGCCGCGGTGCTGCTCGGCAAGCCCTACGTCTGGGGCTCGATCTTCCGGTTCGAGGGCCAGGTCAGCGTGTTCTGGGAGGACGCGCCGAACGGCCAGGGCCTGAACTACCGCGACCTCTACCCCGAGCCGCCGCCGCCGGGCATGGTCCCCTCGTGCGCCGAGGGCGGTGTGCTGGGCGTGCTGTGCGCGTCGATCGGCTCGATCATGGTCACCGAGGCGATCAAGCTGCTGACCGGCATCGGCGAACCGCTCCTGGGTCGACTGATGGTCTACGACGCCCTGGAGATGACCTACCGGACGGTCCGGATCCGCAAGGACCCGGAGACCAAGCCGATCGAGGGCCTGATCGACTACGACGCGTTCTGCGGCGTCGTCTCCGACGACGCGCAGCAGGCGGCGGCCGGTCACACGATCACGCCTCGCGAGCTCAAGGAGAAGTTCGACCGGGGTGAGAACTTCGCCCTGATCGACGTCCGGGAACCGCACGAGTACGAGATCGTCTCGATCCCCGGCGCGGTGCTGATCCCCAAGGACCGCATCCTGTCCGGGGAGGCCCTCGCCGAGCTGCCGCAGGACAGGCCGATCGTGCTGCACTGCAAGTCCGGTGGCCGCTCCGCCGAGGCGCTCGCGGCGCTGCACAAGGCCGGTTTCGCCGACGCCGTGCACGTCGGCGGCGGTGTGCTGGGCTGGGCCCGCGACATCGATCCCTCCCTGCCCACCTACTGATCCACCCCGCGAGTCCCCCGCCTGGTGCGGGGGACTCGCGGTAGCGTGCGCGGTCGTGAGTGCGTCCCCACCACCTCTGCACGTGCGCGCGGCCTTCGGCGCCAAGGAGATCGAGCCGGAGCTCGTCGACCTCGGCCCGCGCTGGCGGTGCGGCGATGTCGCGCTGCGGCCGGTGTCCAACCCCGCCGAGGCGACCTGGGTCGCCCAGACCCTCGGCGACCTGCACGTGCCGGACATGCGGATCGGCCGCCCCATCCGGGCCAGCGACGGGCGCTGGGTGGTCGGCGGCTGGGCGGCGTACCGGTTCGTCGAGGGCCGCCCGGAGCCGCGCTACGACGAGATCGTGTCCGCCTCGCTCCGCCTGCACCACGCCACGGCCGAGCTGTCGGTGCCGCGTTTCCTGTCCACGCGCAACGACGTGTTCGCGATGGCCGACCGCGCGTCCGCCGGCACCGACGAGGCCCCGCTCGACGCGGCGCTCGGCGGCCGGCTGTTCGACGTGCTCGCCGCCTCCCGCAAGCCGCTCAGCCTGCGCCCGCAGGTGGTACACGGGGACCTGTTCGGCAACGTCCTGTTCACCGGCGCCGCGGCACCGGGCATCGTCGACTTCGCCGCCTACCACCGCCCCGCGGAGTGGGCGGCCGCGGTCGTCGTGGTCGACGCGCTGGCCTGGGGCGGCGCCGATGCCGGCCTGCTGCGCCGGTGGGCCCACCTGCCCGAGTGGCCGCAGGCTCTGCTGCATGCCCTGCTGTTCCGCCTCGCGGTGCACGCCCTGCACCCGCACTCCAGCGCACAGTCCCTCGTCGGCCTGGAACGGGCAGCGCACCAGATCACCGAACTCTGACGCGCCCTCCGGCACGGGTCCCGCAGCGGGTCTACTACCACGTGAAACGTCTCGTCGACGCCGGTCTCTTCGCCGAGCACGCCGAGGTGTCGCTCGACCAGGACCGGTACGAGTTCTGGGGCCGGCACACCCCGCAGGGCGAGCGCGGCCGGCTGGCTCGGCGGCTTGGTCGAGCTCAAGCGCATGCTCGAGCTGGGCACGGATTGGCGGGCGGTCACCTTAGAGCTGCCCGCCGCTGACGACGAGGCGTGAGGGGCTCAGCGGGTCGTGAAACAGCGTCGTGAGCAGCGTCAGGCATTCCTGCGCCAGGCCGGGCCCGGCCACCAGCCCGGCCCCCACGAGCAGCGACACCGCGGCCAGCCCCACCGCGACCGCGTTCACCGTGACCGGGCGCACGAGCATCGCGGCGACCAGTGCGAACGGCAGCCCGCCGCAGGCATAGGCGAGCACCAGCTGCGTCCCAAGCGCGAACTCGGCGGCGAAGGTCACCGCAGCGGCGTAGGCCCACCCGGCGAACCCGCCCGTCCCGACCAGCACCACCCAGAGCGTCACCCCGCGTCCGTCGCCGGGTAACCAGGACGCGTCCGCCGTGCTCAGCCCGAGCAGGACGAGCGCGGCGAACAGCGCGGCGAGCAGGCCGAGCACGCCCAGCATCCGCTGGACCGGCAGCTCCGCGAGCGGCGTGAGCGGCAGCTCGCCCCGATCCAGGGTGAACAGCACCGCCAGCGTGCCGGTCAGCACCGACCCCACCAGCCAGGTCCCCACCAGTTGCCGCAGCACGTAATCGTTCCCCTCACCGTCGCCGTGTTCCGGGTGAGCAGGCAATGTCGCGCGCCGGAAACACATCCGCACCCCGCGGTAACACGGGCTCCTCTAGCGTCGGTGCCCATGCCGGTCGACACGCACTGCCCGTACTGCGCCCTCCAGTGCGGGATGCGGGTGAGCGCGGGCACCGTCGCTCCCCGGGAGTTTCCCACCAACCGGGGCGGCCTGTGCCAGAAGGGATGGACCTCCGCCGCCGTGCTCGACTCGCCCGGGCGGCTGACCGTCCCCCTGGTGCGCCGGGACGGCGAGCTGCGTCCGTCCACCTGGGAGGACGCGCTGGATCTGGTCGCGGCGCGGCTGCGTGCGCTACGGGCCGAGCACGGGCCGGACTCGGTCGCGGTGTTCGGCGGGGGTGGCCTCACCAACGAGAAGGCCTACCTGCTCGGCAAGTTCGCCCGGGTCGCCCTCGGCACCTCGCGGATCGACTACAACGGCCGGTTCTGCATGTCCTCGGCCGCCGCCGCGGGCATCCGCGCGTTCGGGATGGACCGGGGCCTGCCGTTCCCGGTGACCGACCTCGCCGGAGCCGGCGCGGTCCTGCTGGCCGGCGCGAACCCGGCCGAGACCATGCCGCCGTTCATGCAGCACCTGACGGACGCCGAGCTGGTCGTGGTCGACCCGCGGCGCACGCCGACCGCCGAGGCGGCCACCCTCCACCTCCGCCCGGCGCCGGGCACCGACCTCGCGCTCGCGCTCGGCATCCTGCACGCCGTGGTCGCCGACGGCCACCTCGACAAGGAGTACCTCGCCGAGCGGACGACCGGGTTCGACGATGCCTGGCGGGTCGCCGCGGCCTGGTGGCCGGAGCGCGCGGAACGGGTCACCGGGGTGGCCGCGGCCGACCAGCGCCGGGCCGCGGCGCTGCTCGCCGAGGCCGACGGGGCCTACGTGCTCACCGCCCGGGGCACCGAGCAGCACGCCCGCGGCACCGACACGGTGAGCGGCTGGATCAACCTGGCCCTGGCCCTCGGGCTACCCGGCCGCCCCGGATCCGGCTTCGGCTGCCTGACCGGACAGGGCAACGGTCAGGGCGGGCGCGAGCACGGGCAGAAGGCCGACCAGCTCCCGGGCTACCGGCGCATCGACGACCCGGCCGCCCGGAAGCACGTCGCCGCGGTGTGGGGCGTGGACCCGGAGTCGCTGCCGGGGCCCGGCCCGTCGGCGGTGGAGCTGCTCGACTCGCTCGGCTCGGCGACCAAGGCCCTGCTGGTCTTCGGGTCCAACCTCCTGGTGTCCGCGCCGCGCTCCGCGCACGTCGCCTCCCGGCTCGCCGCGCTGGACCTGCTCGTGGTCACCGACGTCGTGGCATCGGAGACCGCGCGGCAGGCCGACGTGGTGCTGCCGGTCGCCCAGTGGGCGGAGGAGGACGGCACGTTGACCAACCTCGAGGGTCGGATCCTGCTGCGCCGCCGGGCCGTCGACCCGCCATCGGGGGTGCGTACCGACCTCGACGTGCTGCACGGGTTGGCCGTTCGGCTGGGGCAGCCGCCCCAGCGCTTCCCGACGGTGGCCGAGGAGGTCTTCACCGAGCTGCGCCGCGCCTCCGCCGGCGGGCCGGCCGACTACTCGGGCGTGACCTACGACCGCCTGCGCGCGGGGGAGGCCCTGCACTGGCCGGTCGTGTCCACCGACGACCCGGGCACCCCGCGGGCCTTCCTCGACCGGTTCGCCCACCCGGACGGGCTGGCCCGGTTCGTCCCGGTCGACCACGGCGGACCGGCCGAGCTGCCGGACGCCGAGTTCCCCCTGCAGGTCACCACCGGGCGGGTGCTCGCGCACTACCAGTCCGGCGCGCAGACCCGGCTGGTCGAGGAGCTGGTGGCGGCCGCGCCGGAGGTGTTCGTCGAGGTGCACCCGGACACCGCCGCCAGGGCCGGGCTCGCCGACGGTGACCTGGCGCGGGTCACCTCGCGTCGCGGGTCCACGGTGGCCAGGGTCCGCGCGGTGGCCTCGATGCGCCCGGACCTGCTGTTCCTGCCGTTCCACTTTCCCGGTGCGGGGCGGGCGAACCTGCTCACCAACCCCGCACTGGACCCGGTGAGCCGGATGCCGGAGTTCAAGGTCTGCGCCGGTCGACTATCCACTGTGGAGAGCTGATGCCTCGTCGTGTCGTCGTTGCCGGATATGGCATGGCCGGGGCCCGCCTGGCCGAGGAGATCCGCCGCCGGGACCCGGCCGGCGAGCGGGTGGCGCTGACCGTGGTCGGCGCCGAGCGCCACGCCGCCTACAACCGGGTACTGCTCTCCGCCGTGCTCGGCGGCTCGCTGCGCCCGGAGTCGGTGCTGCTGCAGGACGAGGGCTGGGCCGATGAGCACCGGGTCGACCTCCGGGCCGGCACCGCCGTCACCGGCGTGGACCGTTCCGCGAGGACGGTGACGCTCTCCGACGGCTCTACTGTGGACTACGACGTTCTGGTGCTGGCCACCGGCAGCCGTCCGTGGCTGCCGCCGGTCGAGGGGCTGGTCACCGAGGAGGGCCTGGCGCCGGGGGCGGTGGCGTTCCGCACCCTCGACGACTGCACCCGCATCGTCGACGCGGCCCGCCCCGGCGCGCCGGTCGCCGTACTCGGCGGGGGACTGCTCGGCCTGGAGGCCGCACGCGGCCTCGCCCACCGCGGCAACCTGGTCACGGTCGTGCACCCGGTGGGCCACCTGATGGAACGCCAGCTCGACCCGGCCGCCGGTCGCGTGCTCGCCGCCAAGCTCGCCACCCTGGGCATCGAGACCAGGCTCGGCGTGACCGCCGCCCGCTACCTGCCCGGCGACGGGCTGAAGCTGGCCGACGGCACCTACGTCGCCGCCGACCTCGTCGTCGTCTCCGCCGGGGTCCGCCCGGCGAGCGACCTCGCCGAGGCGGCCGGCCTCGCCACCGACGGCGGCGTGCTGGTCAACGACGCGCTGTGCACCAGCGACCCGCGGGTGCACGCGATCGGCGACTGCGCCCGCCACCCCGGCACGGTCTCGGGTCTGGTCCAGCCCGCCTGGGAGCAGGCAGCGGTGCTGGCCGACCTGCTCACCGGCGCGAACCCCGCCGCCCGCTACCGGGGCACGCCCGTGGTCACCCGCCTCAAGGCCAGGGACGTCGACCTGGCAGCGCTCGGCGAGGTGCACACCGAGGTGGACAGCGCCGACGCCGAGGTCCTGTGCCTGCAGGACGCCACCCGCGGCCGCTACGCCAAGCTCGTCCTGCGCGAGGACCGGGTCACCGGCGCCATCGTGCTCGGCGTCCCGGACGCGGCCGCGGCGATCACCCAGCTGTTCGACCGGGGCACACCCGCCCCCGCCGACCGCCTCGCGCTGCTGCTCGGCCACGCCGCGACCGCCCCTCCGGCGAGCCCGGTGGACCTGCCCGCCTCGGCGACGGTCTGCCGCTGCAACACGGTCACCAAACGCCAGCTCGTCTCGGCCTGGCGCGCCGGCGCCCGCTCCCCGGCCGACCTCGCCACCGCCACCCGAGCCACCACCGGCTGCGGCGGCTGCCGCGACGCCGTCCGAACCATCGCGGACTGGCTGGCGACCACGTGAGCGGGAGCGACCATCAGACACAGCCGTGAGGAGGGAAGACGGCGAGTCAGCGCCCGAGCGAAGCGAACCATCAAACACAGTCACCATCGATCTAGGAGGCGCAGTTGACCGTCGCCGTCGAACCACGCACCTCGTCCCCGCGCTTCGCGCGGGGAGCTCGGCGCGGCAGGTGGATTGACGATTGGGACCCCGACGACGAGGGGTTCTGGCAGTCCACCGGCCGGCACATCGCCCGGCGCAACCTGATCTTCTCGATCTTCGCCGAGCACCTCGGGTTCGCTATCTGGGTGCTCTGGTCGGTCGTCGTGATCAACCTGGCCAACGCCGGTCTCCCGATGTCCCTCGCCGAGATGTTCTGGCTGACCGCCGTACCCAACCTGGTCGGCTCGGCGCTGCGCATCCCCTACACCTTCGCCGTCCCCCGCTTCGGCGGTCGGTTCTGGACAGTGATCAGCGCGAGCCTGCTGCTGCTGCCCGCGACGTTGCTCGCCGTGGTGGTGCCCAGCGGGTGGCTGGCCGGGCAGGCACATGACACCCAGTTCTGGGTGCTGGTGGTCTGCGCGGCGACAGCCGGTGTCGGCGGGGGGAACTTCTCCTCCTCGATGGCCAACATCTCCTTCTTCTACCCGGAGCGGCGCAAGGGGCTCGCGCTCGGGCTGAACGCGGCCGGCGGCAATCTGGGCGTCGCCGTCGTGCAGCTTGTGGTGCCGCTGGTGGTGGTGATCGGTGTGCCCGCCGCGGCGGCACGGCTGCCCGAGCACGAGGTGCACCTCGCCTACGCCGGGCTGATCTGGATGCCGTTCATCGTCGCCGCCGCCCTGTGTGCCTGGTTGTTCATGGACAGCCTCACCCAGGCGCGCTCGGACGCCCGCTCCTACCTGACCGCCCTGCGGCACGGGCAGACCTGGGTGATGTCGGTGCTCTACATCGGCACGTTCGGCTCGTTCATCGGCTACTCGTTCGCGCTGCCCCTGGTCATCAAGAACACCTTCCCGGAGTTCCTGGCTGCGAACCCGTTCATCGCCACCTACCTGGCAGGGCTCGGCTTCCTCGGCGCGCTGGTCGGCTCGGTCTCCCGGCCCTTCGGTGGCTGGCTCTCCGACCGGATCGGTGGCGCCCGGGTGACGCTGGGCTGCTTCCTCGGCATGATCGTGTGCACCGCGCTCGCGATCGTCGGCGTGAACGTGCACAGCTTCGAGCTGTTCTTCGGCTCGTACATGGTCATCTTCCTGCTCTCGGGGGCCGGCAACGGCTCCACGTACCGGATGATCCCAGTGATCTTCGGCGAGCTGGGGCGGCGGGAGGCCGCGGCCGGCGGGCTGGACCGGGCGGACACCGCCCTGCGGTTCAAGCGCCAGGCCGCAGCTGTGATCGGCATCGCGGGGGCGATCGGGGCGTTCGGCGGGTTCCTGATCCAGGTGATGTTCCGCGAGGCCAGTCTCTCGGTCACGGCCGCGGTGAACGCGGCGACCACACCCGAGCGGAAGGCCGCCGTCGCCGCGGCCAAC
This sequence comes from Actinophytocola xanthii, assembly GCF_001921205.1. GTDB lineage: Bacteria > Actinomycetota > Actinomycetes > Mycobacteriales > Pseudonocardiaceae > Actinophytocola > Actinophytocola xanthii. Next base: position 31,048 of record NZ_MSIE01000029.1, on the reverse strand, counting down.
GCCGACTGGTCCACCAGCGCGCTGTGGGTGTTCCTGGCCGGCTACGTGGTCTTCGCGTTCCTCACCTGGTTCTGCTACCTGCGCCGCACCTTCGCCGTCGCGCGGGTGCCGAGCCTGGCCGGGGTCGGCGTGTGACCCGACACGGCGCTGACCAGCGGCGTGAGTGATCCGTAACGCGCGGGAAACGGCATCGACGCGGTGGTGACACGGCCGCCGCAGACCATGGGACTGACTCGGAGGGAGCGGGTGGGCATGGCGCAGAGGCTCGTCGTCGTCGGCAACGGGATGGTCGGGCACCGCCTGGTCAGCGCGGTGCGCGAACGGGACGGCGCTGGGCGGTGGCAGGTCGAGGTGTTCGGCGAGGAGGCTCGCCCCGCCTACGATCGGGTCGCGCTCACGTCCTATGTCGACACCTGGGACGAGGCGCGGCTGCGGCTGGCCGATCACGACTCCGAGGTCACGGTGCGCCTCGGCGATCCGGTGGTCGCGATCGACCGGAACGCCCGAACGGTCACCTCGCGCAGCGGGCTGGTTCGCGGCTACGACGCGCTGGCGCTGGCCACCGGCTCCTACCCGTTCGTCCCGCCGATCCCCGGGCACGACCTGCCCGGCTGCCACGTCTACCGCACGATCGACGACCTCGACCGGATCCGCGAGGCGGCGGGCCGGCTCCGGGTCGGCCGCCGGGCCGCGCTGGTCGTCGGTGGCGGGTTGCTCGGCCTCGAGGCCGCGAAGGCGTTGCGGGACATGGGGCTTTCGCCGCACGTCGTGGAGCTCGCACCGTGGCTGATGCCGCTGCAGGTCGACGAGGGCGGCGGTGCGTTGCTGCGCCGGCTGGTCACCAGCCTGGACGTGACCGTGCACGCCGGCACCGGAACGCAGGCCGTGGAGCAGGACGGCGAGCGGCTGATCGCCAAGCTGGGCAACGGAACCGAGCTGGACGTCGACCTCGTCGTGTTCGCCGCCGGGGTCCGGCCGCGGGACTCGCTGGCCGTCGAGGCCGGCCTGGCCCGGGGCGAGCGCGGTGGGGTCGCGGTGGACGCCACCTGCCGGACCTCGGACCCGGCGGTCTGGGCCGTCGGCGAGTGCGCCTGCGTCGAGGGGCGGGTCTACGGCCTGGTCGCACCCGGCTACGCGATGGCCGAGGTGGTGGCCGACCGGCTGCTCGGCGGCTCGGCGACCTTCGCCGAGGCCGACACCTCCACCAAGCTCAAGCTGCTCGGCGTGGACGTGGCGAGCTTCGGCGACGCGCATGCTCGCGCGGAGGGCGCGCTCGAGGTCGTGGTCAACGACGCGGTCGCCGGTTCCTACAAGAAGCTCGTGCTCTCCGACGACGCCGCGACGCTGCTCGGCGGCGTGCTGGTCGGCGACGCCTCGGCCTACGCCGCGCTGCGCCCGCTGGTCGGCCGGCCGGTGCCGGGGGACCCGGTCGGGCTGCTCTCGGGTGCGGTCTCCGCCGGCGCGCTGCCCGCGGACGCGCAGGTCTGCTCCTGCCACGCGGTGACCAGAGCCGCCGTCGACGGCGCGATCGCCCAGGGCTGCGCGGACGTGCCGGCGCTCAAGGCGTGCACGAAGGCGGGGACCGGCTGCGGGTCGTGTGTGCCGATGCTGCGCCAGCTGCTCACCGAGGCCGGCGTCGAGCAGTCGACGGCGCTGTGCGAGCACTTCACCCAGAGCCGGGTCGAGCTGTTCGAGATCGTCCGCTCGACCGGGGTGGCCACGTTCAGCGAGCTGGTCACCCGCTACGGCACCGGCCGCGGATGCGACATCTGCAAGCCCGCTGTCGCCTCGATGCTCGCCTCGCTCGGCGGTGGGCACGTGCTCGACGGCGAGCGGGCGGCCCTGCAGGACACCAACGACCACTTCCTGGCCAACATCCAGCGCAACGGCACCTACTCGGTCGTGCCGCGCATCCCCGGCGGCGAGATCACCCCGGAGAAGCTGATGGTGATCGCCGAGGTGGCCAGGGACTACAACCTGTACACGAAGATCACCGGCGGCCAGCGGATCGACCTGTTCGGCGCGACGGTGGAGGCGCTGCCGGCGATCTGGCGCCGGCTGGTCGACGCGGGCTTCGAGTCCGGCCACGCCTACGGCAAGGCGCTGCGCACGGTCAAGTCGTGTGTGGGCAGCACCTGGTGCCGCTACGGCGTGCAGGACTCGGTGCGGATGGCGATCGAGCTGGAGCTGCGGTACCGCGGACTGCGCTCGCCGCACAAGCTCAAGGCCGGGGTGTCCGGCTGCGCCCGGGAGTGTGCGGAGGCACGCAGCAAGGACTTCGGCGTGATCGCCACCGAGCACGGCTGGAACCTCTACGTGGGCGGCAACGGCGGGTTCACCCCGCGCCACGCCCAGCTACTGGTGTCCGATGTGGACTCCGAGACGCTGGTCCGGCTGATCGACCGCTTCCTGATGTTCTACGTGCGCACCGCCGACCGGCTGCAGCGCACGGCCGCCTGGCTGGAGGCGATGGAGGGCGGGCTGGACCACCTGCGCGAGGTCGTCGTGGAGGACAGCCTCGGCATCTGCGCGGACCTCGAGGCGGCGATGGCCAGGCACGTCGCCTCCTACGCCGACGAGTGGCGAGGGGTGCTGGAGGACCAGGAGAAGCTCGCCAGGTTCACGTCGTTCGTCAACGCACCGGGCACGCCGGACCCGACTGTCTCCTTCCGTGAGGAGCGGGGACAGCGGGTGCCGGTCCTGTTGGGAGTACCGGAGGTGGTGGGCCGATGACCGAGGCGACGACCGTATGCGCGTTGGCTGATCTGATACCCGACCGCGGGGCGGCCGCCCTGCTGCCGAGCGGGGAGCAGGTCGCTGTGTTCCGCACGGGCAGCGGCGAGCTGTTCGCGCTGTCCAACATCGACCCGTTCAGCCGCGCCGCCGTGCTGTCCCGCGGCATCGTGGGCGACCTGCGCGGGGTACCGGTCGTCGCCTCGCCCATGCACAAGCAGCACTTCGCGCTGCGCACCGGCGAGTGCGTCGAGGACCCGGCCGTCTCCGTCCCGGTCTACCCGGTCCGCGTCGAGTCGGGCCGCGTCGTCGTGGAGGCCCGGTGAGCCCTCCGCCACTGGCCGGGTACACGATCGGCGTCACCGCGGCTCGTCGGGCCGACGAGCTGGGTGCGTTGCTCGAACGCCGGGGGGCGACGGTGCTGTACGGGCCGGCCATCCGGATCGTGCCGCTGGCCGACGACACGGAACTGCTCACCGCGACCAGGAGCCTGCTGACCGAGCCACCGGACATCGTGGTCGCGACGACCGGGATCGGGTTCCGCGGCTGGGTCGAGGCGGCCGAGGGCTGGGGGCTGGGCGAGGACCTGCACGCGGCGCTGGAGGCGGCCACGGTGCTCACCCGCGGTCCCAAGGCGAAGGGTGCCGTTCGGGCGGCCGGCCTGGTCGAGCGGTGGGCGCCGGAGTCGGAGTCGAGCGCGGAGGTGCTCGACCACCTGCTGGCGACGGGGGTCTCCGGCCGCAGGATCGCGGTCCAGTTGCACGGTGAGCCGCTGCCCGACTTCGTCGACGCGCTCCGCGGTGCCGGCGCCGACGTGCTGGAGATCCCGGTCTACCGGTGGACGGCACCGGCCGACCCGGCTCCGCTGGACCGGCTGCTGGACGCGGTGCTCGCCGGTCAGGTCGACGCGCTCACGTTCACCAGCGCACCGGCCGCGGCCAGCGTGCTGCGCGCCGCCGAGCGCCGCGAGCGGCTGGCCGAGCTGGTGGACGTGCTGCGCTGCAAGGTGTTGGTGACCTGCGTCGGGCCAATCACCGCCGGGCCGCTCACCCGGGTCGGCGTACCGGTCGTCCAACCCGCCAGGGCCAGGATCGGCTCGCTGGTGCGCGAGCTGGCGGTGGCCCTGCCCGCACGGGCGGTCCGGGTCCGCGCCGGAACGTCCACGCTGGAGCTGCGGGGTCAGGCGGCGCTGGTGGACGGCGAGCTGCGGCCGGTCCCACCCGCGCCAATGGCCGTTCTGCGCGCGCTGGCCGCGAGTCCCGGTGCGACGCTGCCGCGACCGGTGCTCGGTGCGGTCCTGCGCCGGCACTCCGGGCGCGAGGACGCTGTGGACGAGCACGCGGTGGAGACCGCGGTCGGTCGCCTGCGTTCGGCGCTCGGCTCGACGGCCCTGGTGCAGACAGTGGTCAAGCGCGGCTACCGGCTGGCGGTGCCGGTGTCGTGAGGCCGCTACCGCTGCTGCTCGCCGCGCACGGAACCCGGGACCCGGCCGGGGCGCGTGTCGTGCACGAGATCGCCGCCGGGGTGCGCGCGGCGCTGCCCGGGGTGCGGGTCGAGGTCGCCTATGCCGACGTCCGGCAGCCCGACGTGCGCACGGCGCTCGACGAGCTCGGGCCGGCCGTCGTCGTACCCGCCTTCCTCGCCAACGGCTACCACGTTCAGGTCGACATCCCCGAGCAGGTTGGCGGGCGGGCGTTGGTCACGCCGCCGTTCGGCCCCGCCGCCGCTCTGGTGGCGGCCGCGCACGAGCGGCTGGTCGAGGCGGGCTGGCGCGGCGAGCCGGTCGTGCTCGCGGCGGCCGGCTCCTCGCAGTGGCGGGCCCGGGCCGACGTGGAGCGCGTGGCGGCGCTGCTCGCCGGGCGGACCGGAACCGAGGTGCGCGTCGGGTACGCGACCGGCGAGCCGCGGATCGCCGAGGTGCTCACCGAGGGCATGGCCGTCGCGTCCTGGCTGCTCGCACCGGGTCTGTTCCACCGGATCGCCAGGGCGAGCGGGGCCGCCGTGGTGGCCGAACCGCTGGGTGCCCACCCCCGCGTCGTCGCGCTGACCGTGGCCAGGTACCGCGGAATAATTGAGAGTGCAACTAGATTGACAGGGGTGGAGGCCGTCGTCGGGCGGCCGTGAAGGAGGCGTCATGCCCGCCATCACCGCTGACACCCTGACCCTGCCCCGCCTGCCGGAGCTGCCCGCACCGGACACGCGGTGGCGCCCGGCGCTGCGGGTCGTCACCGCCGGCACGTTCGTCGAGGGCGAGGGCTTCCAGGTCCGCCGCCCGTTCCCAAGCGCGGACCTGTCGATGGCCGACCCGTTCCTGCTGCTCGACCACATGGGCGCGGTCGAGTACGGCCCCGGCGAGGCCAAGGGAGCGCCCTGGCACCCCCACCGCGGCTTCGAGACCGTCACCTACATGATCGACGGTGCCTTCCAGCACACCGACTCGATCGGCGGCGGCGGCCTGATCACCGACGGCGCCACCCAGTGGATGACCGCCGGCGCCGGGATCCTGCACAACGAGGTCCCGCCGCAGGACATGGTCGCCCGCGGCGGCCTGTTCCACGGCGTCCAGCTGTGGGTCAACCTGCCCAGGTCGAAGAAGCTGACCGCTCCGCGCTACCAGGACATCGGCGCCCGCGACGCGACCCTGCTCTCCAGCGCCGACGGCGGCGCGCTGGTCCGGGTGATCGCCGGCCGGCTCGCCGGCCACGCCGGGCCCGGCGTGACCCGCACCGAGATCACCTACCTGCACGCCACGGTCAGCCCCGGCGCCCGCCTGGCCATGCCGTGGCCGGAGAACCTGAACGCGCTGGTGTACGTCCTGTCCGGCCGCGGCATGGTCGGCCAGGAGGAGCGGCCGCTCGAGGAGGGGCAGCTGGCCGTGTTCGGCCACGGCGAGGCGCTGGCGGTGCGGGCGGCCGACCGGCAGCCGACCAACTCGCCGACCGGCTGGGAGATCATCGTGCTGGGCGGAGTTCCCATCAACGAGCCGGTCGCGCGCTACGGCCCGTTCGTGATGAACACCCGGCAGGAGATCATCACCGCGTTCGAGGACTTCCAGGCGGGCCGCCTCGGCACGATCCCGCCTGAGCACGCGCCCCAGCACCTGGCCCATCGCGGCTCGGCCGACGAGACCCTGTAGGACGCGACGCTCACGGACGCCAGCGGTACCGGCGCATGCTGATCCGCTGGCCGTCCGCCAGCACGCCCTCCGCCCGCAGCAGCTCCAGCTGGCGGTGGACCAGGTGCGGCGCCGGCGTCCCGTCCGCACGCAACACGCGGTGCCAGGGCAGGTCGTGGCCGTCCTCGCCGAGGATCCGCCCCACCAGCCGCGGTGTCGACGCGCCGGCGATCTGTGCGATGTCGCCGTAGGAGGCGACCCGACCGGCGGGAATCGAGGCGATGACCTCCCGCACCCGCTCGTGTAGTGCTTCGTCCACAGCTGGAGTATCGCGGGTGCGGCGTGCCGAGGAGGCCGGATCGGACGGACCGTGTTTTCATCTTCGGCGTGGTCCTCACGGCTCCCCGGCTGGTTCGCCGGCCGGCGCCACCGCGCCCCCCCGCTCGGTGGGACGCCGCCGCCCAGCGTGTGCTGGACGGCGCCGAGGGCTTCGTCCGGGTCCTGGGCGCGCCCGGCACCGGCAAGACCACCCTGCTCACCGAGGTGGCGGCCGACCGGATCCTGCGGGGCGGGGTCGACCCCGAGCAGCTCCTGGTGGTCACCGCCAACCGCCGCGCGGCGACCGAGGTCCGGGCCGCGATCACCGCCCGGATCACCGAGGGCGACGGCGAGCTGCGCACGATCCGCGAGCCGCTCGTGCGCACCGTGCACTCCTACGCCTTCTCGGTCCTGCGCCTGCACGCCGCGATGCGGGACGTTCCCGGCCCGCGGCTGCTCTCCGGCCCCGAGCAGGACGCCGTCGTGCGCGAGCTGCTCGCCGGCGACATCGAGGACGAGGCGCACTACTGGCCCGACCGGCTCTGGCCGGCGCTGGGCGTGCCCGGCTTCGCCGAGGAGCTGCGCGACCTCATGCTGCGGGCCGCCGAACGCGGGCTGGGACCGGAGGACCTGATCCGCGTCGGCCGGGAGGCCAGGCGCGAGGAGTGGGTCGCCGCCGGGAAGTTCGCCCGCCAGTACGAGCAGGTCACGCTGCTGGCCGGCGCCGCGGACAGCGCCGTCGCCCAGGAGTCCGCGCCGGCGCTTGACGCCGCCGAGCTGGTCGCGAGCGCGCTGCTCGCGTTCGAGACCGACCCCGAGCTGCTCGCGAGCGAGCGCGACCGGGTCCGCTACCTGCTGGTCGACGACGCTCAGCACCTCGACCCGTTGCAGTACCGGCTGCTGGCCAGGCTCGGCTTCGCGGCCAAGGAGTTCGTCCTGGCCGGCGACCCGGACCAGGCGGTGTTCTCCTTCCGGGGCGCCGACCCGCGGTTGCTCGCCGAGACCCAGCCCGACGGCGGCACGGTCGTGCTGCGTGCCACCCACCGGCTCGCGCCGGCGGTCCGCCAGGCCGTCGCCCGCCTCGCCACCCGGCTGCCCGGCGCCGCCCCGCAGCGGCTCACCACCGACCCCGACGAGCCCCTGGTCGAGAACTCCCCCGAGGACGGCCGCGTCGAGGTCCGGCTGCACGCCACCGACGCCGCCGAGGCCGCCTGGGTCGCCGACCAGCTGCGCCGGGCCCACCTCGTCCACGGCGTGCCCTGGTCGGAGATGGCCGTCCTGGTCCGCTCGGCCACCAACTCGCTGCCGGTGCTGCAGCGCGCGTTCCAGGTCGCCGGGATCCCGGTCACCACCGACGCCGACGAGCTGCCGCTGGCCCGCCAGCCCGCGGTCCGCCCGTTCCTGGAGCTGCTGCGGGTCGCGGCCGAGCCGCACCTGCTCGACGCCCGCCGCGCCGAGATGCTGCTGTCCTGCCAGTTCGGCGGGGCCGACCCGCTGGCCCTGCGCCGGCTGCGGCGAGGGCTGCGCCGCCTCGAGCTCGCCGCCGGTGCCGACCGGCCCAGCGACGAGCTGCTGGTGGAGGTGCTCAACTCGGCGGACACGCTGGCCGCGCTGGCCGAGGACGAGGCGGCGAGCGTGCACCGGGTAGCGGGCCTGCTGACCACCGCCCGCGAGGCCATCGCGGCCGGCGCCGGCATCGAGCAGGTGCTGTGGGCGGTGTGGCGGGAGAGCGGCCTCGAGGGGCGGTGGGTGGCCCAGTCGCAGCGCGGCGGCACCCTCGGCGCGCAGGCCGACCGCGACCTCGACGCGATCGTCGGGCTGTTCCACGCCGCCGCCCGCTACGCCGACCGGCTGCCGGGTGCCGGCGTGACCGGCTTCGCCGACTTCCTCGCCGCCCAGCGGATCGTCGGCGACACGCTCGCCCCGTCCGCGCAGCGGGGCGAGGCGGTCTCGGTGCTCACCGCACATGCCGCCGTGGGTCGGGAGTGGACTGTCGTCGCCGTGCTCGGGGTGCAGGAGGGAACGTGGCCCGATCTGCGCCTGCGTGGCTCGCTGCTGGGCGTCGAGCGCCTCACCGACCTGCTGTCGGGAGTGGACGACCCCGACGTGTCGCAGACCGCGCCGCTGCTCGCCGAGGAGCGCCGGCTGCTGCTGGTGGCCGCGAGCCGGGCCAGGCACACGCTGTTGCTCTCGGCCATCCGCGGGGAGGACGAGCAGCCCTCCCGGTTCCTGGCGGAGCTCGCCGGCGGCGAGGTCGAGGAGGTCGCCCGGCCGGCCGGGCTCGGCGGCCCGGAGCGTGCGCTGGTGCTGGCCGACCTGGTGGGGGAGCTGCGCCGGGCGGTCGCCGACGGCACGTCGCCACCCGACCGGCGCCGGCGGGCGGCCCGGCAGCTGGCCCGCCTGGCCGACGCCGGCGTTCCCGGCGCTGACCCCGACGTCTGGTACGGCCTGGCCGAGGTGTCCAGCGTGGACCCGGTGCGCCCGGTGGGAGAACGGATCGCGGTCTCCCCGTCCACCGTCGAGGTGCTAGCCCGCTGTCCGCTGCGCTGGATGGTCGAGCGGCACGGCGGCTCCGACCCGGCCGAGCTGGCCTCGATCACCGGCGTGCTCGTGCACGCGCTCGCCCAGGCCGCCGCCGACGGCGCCGACGAGGTGGCGCTGCGGGCCGAGCTGGACCGGGCCTGGGACGTCGTCGACGCCGGCGCGCCCTGGTTCTCCCGCCGCGAGCGGGCCCGGGTGCACGCGATGATGGACACGTTCCTCGGCTGGCTGCGGGCCACCCGCGGCGAGCTGACCCAGGTCGCCGTGGAGCGCGACTTCGGCGTCGACGTGCCGGGCACCGAGCCGCCGGTGCGCATCCGCGGCCGGGTCGACCGGCTCGAGGCGGACGCGCAGGGCCACCCGGTGGTGGTCGACGTGAAGACCGGCCGGGTCCCGATCAGCGAGGCCGACGCCCGCGAGCACCCGCAGCTCGCGGTCTACCAGCTCGCCGCCGCCTACGGCGCGTTCGTCGAGCTGGGATTGGACCGCGAGCCGGGCGGCGCGCGGCTACTCTACGTGTCCAAGGCCAACCGCCGCACCCAGGCCACCGAGCGCGGCCAGGCCCCGGTGGACGAGGATGGCCTGAAGCACTGGACCGGCGTCGTCGCCGACGCCGCCGCCGCCAGCGTCGGCCCCGACTACGCGGCCAGACAGAACCCGGACTGCCCCCGCTGTCCCGTCCGCTTCAGCTGCCCGGTCAACCCCAGCGGCCGCCAGGTGATGGAGTGAGAGTGGGCCTGACCGCCTCCCCGGGATTTGAAGTGTTGGTCGCCATGGGCGGGGAGTGCGCGGCTTGGGCGCGTACTTGTGGCTGGGTTGCTTCACGTTCCCCTGAGGTGACGGTTTCGGAGGTGGTCCATTGAGTGCACGGCTGGTTGGGCCGCGGGTGTTGGCGGCTGAACTCGGGTTGCCGAGCCCGACCGACGAGCAGGTGGCGGTGATCGCCGCTCCGGCCGAGCCGGCGTTGGTGGTGGCCGGGGCGGGGGCCGGCAAGACCGAGACGATGGCGGCGCGGGTGGTCTGGCTGGTCGCCAACGGGCTGGTCACCCCCGACCGGGTGCTCGGGCTGACCTTCACCCGCAAGGCGGCGCGCCAGCTTGCCGACCGGGTGCGTGCCCGGCTGCGCCGGCTGGCCGGCTCCGGGCTGCTGACCCGGCTGGACCCCAGCGGGGAGCGGCTCGCGTCGCTGTACGGGGGGGAGCCGACCGTGCTCACCTACCACGCCTATGCGGGCCGTCTGGTCGCCGAGCACGGGCTGCGGCTGCCGGTCGAGCCCGGCGCCCGGCTGCTCACCGAGACCGCCTGCTGGCAGCTCGCCCACCGGGTGGTGTCGACCTGGACCCAGGACCTGGACACCGACCGCGTCCCGGTCACCGTCACCCGCTACCTACTGGAGCTGGCCGGCGAGCTGGCCGAGCACCTGGTGGACGAGGACGCGCTCGCCCGGTACTCCGAGGAGGTGTGCGCGGCGATCGAGAACGCGCCGCGCGCCCCCCGCCAGCGTGCCGAGCTGTCCCAGGACCTGCGTGAGGTCGTCGCCACCCAGCGGTTCCGGGTCGCGCTGCTGCCGCTGGTGCGGGCCTACGGCGAGCGCAAGCGGCGCGAGGGCGCGCTGGACTTCGCCGACCAGATGGCGCTGGCCGCGCGGCTCGCGGCCGGACACCCCGAGGTGGCGCGGGGGGAGCGGGAGCGCTGGGGCGCGGCCCTGCTCGACGAGTACCAGGACACCGGGCACGCCCAGCGGATCCTGCTGCGCTCGCTGTTCGGCGCCGGCGCCGAACCGATACCGGTCACCGCGGTCGGTGACCCGGTCCAGGCGATCTACGGCTGGCGCGGCGCGAGCGCGGCCAACCTGCCCCGCTTCGCCACCGACTTCCCCCGGCGCGACGGCGCGCGGGCGGTGCCGGCCACCCGGTACGGGCTGCTGACCAGCTTCCGCAACCCGCCGGAGGTGCTGGCGCTCGCCAACGCGGTCTCCGCCCCGCTGCGCGCGGCCGGTCTCGATGTCGACGAGCTGCGCGCACCCCCCACCGCCGAGCCGGCCGACGTCCGCTGCGCGCTGCTGCCCGACGCCGACGCCGAGGTCGGCTGGGTGGCCGACCGGATCACCGAACGCTGGCACGCCGCCGTCGAGCACACCGGTCGCCCACCGACCGCCGCGGTGCTGGTGCGCCGCCGCGCGGACATGACCGACATCGCCGCGGCCCTGCGCGAGCGCGGCCTGCCGGTCGAGGTGGTCGGCATCGGCGGGTTGCTCGACGAGCCGGAGGTGCGCGACCTCGTCTCGGCGCTGCGGGTGCTGATCGACCCGCTGGCCGGCACCGCGGCCGCCCGGGTGCTGACCGGCGCGCGCTGGCGGCTCGGCGCGGCCGACCTCGCCGCGCTGTGGCGGCGCGCGGCCGAGCTGGGCCGGTCCTACCAGGCAACCGAGGGAGTGGGCGCCCTGGTCGACACGGTCTCCGGCGAGGGGGCCGAGCAGGCCGGGTTGGTCGACGCGATCGACGACCCCGGGCCCGCCGAGGCGTACTCGACCGAGGGCAACCGGCGGATCCGCACACTCGGTGCCGAGCTGCGCGGGCTGCGCCGCCGGCTCGACCAGCCGCTGCCCGAGCTGGTGGCCGAGGTCGAGCGGGTGATGCTGCTCGACGTCGAGGCCAAGGCGCGGCCCGGTGGCGCCGGTCGGGCGCACCTGAACAAGTTCGCCGACGTCGTGTCGGACTACGCCCAGACCAGCCCCTCGGCGAGCCTGCCGGCGCTGCTGGACTACCTGGCCGCCGCCGAGGCCGCCGAGGACGGTCTGGAGCCCGGCGAGGTGGAGGTGGCACAGGACCGCGTGCAGATCCTCACCGTGCACTCGGCGAAGGGGCTGGAGTGGCAGGTCGTCGCCGTGCCGCACCTGGTCGCCGACGTCTTCCCCAGCCGCAAGCGCACCTCGTCCTGGCTGCGCGCGGTGACCCAGCTGCCCGCGCCGATGCGCGGCGACGCCGCCGACCTGCCCCGGCTGGAGCTCGGCGGCGCGGCCAACCGCAAGGAGGTCGAGCAGGAGCTGACCCGGCACGCCGAGGCGTTCGCCGAACGGGACCTCGTCGAGGAGCGGCGGCTCTGCTACGTCGCGCTGACCCGGTCCGAGCGGACCCTGCTCGTCTCCGCCCACTGGTGGGGCCGCACCGGCTCGCGGCCCAAGGGCCCGTCGGACTTCTTCACCGAGGTGGCCGAGGTGGTCTCGGAGCTGGACGAGCGGGTGGCCGTGGTCGAGCACCTGGCACCGCCCCCGCCCGAGGACGAGGAGAACCCGCTCGCCACCGCCGAGCGGGCCGGGACCTGGCCCTCGGACCCGCTGGCGCTCGGGCGGGAGGACGTGCGAGCCGGAGCGGCGATGGTGCGCGAGGAGCTGGCCGCGCTGCGCGCCGGGGCCGGTCAGCTCTCGATGCTCGAGGAGGACCCGGAGGGCTGGGAGGCCGACACGGACGTGCTGCTCGCCGAGCGCGCCCAGGCCGCCGCCGGGCGCGAGCAGGTGACGCTGCCGCCCACGATGTCGGTGACCCAGCTCGTCGAGCTGGCCGCCGACCCGGCGGCGCTCGCCCGCAGGCTGCGCCGCCCCCTGCCGTTCCCGCCCAACCCGACGGCGCGCCGCGGCACCGCCTTCCACGCCTGGCTGGAGAAGCGGTTCGGCTCCCGCGCGCTGCTCGACCTGGACGAGCTGCCCGGCTCCGCCGACGAGGGCGCGGCGCCGGACGCCGAGCTCGACGCGCTCAAGGACGCCTTCCTGGCCAGCTCCTGGTCCGACCGGGTCCCCCACGAGGTTGAGGTGCCGTTCACCTGCGACGTCGCCGGCATCTCACTGCGCGGCCGGATGGACGCGGTCTTCGCCGACCCGGACGGCGGCTGGACGGTCGTCGACTGGAAGACCGGGACCCTCCCGCGCGAGGAGGACCTGCCGGCGTTGACCGTCCAGCTGGCCGCGTACCGGCTGGCCTGGGCCGACCTCTCGGGAACCGCGGTCGACCGGGTGCGGGCGGCCTTCCACTACGTGCGCCAGGACCAGACCCTGCGCCCGGCGGACCTGCTCTCCGCCGAGCGGATCCGCGATCTTCTTCAAGCGGTCCCCACGGCCTGAACCGGACGCGGACGGGTACGCTCCCGCCGTGAGTAGCCCTGACGAGCCGGAGCGCGGGCTGTCGTACAAGCTGCGCGCACGCCTCGGCACCGACCGGCTGACCGACCGACCCGACCACTCGCTGGTCGGCGTGATCCGGATGCCGGAGGACTCGGTCAGCCCGATCACCTCGATCGTGCGGCGGGTGATCTGGGCGTTCGTCGCCCTGACCGCGGCGGTGTTCCTGGTCTACCTCGACCGCGACGGCTACCGGGACGCGAACGGCGACGGCCTGTCGCTGCTCGACTGCTTCTACTACGCCACGGTCTCCCTCTCGACCACCGGATACGGTGACATCACGCCGGTAAGCCAGTCGGCGCGGCTGATCAACATCCTGGTCATCACCCCGCTGCGGGTGCTGTTCCTGATCGTGCTGGTCGGTACCACCCTGGCCGTGCTCACCGAGCGGTCGCGCCAGGCGTTCAAGCTGCAACGATGGAGGACAAGGGTGCGCGATCACGTGGTGGTCGTCGGTTACGGCACCAAGGGGCGGTCCGCGGTCAGCTCCGTGCTGTCCGACGGCGTGGAGCCGGAGCGCATCGTCGTGGTGGACACCGACCAGTCGATGCTGGACGCGGCGTCCGCGCTCGGCCTGGTCACCGTGCACGGCTCGGGCACCCGGTCGGACGTGCTGCGGGTGGCCGGCGTGCCCCGGGCGCGGGCGGTCGTCGTCGCGGCCAACCGCGACGACTCGGCGGTGCTGGTCACGCTGACCGCGCGCGAGCTCGCGCCAAAGGCCCAGATCGTGGCCGCGGTGCGGGAGGCGGAGAACGTGCACCTGCTGCGCCAGTCCGGGGCGAACTCGGTGGTGGTCTCCAGCGAGACGGCGGGCCGGCTGCTCGGCATGGCCACGCACACCCCGACCGTCGTGGACATGGTGGAGGACCTGATCACGCCCGAGTCGGGCCTCGCGATCGCGGAGCGCGACGTCGAGCAGACCGAGGTCGGCGGGTCGCCCCGGCACCTGCCCGACATCGTGCTCGGGGTCGTTCGGAACGGGAAGCTCTTCCGGGTGGACCACCCCGAGGTGGACGCGATGGAGTCCGGCGACCGACTGCTCTACGTCAAGAAGATCACGCCCGCGAGCGACGCCGACTGACGCGGGTCCGCACCGAAGGCTCTGCCACCATCGTCGGGTGCGGATCTCCGGCGCGTGGGCGTGGGCAGCCCTGGGCACCGGGCTGTTCCTGCTGGCGGTGGTCGTCGGCGCGGTGGCCGACCTGCTCGACCTGACCGGCACCCCGGCCCCGGCGCCACTGTCGGGCAGGCGGGTGACGGCGACCGTGGTCGTCGGCGCGTCCTGCGACGCCCCCGGCGCCGACGAGCGGGTGCGGTTCACCCTGGACGGCAGCGAGCGGGAGGCCCGCTTCGACGGCTGCGGGCACGTCGAGGGCGAGCCGGTGGAGATAGCCCTGCCGGCCGATCTCTCCGGGGAGATCGTGGTGAGCGCCGCGCAGACGGTCCGCGGCGAGGTCGTGGTCGGGAAGGGCCTCGGCGCGCTCCTGCTGGTGGTGTCCGCGGCGGCGGGTGCGGCCTTCGTGTTCCTGCTGCGCCGGGCCTGACCGGTCAGGCGACGGCGCCCGGAGCCGATCGCCAGGTGTTGCACCGCGCGGTGCGGTTGTGCCGCACGCCCAGCTCCCACCAGGCCGAGTTGTGTGCGTCGGTGCCGTGGACGCGGGGCCTGCCGGCATGGTGGTCGCCGCGGTCCTGGCTGGCGCGGGCGTCGGCGAGGATCGAGGCGTCGACCGAGCCGCGCCCCCGCGCGGCGGCGAAGAACATGCCGGAGAAGCACTGCGCCTGCAGCTCGAGCCGCCGGGAGAGCTCCAGCCCCGGTCCGGTGTCGGGGCCGGCCTCGTGGCGCTCGGTGGCGTAGGCGTACCGCACGCCGCTCAGGTCCTGCACGTGGTGTCCGTACTCGTGCGCGAGGACGGCGAGGTAGACGCCGGGCCGGGCGCCGTAGGACTCGGTCTGCAGGCCCCCGAAGGGCAGGTAGACGGTCTTGTTCCGGCCGCAGTAGAAGGCGGCCACCTCCCCGCGGCCGGCGGCGACCGCGCCGCACGGGCTGGTCCAGGCGGTGCCGGCGGGGAACGCGAGCGCCGGGGGAGAGAAGGGGAGACCGGCGCGCCGCAGCACGGGTCCCCAGGCGGCGTCGAGGCAGGGCAGGGCGCTGGTGAGGAAGGCGGCCGCGGCCCGCGGGGTGGTGGCCCATCGCGAGAGCCGGCAGGTGACCGGCGGCGCGCCCAGACCGGCGGCGAACAGCGGGTTGTCGGCGAGCGAGTAGACCGGCCGGGGCGTGGTGGCGGACGGCACGGCGGCGGTCGGCGTGACGGCCCTGTCCCGGGTCCCCCGGGTCGGCTCGCCGTGCCCGGCGTCGGCGTCCGAGCTCCCGCGGTCGGCCACCACGAGGGCTCCCACCGTGCCGGCAACCACGAGCACCGCCAGCAGGGCGCCAGCGAGCAGGGTGCGTCGGCGCGCCGGACCGGGCCGCGGCCGATCCCGCGGCGGCCGTTCCGTCGGCCGCTGTGGGCGCTGTGTCATTCCTCCTCCCCCACGGCCTCTCCCCGGAACGTTCCGGCCTCTCCCCGCACCGCCGTTGAGCATAAGTTTCCTCGACTATCCTCGGCAGACGTGCTGGCGAACTGGGGAGCCGCGGCCGCCGTGACGGCGGTGCTCGGTCTGACACAGCCGTTGGCGCCCACCCCGTCCCCGGACGCGCCGATCCTCGAGCTTCCCGCCCGGCTCGACCCCACCCGCCCGACCGACCCGCCCACCGGTCCCCGGCCCTCCCCGCTGCACCCGAGGAGCCTGCACGTCGCCGTCCGGCTCGGGCAGGACGGCCGTCTCGCGGTCACCGAGCAGGTCTTCGTGCAGGCCAACGGGAGCATGACCCGCCACGCCCCGCTGCGCCTGCCCGCCGGTGTCGACCGGGTCTACACCGTCGACGACGTCACCGTGCACGGCAACGGCGACACCGAGGTCACCGCCGACGAGTTCGTGCTGCGAGCCGGCGAGGGCGTCACCACGATCCGGTACCTGGTCGACGGTGCGGTCGTCGAGGCAGGCGACCACCAGGAGGTCCGCTGGCAGCTGACCGGCGGCTGGGACACGTCCGTGAGCCTGCTGCGGGCCTCGTTCGTCGCGCCCGAGCTGCCCACCGACGTCGTCTGCCTCGCCGGGCGGCGCGGCTCCGACACCCCCTGCGAGTCCGCCCTGACCGACCGCGGCCGGGTCCTGCGGATCCACGAGTCGGACCTGCCGGCGGGGGAGCGGGTCGACCTGGAGGTGCGCCTGCCGGCGGGCACCGTCGGCACCACCGGCCGGTTCGACCCGGTGATCCAGCCAAGCGCGTTCGCCGTGACCCCGATCAGCGGGGTCGGGCTCGGCCTGCTCGCGCTGGTGCTCGTCGGCGGGTTCGCCCTGCTCTGGCTGGCGCGCCTGCGTGACTCGCGCGCCCTGGCCACCGACGTCGGACCCGTGCGGCCGCTGGTCGACGAGGGCGGCAGGGTGGTGTTCGCCTCGCCGGACGGGGTGCTGCCCGGGCAGGTCGGCACGGTCGTCGACGAACAGGTGGACGCCGCGGACGTGACGGCGACGGTCCTGGACCTCGCCGTGCGCAACTACCTGTCGGTGCGCCGGCAGCACGACGACTGGGTGCTCCTGCGCCGCAACGCGCCGGACGCGGCGCTGAGCCGCTACGAACGCGCGGTCGACGCCGCCCTGCTCGGCGACGCCGAACAGGTGTCGCTGGCCGACCTGCGCGGGTGCGGGCTCGACCTCACCCAGGTCCGGGAGGACCTCTACGCCGGGGTGGTCCGCCACGACTGGTTCACCCGCCGCCCCGACCACGAGCGCACCGGGTGGATGGTCCTCGGGTTCCTGCTCGCGGTGGCCGGCGTGGTCGCGACGGTCGTCCTGACGCTCACCGTCGGACACGCCCTGCTCGGCCTGGGGCTGGTCGCGGCCGGGCTCGGCGTGGCCGCCGGCGCCCGGTTCATGCCGGCCAGGACCCGTCGGGGCAGCGTGCTCGTGCGGCAGCTCCGCGGCGTGCTCGGCTACCTGCGCGGGGACGGGCCGGCCCGCGTGCCAGCCGCCGACCGGGAGATGGTGCTGTCCCGTTCGCTGCCCTACGCGGTGGTGCTCGGCGAGACCGAGGGCTGGCTCGCCCGCTTCGCCGGCCTCACCGATCTCTACTGGTACGAAGGCGACCTCGCCGAGCTGCCGGCCTTCCTGCGCGAGCTCGACGCGCTCGTCGCGGCGGCCGGACGGCTGCGTTGACTCCGCTGCTGGCGAACGCGTCAGGGGTCGCCGCCGAATGTCCGAGTTGCCACGTAGGCTGCGCACATGTCAGCTAGCGAGCTCACCAGGTTCACGCTGCCCAACGGGTTGCGGGTCGTTCTCGCGCCGGACCCGACAGCACCGGTGGTCGGCGTGAGCGTGCACTACGACGTCGGGTTCCGCTCCGAGCCGGAAGGGCGGACGGGCTTCGCGCACCTCTTCGAGCACCTGATGTTCCAGGGCAGCGAGAGCCTGGAGAAGCTGGCGCACTTCCGGCACGTGCAGTCCTCGGGGGGCACCTTCAACGGGTCCACCCACCCGGACTACACCGACTACTTCATGGTCCTGCCCTCCGCCGGCCTCGAGCGCGCGCTGTTCCTCGAGGCCGACCGGATGCGCGCGCCCAAGCTGACCGAGGAGAACCTGCGCAACCAGGTCGACGTGGTCAAGGAGGAGATCCGGCTCAACGTGCTGAACCGGCCCTACGGCGGGTTCCCGTGGATCCTCCTGCCGCCGGTGCTCTACCAGACCTTTCCCAACGCGCACAACGGCTACGGCGACTTCAGCGAGCTGGAGCAGGCCGACCTCGACGACTGCGCCCAGTTCTTCGACACCTACTACTCGCCGGCCAACGCGGTGCTCACCGTGGCCGGGGACATCACGGTGGACCGGGCCCGCGAGCTGATCGACCGGCACTTCGGCGACGTCCCGCACCGTCCGGCCCCGACCCGGCCCTCGTTCGCCGAGCCGCCGCCCACCGGCGAGCGTCGTGGCGAGCACCTCGACCCACACGCCCCGCTGCCCGCGGTGGCCCTCGGCTACCGCATTCCCGACCCGGTGCACGAGCTCGACGGTTACCTGGCCAACCTCGTGCTCGCCGCGGTGCTCGCCGAGGGCGACGGCTCCCGGCTACAGCAGCGCCTGCTGCACCGGGAGCCGATGGTCACCGACATCGACGCCGCCTGTGGGCTGTTCGGCCCGTTCGAGGCCCGCGACCCCGACACGTTCATCATCACCGCCGTGCACTCGCCCGAGGTGGGCCAGCCGCGCCTGCTCGCCGCGATCGACGAGGAGCTGGACAAGCTCGCGAGCACGCCGCCGAGCGACCAGGAGCTCGCCAAGGTGACCGCGCGCTGGGTGGCCGGCCTGCACCGCGAACACGACCGGATCGTCTCGCGCACCCTCGCGTTCGGTTCGCTCGAGCTGCTGCACGGCGACCCCAACCTGGCCAACGAGCTGCCCACCCGGATCTCCTCGGTGACCCCGGAGGCCGTGGCCGCCGCGGCCAAGGCGCTGCGCCCCGACTCGCGTGCGGTGCTCACCGTGACGCCGGCAGGAGGAGACAAGTGACCAGCTTCCGTACCGCCGCCGAGATCGGCCGGACCGACCGCGGGCCGCGGCCGCTGCCCGAGCTGGGGGAGCAGCGCGCGGCAACCGGTCTGTCCTCTATAGACACCATGCTGGACAACGGCCTGCGCGTGATCGCCGTGCACCAGACGACCGTGCCGATGGTCGAGGTGCGCGTACGGATCCCGTTCGCCGGTACCGATCCCATGCACGCCGCGACGGCCGAGGTGCTCGCCGGCACCCTGCTCACCGGCACCGCGCGGCGCGACCGGGTGGCCGTCGACACCGACCTGGCCCTGGTCGGCGGCGAGCTGGACGCCGCCGTCGACCCGGAGCGCCTGTCGATCAGCGGGAACGCGTTGGCCAGCGGGTTGGACACCCTGCTCGACGTGCTCGCCGACGCGCTCACCGGCGCCATCTACGCCGACGACGAGGTGATCCGCGAGCGTGACCGGCTCGTCGAGCGGATCGCGGTGGCGCGTTCCCAGCCGAGCGTGATCGCCCGCGAGGCGCTGCAGCGCCACCGCTACGGGGACCACCCGTTCACCCGGGAGATGCCCGACGCCGACGACGTCGCCCACGTCAACGGCGACCTGGTCCGCGCCCTGCACAGGTCCGGGGTACTGCCCCGCGGCTCGCTGCTGGTGCTGGTCGGGGACGTGGAGCCGGAGGAGGCGGTGTCGCGCATCGGTGCCGCGCTCGCCGGCTGGACCTCGGACCGCTCCGCGGTCGAGCTGCCCCCGCTGCCCGAGGTCACCGGCGGCGACATGCTGTTCGTGCCGCGCCCGGGCGCCGTGCAGTCGCAGCTGCGGCTCACCGCGGAGGCGATCCCGCGCACCGACGACCGGTACCCGGCGTTGCAGCTGGCCAACCTGGTCTTCGGCGGGTTCTTCTCCTCGCGCCTGGTGGAGAACATCCGCGAGGACAAGGGGTACACCTACCACGCACGTTCCTCGCTCGAGTTCACCCCGAGCGGTGCGACCCTGCTCGTCGAGTCGGACACGGCCAGCGAGGTCACCGCGCCCGCGCTGCTCGAGACCCGCTACGAGCTGGCGCGCCTCGGCGTCGTGCCGCCAACGGAGTCCGAAGTAGACACTGTCCGCCGGTACGCCGTCGGCTCCCTGCTGATCTCCACCGGGTCGCAGTCCGGTCTGGCCTCGCAACTGGCCGCGCTGGCCGCGCTCGGCCTGGGCATGGACTGGCTGGTGGCCCACCCCGGCCGGTTGGCCGAGGTCACCGCCGACCAGATCGCCGAGGCCGCGCTCCAGTTCTTCTCCCCGACCCGCTACACGGGCGTGGTCGTCGGCGACGAGACGCAGCTGCCCTACCTCAGTGCGCTGGGCGGCGTGCGGTCGGCATGACCGAGCCGTTCCAGCTGCCCGCCCTGCCGACCCTGTCCCGGTCCACAGTGGACCGGGACGAGGCAGTGCGGACCGACCGCGAGCGCCTGGCGAAGCTGTGGGCGACCGGCCGGGTGGTGCTGCTGGACGAGAAGGGCCGCACCCCGGTCGGCGCCGGCGCCACCAGCCTCGCGACCCGGACTGCGGCCCAGGTGGCCGAGGCGGCGGCGGAGGACGCGTTGCTGCTGGGCGAACACGACGGCGTCGGCTACTGGGCCCTGCGGGGTGCGGTCGACCTGCGTGAGGGGGTGCCGTCCCCCGACAGCGCCTGGGGTCTGTGGACCGGCGCGGCCGACCAGGACGGCGAGGAGTGGCACGACCTGCGCACGGTCGGAGCCCTGCTCGACGACACCTCGGCCGGCCTGCTCACCACGGCGGTGGCCCTGGCCGGGTGGCACGAACGGGCGCGCTTCTGCGGCAGGTGCGGCGCACCCACCGAACGCGTCCACGCCGGCTGGGCCACCCACTGCACGGGGTGTGGCCGCGAGGAGTACCCCCGGACCGACCCGGCCGTGATCTGCCTGGTCCACGACGACGTGGGCGTGAACGGTGAGAACGTCCTGCTGGCCCGCCAGCCCGTGTGGCCGCCCGAGCGGTACTCGGTGCTGGCCGGCTTCGTCGAGGCGGGCGAGTCCCTGGAGGCGTGCGTGGCCAGGGAGGTCGCGGAGGAGGTCGGGGTCTCGGTGTCCGACATCCGTTATCTGGGCAGCCAGCCCTGGCCCTTCCCCCGCTCGATCATGGTCGGCTTCGCCGCGAGCGCTCCGCACGGCGCACCCCTCCACCCCGCCGAGGGCGAGATCGAACAGGCCCACTGGGTGCCCCGAGCCCAGGTGCGGGAAGCCCTCGCCGCCGGCGGCGAGCTGGACGGCCTGCGCCTGCCCGGCCCGACCTCGATAGCCCGGATGATGCTCGCCGGCTGGGCGGCCGCGTCGTGACCGCCGCCCTCCCCCGGTGTCAGGAAGCGGCGGCGGCCGCGTTGGCGCGCTCCCACTGGACCAGCACCACGTAGTACAGGAACACCCGCACCGCCAGCGGCAGGTCGGCGGGCAGGTCGGCGTGCGAGGTGGTGTTGAGCCAGCCCTCCGGCTCGATCCGCCCTACCGGCGCTCCGCCCCGGTGCAGCTCCCACGCCGACCGCCAGAACGAGGGCCTCACCAACTCCAGCCGGCCGGTCTTCGTCGTGACCACCCACCGCCGGTGGGTCTCCCGGTCGGCCGTCGCGACCGTCCCACCCGGACCAGTGAGCAGGAACCGCTTCGACCGCTCCCGCTGGACCGCCAGCGCCTCGCCGTCCACGGCGAACTCCGCGCCCTCGCGGCGGACCTGCCGTAGTTCCCCGAGCGATCGGCCGTCCTCGTCGAACTCGTACACCCGTTTGAAAAAGCCTCGCCGGCGCGCGCGCAACATGCCGGCATTCAACCAGCGCCCCTGAGCACCCGCCGATCGGTGGCGATACGGTGTCGACCTCGTGGCGCGGCAACCGGCCGCGCGGTGCGGGGGTGGTGACGGTGGGGTTGGCACGCGCGGTCGGCCTGCTGCTCGGGGTGGCTGCCGACGGGGCGTTCGGCGATCCGCGACGCGGGCATCCGGTCGCCGGCTTCGGTCGGGTGGCCGGCCGGGTCGAGCGGCTGCTGTACCGCGACGACAAGCTGGCGGGGGTGGTGTTCACCGCGCTGCTCACCGGCGGCGCCGTCGGCCTCGGGGCGGCCATCGACCGGCGCACCCGCGCCCACCCGCTCCTGCGCACCGCGACCACGGCCGCCGCGACCTGGATCGTGCTCGGCGGCCGCTCGCTGGCCGTACAGGGCGCGGCGATGGGCCGCGAGCTGGACGCCGGTGAGGTCGCCGCGGCCAGGGAGCGCCTACCGCACCTGTGCGGGCGCGACCCGTCCCGGTTGGACGCCGAGGGCCTGGCCAGGGCGGTGGTGGAGTCGGTGGCCGAGAACACCTCCGACGCGGTCGTCGCGCCGCTGCTGTGGGGTGCGGTGGCCGGCGTGCCGGGCCTGCTCGGCTATCGCGCGGCGAACACCCTCGACGCGATGGTCGGCTACCGGAACGCGCGGTACCGCCGCTTCGGCTGGGCGTCCGCGCGTCTGGACGACGTTATGAACCTGCTCCCGGCCCGCCTGGCCGCCGCACTGACGGTCGCCGGGGCGCCCGTGGTCGGCGGCTCCTACCGCGGCGCGTGGCAGGCCTGGCACCAGGACGCCGCGGCGCACCCCAGCCCGAACGCGGGCCGGGTGGAGGCGGCGTTCGCCGGCGCCCTCGAGGTCCGCCTGGGCGGTCGCACCGTGTACGCCCACGGCGTCGAGGAGCGGCCGGTGCTGGGGGAGGGCCGTGCCCCCGACGCCGGCCACGTGACCCGCGCGGTCGAGCTGTCCCGAGTGGTGGGCGCGATGGCGACCGCACTGGCGGCGGTGCTCGCCGTGTTCCGCTCCCGCTAGCGCACTCCGTTTTGCACCCTGGTGCACATTCTCCAGAATGATTTATCCCGGGCGTACAGTCACCGAAAAACCTTTTCTGCCTGGTTCAAGGAGGACAGATGTTGGTGACCTCGCCTCTGCTCGGAAGACGCCGACCGGGCTGGGTATTCGTCGTTCTGGCGTCCGTGGTTGCCCTGGTAGTAGGAATGGTGTCGACGGCGGCGGCCGCGCCTGGCGATGCGACCCCCGATGCGCGGCACGGTGTTCCTGCTCTGCTGACCAAGCAGGCGGCGTCCGCGGCCGAGTTGCGGGCGCAGCTCGACCTGCAGCTCGAGCTGTTTCCCGGCGGAAGGCAGACCGCCTCGAACGAGATCAGCTACGGCGGGGGCCAGTTCGTCGTCTCCTATGCTCAGCCGGGGGAAAAGCAGGTGCGTGCCGCGGACTGCCCGTCCGGTTGGTTCTGTTTTTACGACCGCACGAACTACGGTTATCCGCGCGGCAGGCTCAGCGACGTCGGTGTGCAGAACCTGTCGACATGGGGCTGGGAGAACCGCACCGAGTCGGTGCACAACAACACCAGCACGTATGTCGAGTTCCTCGACAACAATGAGGGGTTCCTGTTCTGCATGGAGTCCCGGGCGGTGAGCTCCGACGTGAACCCCTGGCGCAACCAGGCCGACATGGTGAACCGAGGTGGCCAGCACGCCTTCTGCTGAGGAACGAGAGCCGCGCCCGGCGTCCGGCCTACCATCTCAGCTGAGGCGGTGACCGGAGGGGTGGTGTGCATGGTCGGCCAGACCAAGGACGTCGGCTGGAACATCGGCGTGTCCAGGACCGTGCCCCACCCCGTGGAGCGCGTGTGGCAGCTGCTGACCAGCCCGCGGGGCCTCCGCCTCTGGCTTGGCGACACCGAGCTCGGCACCCGCAAGGGCGACCCCTACCGCACCACCGACGGCACGGTCGGCGAGCTCCGCAGCCGCCACGAGAACGACCGAGTCCGCCTCACCTGGCGCCCGGCGACCTGGGACCACGACACCACGCTCCAGGTGGCCGTCCGCCCCCGCGGCGAGACCAGGACCATGCTCCGCTTCCACCAGGAATGGCTGGCCGACGCCCAGGAACGCGAACACCAACGCGACCACTGGCGCGCCGTGATGGACAAGGTCGTCGAGGCCCTCGGCTGATCAGCGAACGCGCCCGCTCCGTGCGAGATAAGCGCGGTGACACGTGGCGCATGACCGCAAGGTCCACACCCCGACCGCCCTCAGCTGGTTCTCGGTCGGACAGCGGTGGTTCGACGGCACCGTCTCCCCGCAGAGGGTGTACCAGCGCCCGTCGGCATCCTGGACCGCCAGGTGACGCACCCCAACTGGATCCGGCAACAGTGGAGCGGCCTGCACACCGCGCGGCACGGCGATCGCCCTGCGGCCGGGAGCAGGGCCGATCCCGCACCGGCACCCCTGGTCACCGTCCGTCCCTCTGGTCGGCGGCTGCTCTCGGTCCTGGTCGGAGGGGCCCATCTCTTCGTCGTCGGGCGCCCTCGACCTGGGCCCCACGGCACAGCGCCTGGGCATCTGACAGGGCAAGATGGGCGGGCATGCGCAGTCCGAGGGAGAGCCGAATGCAGCGGAACGAACGACTCCGAACCGCTCGCGAGTCGACTCCGTCCCCCCGCGTGCCAGGCGCTCACCTGTCCCGGACAGAGCTGGCCGAGGCCGTCAACGCCTGGCTGCTCGTCAACACCGACCGCCCGGGCATCCTGGACGACGCTTACGTCGCCCGGCTGGAACGCGGTCGCATCCGCTGGCCCAACTCCGATTACCGGGCCGCCTTTCGGGCTGTCCTGGGCGCGACATCCGACGCCGGGCTGGGATTCCGCCCCTCGGCCGCGAACCGCCGACCGGTACGTACGGCGACGGCGCTGCCCAACCCATCCGCCAACACGCCGGCCGCGTCTCCCGACGCACCCGGAGAGACACCGTCCAACGTCCCAGGCATCCGGGCGATCGCCACCGCCTTCCAGACGGCTGACCGGCGCCTCGGCGGCGGCGCGCTGTACGGCTCGGTCCTGCGGTATCTCACCACTGAGATCGGGCCGCGCCTGGTCGACGCTGAGGGCCCGGCGGGGAGCGAGCTGTTCGCCGCCGCGGCTTCGCTGACCGAGATCGCCGGGTGGATGGCCCACGACGGTGGTGACGACACGGCGGCTCGGAACCACTTCGAACGCGCCTATCGCCTGGCGTCCGCCGCCGACCACGTCCCATTGATCGCCAACGTGTGTGCCTCGATGTCTCACCTGGCCGTGGAGCTCAACGAACCGGCGGAAGCTGTCCGGATTGCCGAGGTGGGGCTGAGCAAAGTCCCGCGCACCAGCGGAACGAGTCAACTCGCGGCACGACTGCATGCCATGCGTGCCCGAGCGTTGGCGGCGACAGGGGCGACTGCGGCTACCGTGAGCGCTTTGTCCGAAGCGGAACGCGCCCTGTCCGTTACCGACAACGACCCGTCCCCCGACTGGATCGCCCGGTTCGACCAGGCCTCTCTGGCGAGTGAGACCGCGACGTGCCTACGACAGCTCGGCGATCTGGACGGGGCACGCCGACAGGCGGAGTGCGTGATCGAGCTGCGGGTCGGCGATCGGGTGAGGTCCCGGGCCTTCGGTCACCTCACACTTGCGGAACTGCTGGCGGACGCGGGCAGGGTGGACGAGGCCGCCACGCTCGGAGCCGAGGTGTGCCGAGCCACCGTCTCCCTGGCCTCGGCTCGGGTGCGACGGCGCCTGGAGGCGCTAGGAGCGGCTGTACGACCGCATGCGACGGTGCCCGAGGTCAGGGCCTTCTTGCACATGCTCGAACCCGACGTCACGCGGTCCGAGCGGTATCCCCGGTGGCCTGTGTGACCGACGAGCAGCGATGGGCCTACCTCGCCGAGGGGAACGCCAGGCAGGCCCGCAAACGCGTCGCCGCCGACGTGGTGGTCCGGGACACGGCCGGTCGCGTCCTGCTCGTCGACCCGACGTACAAGGAGCACTGGGACCTTCCCGGCGGCATGGCCGAGGCGAACGAACCCCCGCGCGCCGCGGCCGAGCGGGAGCTGCGTGAGGAGCTGGGCCTGGTCACCACCGTCGGTCGCGTGCTGGTGGTCGACTGGGACGGTCCGCACGGTCCCTGGGACGACCAGCTCGTGTTCGTCTTCGACGGCGGGGTTCTCGACCCGGTCCGCGCCGCGGCGCTCCGCGTCGCCGATCACGAGCTGGCCGGGTTCGAGTTCGTCCCGTCGACCGGCCTCCAGGACCGGCTCCGGGCGGACATGGTCGATCGCGCGACGCGGGCGCTCGACGCGCTGCGCACCGGCGTCACCCACTACGGCGAGCACCGCCGCGGCGAGGAAGACTGGTCCCATGGCTGACCACGACCCGACGAGCCTGCACGTCTGCTTCGTCTGCTCCGGCAACATCTGCCGCTCCCCGATGGCCGCGCTGATCTTCGCCGGGCACCTGGAGCGGGCGGGGTTGGCTGACCAGGTCCAGGTGTCCAGCGCAGGGATCGGGCCCTGGCACGTCGGCGAGCCGGCCGACCCGCGGGTCGTCCAGTTGCTCAAGGGACACCACTACGGCGCCGAGCACCTCGCCGCCCAGGTCGGCACCGAGCACCTCTCGGCCGACCTGCTGCTTGCCATGGACGCCGGTCACGAGGCAGCCCTGCGTGACCTCCTCGCCCACCAGGGCGACACGCCGGAGCGGGTGCGGATGTTCCGCTCGTTCGACCCGGGCGCCGGCGACGACCTGGACGTGCCCGACCCGTACTACGGCAACGACGCCGGCTTCACCGACGTCATGCGCATGATCGAGGCCGCGGTGCCGGGCCTGCTCGCCTGGGTGCGCGAGCGCCTCGGCCGGTGACCCGGCCCGCCGCCGCCCTGACCGGGGTCGCCGCCGTCTCGGGCACCCGGCTCGGCGGCACCGCGCACCGGGTCACGCTCGCGGACGGCTCGGCGGTGGTCGCCAAGCGGCACGACCATCGCTCGGCGGTGCTGGCCGAGGTCGCCGGACTGCGCTGGCTCGCGGCCGCCGACGCGGTGCCGGTCCCGGCCGTCCGCGGACACGACGACGAGTGGCTGGTCGTCGACGCCGTCGCGACCGGGTCGCCGAGCGGGGCCGGTGCCGAGGCCCTGGGCCGAGGGCTCGCCCGGCTGCACGAGGCAGGCGCCGACGCGTTCGGCTCGCCACCCCCGGCGGGCCCGGTCGACGCCTGGATCGGCCTGGCGCCGATGCGCAACACCACCGGCGAGGACTGGCCCTCCTGGTACGCCGAGCACCGGCTGCTGCCCTACCTCCGCACGGTCGCCGACCAGGGCTTCGCTCTCCCGGAGGTGGAGCGGGTGTGCGCCAGGCTCGACGAGCTCGCCGGGCCGGCAGAGCCGCCCGCGCGCCTGCACGGCGACCTGTGGAGCGGCAACGTGCTGTGGTCGGCGGACGGTCGGGCCTGGCTGATCGACCCCGCGGCGCACGGCGGCCACCGGGAGACCGACCTCGCGATGCTGCACCTGTTCGGCTGCGCCCACCTGGACCGGATCGTGGCCGCCTACGACGAGACGGCGCCGCTTGCCGCCGGCTGGCGCGCCAGGATCCCCCTGCACCAGCTGTTCCCCCTGCTGGTGCATGCGGTGCTGTTCGGCGGCGGGTACGCCCGGCAGGCGGCGCAGGCCGCCCGGGCGGCACTGCGCGGATGACGCTGGCCTACCGTGGGGGAGTGCGGTTGCGGTTCCTGCTCCGGCCAGGATGGCTGGCGTTGACGGCGGTGGTGCTGGTCTTCGCGGCCATGTGCTTCACCGTGCTCGCGCCGTGGCAGTTCTCCCGGCACGCCGAGCGCAAGGCCACCAACGAGGCGATCATCCGGTCCAGCTCGGCGCGCCCGGTCGCGGTGTCGGAGGTGGAGCGGCCCGGCGAGTGGCGGCGGGTGACGGCGACCGGCCGGTACCTGTCCGAGGACGAGGTGGTGGCGCGCCTGCGCACCGTCCAGGGCGAGCCGGCCTTCGAGGTGCTGACCCCGTTCCGCCTCTCCGACGGCGAGGTCGTGCTGGTGAACCGCGGCTTCGTCCGCCCGCGGCAGGGACAGGTGCCCTCCTATCCCGAGGCCCCGGCCGCCGAGGTGACGATCACCGCGCGGTTCCGCGTCGACGAGCGAGACCCCCAGTCCCGCCCGCCCGCACCGGGGGAGGACGGCCACCCCCAGGTCTACGCGGTCGACTCCCGCGCCGTCGGACAGGTGAGCGACCTGCGGATCCGGCCGGGGTACCTGGCCCTGGTCGACGGCAGCCCCGGCGTGCTGAGCCCGCTGCCGCTGCCCGAGATCGAGGTCGGCCCGTTCCTGTCCTACGCCCTGCAGTGGATCACCTTCGGTGCGATGGCCCTGCTCGCCTGGCTGTACTTCACCTGGCGCGAGATCCGGCCAGGCGGCGTGCTGGCCACCGAGCGCCGTCCGACCGGCCGCCGCTCGGTGGCCCAACAGATCGCCGAGGAAGAGGCCAGGGAACGCGCGGCCAGCGGGGCGGGGGCCTGACCCGCCCTACGGGTGTAGGCGGCTGCCTTTGACGATCTTGTCGACCGCGTTGCGGGGGCCGTGGACGGCGATGCCGACCAGGTCCAGGTCCGCCTTCGGCACCGCACGCACGGCGGCCCGGTTGTCCTCGTCGTTGCCGGTGGTGAACAGCTCCGCCGTGAAGATGGACATCGGCAGGCCGCGGGACTCGGCGCGGGTGTGGGCAGCGGTGAGGGTCGGCGCCAACCCCTCGAACACCAGCACCGGTTGGCCGAACATGGCCAGGTACTTGGTGCCGTCAGCGTCGGCGTAGGGCTCGCCGATGAGCTCGGGCACGGCGGCGGCGATCCCGCTGACCAGGAACGCGCACACGTTCAGGCGCTGCCAGGTCTCCAGGTCCTCCCGGAGCAGGACAGCGATCTTCGTCTCGAAACGCACCTGGTCAGCGTGCTGCCACCGACCTCGGCACGTCTTGTACGTTCCTTGCATGGCCGGCGAGCCGGACATCACCGCATGGCATCCCCCGGTCGAGGGCATCCGGGAGGTCTTCCACGCCCGCTTCACCACCCACGCCTACCCCTCCCACACCCACGAGGCCTGGACCCTCCTGCTGGTCGACGACGGCGTCGTCCGCTACGACCTCGACCGCCACGAGCACGGCGCCATCCGCTCCGCGGTCACCCTGCTGCCGCCCGGCGTCCCGCACGACGGCCGCGCCGCGGGCCCGTCCGGGTTCCGCAAGCGCGTGCTCTACCTCGAGCCCTCGGTGCTGGACCCGGCCCTCGTCGGCGCCGCCGTCGACCGGCCGAGCCTGCCCGACCCGCCGCTGCGCGACCGCGTCCACCGGCTGCATGCCACCCTCACCGCCCGCACCGAGGACCTGGAGGCGCAGAGCAGGCTCGCCTTCGTCGTCGAGCGGCTGAGCGGCCACCTGCGTCCGCACGCCCGCCCGGAGCCCACCCCGGCAGGCCTCGCCCACCGCCTGCGCGAACTGCTCGACGCCACCCTGCCGACAGGGCTCACGCTCACCGAGGCGGCCGCCGAGCTGGGCGCCCACCCGGCCTCGCTGGTCCGCGCGTTCAGCACGGCCTTCGGCATCCCGCCGCACCGCTACCTCACCGGCCGCCGCCTCGAGCTGGCCCGCGCGCACCTGCTCGACGGCGTCCCGGTCGCCGAGGCCGCCACCCGCGCCGGTTTCTACGACCAGGCCCACCTGACCAGGCACTTCTCCCGACTGCTCGGCATCGCGCCGGGCGGCTACCTGCGCTCGGGGCTCAGGTACGCCCCTTGACGATCGCCGCGATCAGCTCCGGGCTGCACCCCACGGCCTTCGCGAGCGCGGGATAGGTCCACCGCCGCGGGTCGGCGTCCCGGAGCGCGCGGACCAGGCGGTTGCGTTGCTCGCGGTGCCGCTCGGCCAAGGCGGCCGCAGCAGACGCGCGTTCGTGGTGTTCGCGCGCCTGCTGCGCCCGGATGTCCGAGACCACCTCACAGACCTCGGGCGAAGTCGGTGATCAGGTTCGGAACCGCCGCGTCGAACCCGGCGACGTCGAGCATCCCCGGATCGGACGGGTCGGCGATGGAGAACCGCGTCGCCGTCATGCCGACGACGACCAGCTTCGCGTCGATCCCGGTCTGCTTCCGGTACTGGCGCAGTGCCTGGTGCGGGTGCACCGTGCCGGCCCACGTCTCGTTGTCCGTGTAGACGACGAACGTGTCCACCGCCAGCCCCTTGTCCAGGGCGTGGAGCATCGGCAGCGCACAGTCGGTCCCACCGAACGGCAGGTCCGAGACCGTGCGGATCACGTCGTCGAGCCGCTGGCGGGGGCTGATCGGGAGCGTCCGGAGCACGGTGCCGTGACGCTTCCGGAGCCGGCCCGAGGTGAACCCGACGAGCTCGTACCGCTGCTCGGTCGCGGCCGTCACCAACGCCAGCGCGGCTGACGCCTCACGGCAGGTGAGCGGCATCCCGCTGATCGCCGAGGTCATCGACCCCGACACGTCCAGCGCGAGCATCATGCGCTTCCCGGTCGGCTCCACAGCACCGAAAGCCGCGTAGAACGCACTGTCCAGCGCATCGACGATCGGCCGCGAGGGAGTCCACTCCGCGGAGCCGCGCGCGCCGTGACCGGAGGCGTAGGTGCGCTGCGCCACCAGCACGTTCACCGGGTGCACCCGTGCCTTGCGGAGCCGCTCCGGGTCGGCCAGCCGCTCGGCGACCGGCCCGGCCCACGAGCCCGACGGCGTGAGCATCCCGAGCCGTGTCAGCCGGGGCAGCTGACGCATCAGCGCGGTCTGCGGCATGCCGCCCGCCAACAGCGCCTCCCACACCTCGGTCGTGTTAAGGTGCGCGTCCGGCAGCATCTCCCACGACAGCCCGTACTCGGTGACCAGACCGGCCACCTCGTCGGGCGTGCCGGCCGCCTGCGCCCGCTGGTAACCCTCGACGATCCGCAGCCCGTCGAGCTCGGTCTCGCGCCCGAGGATCCAGCGGAACAGGCGGTTGCGGCTGTCCTCGCCGGTCTCCGGGTGCGCGAGACGCAGCAGGTCGCGGTGGGACCAGCCCTCGCGCTGCTGGTACTTCACCGCCTGGAACGCCACGTCCTCAACCGGCTTGTTCAGGTACCAGTCGGCGACGGCGCGCCGCAGCCCTCGGCCCCAGCCACGAAACTGCTCGACGTAGCGGGCGAACAGGAACAGGTGGGTGCCCGTGCGGGCAACCAGCGGCAGGGCCGCGAGCGCGGTCCTGCGCCCGTCGTCGTCACCGAGCGAGCACGCCGCGGCCAACGCGAACAGCGTCGGGTTCTGCTTCGGTGCCCGCCCGGCCCGCGACACGGCGACGATCTCGGCGACGAGGTCGGCTGTGCGGGTGCGGGCCAGGTCGAGCACGACGCCGGCGTTGTCCTTCGTGAGGTCGGCGGCGCTGGCGTAGTAGGTGCCGCCGTCCGTGCCGAGCACGAGGAACCGGCGCAGGCGCGCCATGTCGTCGATGGTGAAGGTGTAGCCGCCGGCGTCGTTCTTCTCCTGGCGCGCGTCGGCCTTCTCGTTCTGCGGGGTCTGGCGGGTGCTGACAGCCGCGAGCGGATCTGTCACGGGGAGCTCCTGGGGTGAGAACCGGCAGGGCTGCGCGCAAGTGAGTGGTGACCGGGACTTTTAGAGCCTGTTCCTGAACTGATCTTGGTCGGCGTGTCGGGTGCTGG
>NZ_MSIE01000028.1 GCF_001921205.1 Actinophytocola xanthii | reverse complement strand
CGACCCGCACCCGCGGGGCGGGCAGCCCGGAGCCGGCCTCGGCCAGCACCGCCAGGATGCCGAGCAGCACGAACCCCGCCGAGACCACCACCACGACCAGCAGAAGCGGCTCGACGGGCGCCCCGTCGGCGGCGGCCAGTGCGTCGCGCAGCGGGGCCGGCGACAACGCCAGCCGGGGCGCGCCGAGCTGCCGCAGGGCGGCCGCGCCCACCGCGAGGCACACGGCCAGCACCACGGCCAGTACCCCGGCCAGTACCCCCAGCCGCCTGCCGCGCGGGCCGTGTTCGCGCGGCTCCCGCGGCGGAATGCCCAGGAAGCACACGGTCAGCAGGCCGACGGCGGCGAGGAATCCCAGCGGGCTCCCGCCCTGGGGCATGGGCACCGGTGGCGTCGCCGGGGCGATCGCGAAGCAGGACAACACGACCAGGGCGAGCCCCACCAGCACGACCACCGCCGCCACCCGCGTGGCCGCCGTCGATGGTCGCGGCCGGGCGAGCGCGAGCACGGCCACCGCCAGCACGACCCCCAGCGTGCCGAGCACCGGCTGCTCGGGCGTGGCGTAGCGGCCGACCGTTCCGGCCACCGCGATTCCCGCGGCCAGACGTCCGGAGATGCCGAGCAGGCGGCCGACCGGCGCCTGCCCTGGACGTTGCGAAGTGGACAGGGTGACGAGGTGGGCGATCCCGGCCGCCGGGACGAGGGCGGCGAGCAGCCAGGGGCCGGCCAGCGCGGCCGCCGGCGCCAGCCCGGTGAGCAGGCCGGCTCCGACCGTGGACACCACGCCGGAGGCGACGAGGTCCACCCTGCGCGCCGGTTCGCTCACGGGCCTACCGTGGCAGACCAGCGGACCGGTACTCGACGGTGGGCCTGGCGGTGCACGCCGCCGAACCAGGTCGTTAGCATGCGTCAGCAACTCGACCGACAGGAGCAATGCGTTGACCGCGCCCAAGC
This sequence comes from Actinophytocola xanthii, assembly GCF_001921205.1. Classification (GTDB taxonomy): domain Bacteria; phylum Actinomycetota; class Actinomycetes; order Mycobacteriales; family Pseudonocardiaceae; genus Actinophytocola; species Actinophytocola xanthii. The sequence continues at coordinate 50,208 of NZ_MSIE01000028.1, read as the reverse complement.
TGTCTCTCACCGCCACCCCGGCTGACCAGGCAACCGTCGATGCAGTGATCATCGGGACCGTGCGCGACGGGGAGGACCTCGCGCTCGCGCCGGGCAGCGAGCGGGTCGCCGCCGCGTTCGACGGCGACCTCCTCGACGTGCTGGGCAGCCTGGGTGCCACCGGCAAGGCCGACGAGGTCGTCAAGGTCCCCACGCTCGGGCGCCTGGGCGCGAAGGTGCTCGTCGCGACCGGGCTCGGGACCGGTGAGCCCGGCCCCGAGCAGGTCCGCCGCGCCTCCGGCGCCGCCGCCCGCGCGCTCGCCGGCACCGCCAGGGCGCTCACCACGTTGTCCACTGTGGACCTCCAGGCGGCGGTCGAGGGAACCGTGCTGGGCGCCTACCGGTTCGACGCCTACCGCTCCACGCCCGGTGACGCCCCGCTGGCCAGGCTGGACCTGGCGAGCCCGGCCGACGGGACCGCCAAGGAGCACCGGGCCACGGTCAAGGCCGCCACCGCGATCGCCGAGGCCGTCACGACCGCCCGCGACCTGGTCAACACCCCGCCCAACGACCTGTACCCCGCCTCCTTCGCCGAGCGGGCCGCGGCACTGGGCCGGGCCGCCGGCCTCGAGGTCGAGATCCTCGACGAGAAGGCGCTGCGCAAGGGCGGCTTCGGCGGCGTGCTGGGTGTCGGCATGGGTTCGGCCCGGCCGCCCCGGCTCGTGCGCCTGCGCTACCGGGGACCGAAGGCACGCAAGAAGGTCGCGCTGGTCGGCAAGGGGATCACGTTCGACACCGGCGGCATCTCGATCAAGCCGGCCGCGGGGATGGACGAGATGACCTCCGACATGTCCGGGGCGGCCGCCGTGGTGGCGACGGTCGTGCTGGCCGCGCGGCTCAAGTACCCGCTGGAGGTCGTGGCGACGGTGCCGATGGCGGAGAACATGCCCTCCGGCGCGGCCTACCGGCCCGGCGACGTGCTGACCATGTACGGCGGAAAGACCGTCGAGGTCCTCAACACCGACGCCGAGGGGCGCCTGATCCTGGCCGACGCCATCGTGCGGGCCTGCGAGGACGAGCCCGACTACCTGGTGGACACCGCGACGCTGACCGGCGCCCAGGTCGTCTCGCTCGGCAAGCGCACGGCCGGGATCATGGGCACCGACGAGTTCCGGGACCGGGTGACCGAGATCGCCAAGGCCACCGGCGAGGGCGGCTGGGCGATGCCGCTGCCCGAGGAGCTGCGCCGCGACCTCGACTCCAAGCTCGCCGACCTAGCGAACGTCACCGGCCACCGCTGGGGCGGCATGCTGGCCGCGGGCCACTTCCTGCGGGAGTTCGTGCCGGACGGGCTGGCCTGGGCACACATCGACATCGCCGGTCCGGCCTACAACACCGCCGGCCCCTGGGGCTACACCGGCAAGGGCGGCACCGGGGTGCCGGTCCGCACGCTCGCCGCGCTGCTGGCCGACATCGCCGACAACGGCTGAGGCGCCAGCGGCGACTCTCCTACCGCGTCACCCAGGTCGGCCAGCTCTCGATCTCCCGGCCGGCGCCCTGCAGCTGGCCGCCCAGGGTGACGCCCGAGACCGTGACGTCCGCGTCCAGCTCGTAGACGAAGCAGGCGTAGACAGTCGCCCTCGGGTCGCCCAGGCCCGCGAACGGGGGGCAGTTCGGCATGGTGTCGAAGCCGGTCAGCGGGCTGGTCAGCACCCCGCGGTCGTCCCGCAGGTACACGTGCTCGGCAGTACCCAGCGCCGGGACCTGTCCGCGGACCACGACGTACCGGTTGCCGGCGGCCGGGCGGCGGTTGCCGAGGTAGCCCGAGGGCGTGAGCACGACGTGGAAGCCCGCGAGCACCGGAACGCCGTTGACCGTCACCTCGACGGCGGGCTCCCCGAGCCGGCCCACCTGCCGGACCGGGGCGGCCTCGGGCGAGGCGACCGGGACCGAGACCGGGAACCGGACCGGCCGCGCCGCCCCGGCGCCGGTCCTGCCGAACACCACGGCCACGACCGGTGTCGCCTCCGGCACGGGCAGCACGACGCACGCGTCGAACGAGCCACCCGGCTCGACCGACTCCGGCGGCGGCGTCCGCTCCGGCGCACAGGCGCTCACCCCGCCCTGGAGCGGTCGGATCCACTGCCCCCGCTCGTCCAGCGCCGCGACCTCGTCGACCAGGTCCTGACGCCAGGCGGGGCCGGCGACGTTGGTACCGCTCAGGAACACCGTCACCCATCGGTACCCCAGCGGTGCCACGGCGAACGGCTCGGCCGTGCGCTCGGCCCGCACCCCGGTCACGATCAGCTCCAGCGTGGCCCCCGAGGGGTGGGCGTAGCGCACCGGAGCGCCTGGACGACCGGGCGCGTACGCCTGCTGGCCGACGCCGACGAGCTCCCGGCCGGCGACCTCGGGCGGCAGTGCGGAGTCCTCGGCCGGCGGCGGCGGGCCGCTCACCGGTCCCGGTGATCCCGCGACGAGCTGTCCCGGCCCGACCCCGACGGCCACGACCGCGGCGGCCGCCAGCGCGAGCACCAGCAACGCGGCCGCGACGACCAACCGCCGTCGGACGGGGCGCAGCGGGGTGGCCGGCGCGGGCTCGACCTCCTCGACCTCCTCGGCGGGCGCCGTGGTGTGGGCGCTCTCGGCCGGCGCGCTGACGCCGGCGCTCTCGGCGGCCTCGCCCCGGGAGGTGAGCAGCCGCAGTGCGCCGCGGGCGACCGCCTGCTCGGGATCGGCCGCCAGCGCGACCGGGCGTGACACGGCCTCGCCGACCCGCCGCGCGACCAGCGGCATCCGGCTGGCCCCGCCGACCAGCAGCACCCGGTCGACCGGCACCTCCGCCGTCACCCGTTGCGCCGCCTCCACGATCCGCGCGACGTCCGCGGCGACGACCCGGTCCAGCTCGCCGCCGGTCAGGCCCTCCCCCGAGCCCGTGGCGGCCTGCTCCCGGCGGGCGCGTGCGTCGACCTCGGGTCCCAGGTACTCACGCACGCGCTCGTCGAAGTCGTCGCCCCCGACGGCGAGCTCGGTCGCGGCCAGCACCTCGAACCCAGCCCGACCGGACCCGGCCTGATCGGACCCCGAGCGCTGCCGGCGCACCGCGCTCACCTCGCAGAAGACCGCGCCGAGGTCCACGACGAGCAGCGTCGTGCCCGGCTCGGCACCGGCTCCCGCCGCCGCGGCCACCGGGGCCGCGAGCGTGGCGACCCGGCCGGCGAGCCCGGAGGCGGCGGCTGTCAGCACCGCCACCCTGGCCGAGGGCCACCCCGCGGGATGGGTCAGCACCAGCTCGTCCGGGGGCGCTCCGACGGCGCGCACGACCCGGGTGAGCAGCGTGCGCAGCAGACCGGTGACCGGCAGGACCGTGTCGCCCACCATGACCTCGCGCTCGTCGAGCCGGGGCTTGAGGCGGGACAGCAGCCGGGTGGGGTCGGCGGCCGCGGCACGCGCCGCCGCGTGCCCGGCGACCAGCTGGTCCTCGCGGGTCAGCAGCACCGCCGAGGGCTCGACGGTGACCAGCCGCTCGGGCGGCCCGGCCACAACGACCGTGTCGGCGCTGCCGAAGTCGACGACGGCGGTGACTCCAGTCACGCCCCACCCTCTCCGTTGCGCATCGGGGTAATCACCCTTGATACGGCGGCATGAGGCCAGGAGTTCAACCGCGCTCGCGCTTCTGCCTGGCCTGGTACTCGCGCATCCGCTTCGGGTAGCCGACCCGTTCCACCTCGTAGATCGGCATCGAGCGCTTCTTGGCGAAGTCGAACGCGGCGCCCGCGCTGGACACGCGGCGGCGGGTCCACTCCCCGTCGTGCGCGACCAGCAGCACGGTCGTCTCGGTCACGTGCGTCCGCGGCTCGACGAACGCCTCGACGCCGTGGCGTTGTGCGGCCCAGTCGTCGAGGTGGGCGGTGTCCTGCTTGCTCGCGCCCCGCACCTGACCCGCGCCGGCCTTGCGCTTCTTCTTGCGCAGCGAGTCGAAAACACCCACGGCGGCTACCTCCGTCGCAGAAAGTCGTCCCTTCATTGTGCCCGTGCGGCCACCTCGCAAGCCTGCCGCAGGTAGTGACAAGATGATGTGTGGTGGCGGTGTCAAGACCGGAACGACCGCGACCGTCTGGAGCCGCACGTCAAGGAGAACCCGTGACTGATACCTCCGCTGACCTGGTGATCCTGGGTGGCGGGTCGGGTGGCTACGCCTGCGCGTTCCGCGCGGCCGGCCTCGGCCTGTCGGTGGTCCTGGTGGAGAAGGACAAGCTGGGCGGCACCTGCCTGCACCGCGGCTGCATTCCCACCAAGGCGCTGCTGCACGCCGCCGAGGTCGCCGACCTGGCCCGCGAGGGTGACCAGTTCGGCGTGAAGTCCTCGCTGGAGGGCGTGGACATCGCCGGGGTCAACTCCTACAAGGACGGCGTCGTCGGCGGGCTCTACAAGGGACTGCAGGGGTTGGCCAAGGCCAACAAGGTCACGGTCGTCGAGGGGAAGGGCACCTTCGTCGCGCCGAACACCGTCGAGGTCGACGGCGAGCGGTACACCGGCCGCAACGTCGTGCTCGCCACCGGTTCCTACGCGCGCACCCTGCCCGGCCTGGAGATCAGCGGCCGGATCATCACCAGCGACCAGGCCGTGCACCTGGACTACATCCCCTCCAGCGTCGTGGTCCTGGGCGGCGGCGTGATCGGCGTCGAGTTCGCCAGCGTCTGGGCCTCCTTCGGCGCGGACGTCACGATCGTCGAGGCGCTTCCCCGACTGGTGCCGCTCGAGGACGAGTGGGCCTCCAAGCAGCTGGAACGCGCCTTCCGCAAGCGCGGCATCACGTTCAAGACCGGGGTCCGGTTCACCGGCGCGGAGCAGAACGGCTCGTCGGTGTCGGTCTCGCTGGAGTCCGGCGAGACGATCGAGGCGGAGACGCTGCTGGTGGCCGTCGGCCGGGGCCCGAACAGCGCCGGGCACGGCTACGAGGAGGCCGGCGTCGCGATGGAGCGCGGGTTCGTGCTCACCGACGAGCGGCTGCGCACCAACCTGGACAACGTCTACGCCGTGGGTGACCTGGTCCCCGGCCTGCAGCTGGCCCACCGCGGCTTCCAGCACGGCATCTTCGTCGCCGAGGAGATCGCCGGCCTCGCGCCCCGGCCGGTCGAGGAGGCGGGCATCCCGCGCGTCACCTACTGCAAGCCGGAGGTCGCCTCGGTAGGGCTCACCGAGGCCCAGGCCAAGGAACGCTACGGCGGCGCCGAGACCTACACCTACGCGCTGAGCGGGAACGGGAAGAGCCAGATCCTGAAGACCGCGGGCGGCGTCAAGCTCGTGAAGGCACCTGACGGCCCGGTCGTCGGCATCACGATGGTGGGCGAGCGGGTCGGCGAACTTGTCGGGGAGGCCCAGTTGATCTACAACTGGGAGGCCTACCCGGAGGACGTGGCCCCACTCGTCCACGCCCACCCCACCCAGACCGAGGCGCTCGGCGAGGCCTTCCTCGCCCTGGCCGGCAAGCCACTGCACGTGCACGGCTGAAGCCGCGAGTAACAAGGAGTCAGCGAAACCATGGCGTTCTCCGTCCAGATGCCGGCGCTCGGCGAGAGTGTCACCGAGGGCACGGTCACCCGGTGGCTCAAGCAGGTCGGCGACACCGTCGAGGTGGACGAGCCGTTGCTGGAGGTGTCGACGGACAAGGTCGACACCGAGATCCCCTCGCCGGCCGCGGGCGTGCTGCAGAAGATCGTCGCCCAGGAGGACGACACGATCGAGGTCGGCGCGGAGCTCGCGGTGATCGGCGACGGCGCGGCCGACTCGGGCGACCAGGGCGGCGGTGACTCGGGCGAGGACCAGGACTCCGAGCCAGAGCCCGAGCCCGAGCCAGAGCCCCAGCCCGAGCCGGAACCCGAGCAGGAGTCCCGGCCCGAACCGGCCCGCGAGGAGCAGTCCTCCGGCAGCGGTGGCGGCGGGGACGGCACCCCGGTGACGATGCCCGCGCTCGGCGAGAGTGTCACCGAGGGCACGGTCACCCGGTGGCTCAAGCAGGTCGGCGACACCGTCGAGGTGGACGAGCCGCTGCTGGAGGTGTCCACCGACAAGGTCGACACCGAGATCCCGTCACCGGTGGCCGGCACCGTGCTGGAGATCACCGCGAACGAGGACGAGACCGTGCAGGTCGGCGGCCAGCTCGCGGTCGTCGGCTCCGGCGACGCCGCTCCCGCCGAGCCGCGGCAGGAGGAGCCCGAGCCCAAGCCGGAACCCGAGCCGGAGCCGGAGCCGGAACCCGAGCCCGAGCGCGCCCCCAAGCACGAGGCCAAGCCGGAACCGAAGCCCGAGCCCAAGCCCGAGCCGCGGCGGGAGGCGGCCCAGCCTGCGGCGGCCGGTTCGGCGTCGAGCAACGGCCGGTCGGGCGACGCCCCGTACGTGACACCGCTGGTGCGCAAGCTCGCCGCGGAGCACGACGTCGATCTGAGCACCGTCAAGGGCTCCGGTGTCGGCGGGCGGATCCGCAAGCAGGACGTGCTCGCCGCGGCCGAGGCCGCACGCCAGCCCGCACCCGCTGCCTCGTCCGCGCCTGCCAAGGCCTCGGCCGCCCCGGCGCCGCAGGCGGACCTGCGCGGCAAGACCGAGAAGATGAGCCGGCTGCGCCAGACGGTGTCGCGCCGGATGGTCGAGTCGCTGCAGACCTCCGCGCAGCTCACCCAGGTCGTCGAGGTCGACGTGACCAGGATCGCGAAGCTCCGGTCCCGGGCCAAGTCGGCGTTCGAACAGCGCGAGGGCGTGAAGCTGACGTTCCTCCCGTTCTTCGCCAAGGCCACCGTGGAGGCGCTCAAGGCGCACCCGAAGCTGAACGCGTCGATCAACGACGAGACCAAGGAGGTGACCTACCACGGTGCCGAGCACCTCGGCATCGCGGTGGACACCGAGCGCGGCCTGCTGTCCCCGGCGATCCACAACGCCGGCGACCTCAGCGTCGCCGGGCTCGCGCACCGGATCGCCGACCTGGCGGAGCGCACCAGGGCGAACAAGGTCACCCCGGACGAGCTGTTCGGCGCCACGTTCACGCTGACGAACCTGGGCAGCCAGGGTGCCCTGTTCGACACGCCGATCATCCCGCAGCCGCAGGTGGGGATTCTCGGCGTCGGGCTCGTCGTGAAGCGCCCGGTCGTGCTCACCGACGCCGACGGCAACGACACGATCGCCATCCGGTCGATGGCCTACCTCGCGCTGACCTACGACCACCGGCTGATCGACGGCGCGGACGCCGGACGCTTCCTGAGCACGATCAAGAACCGGCTGCAGGACGGCAACTTCGAAGGCGATCTGGGTCTCTAGATGAGAATCGTGGTCGCCGGCTCGTCCGGGCTCATCGGCACGGCGTTGGTCGAAGGCCTGCGGTCCGGGGGCCACGAGATCGTCCGGCTCGTCCGGCGCCCCCCGCGGGCGCCGGACGAGCGCGAGTGGGACCCGCCGGCGGGTCGGGTCGGCGGCGACGCGCTCGCCGGCGCGGACGCCGTCGTCAACCTGTGCGGAGCACCGATCGCGGGTCGGCGGTGGAGCCACGCCCGCAAACAGGTGCTGATCGACAGCCGGATCGAGCCGACCGAGGTGCTCTCCGCCGCCGTCGCCGAACACGGGATCCCGCTGCTGGTCAACGCCTCTGCCGTGGGCTACTACGGCGACGGCGGCGATCGGGAGCTGGACGAGTCGGCCCCCCGCGGGACGGGCTTCCTCGCCGACCTGTGCGGTACCTGGGAGGCGGCCACCCAGCACGCCTCGAGCGCCGGCGCCCGGGTGGTGCGGCTGCGGACCGGGCACGTCCTGTCCCGCCAGGGCGGGCTGCTCGCCATGATGCGCCCGCTGTTCCAGCTCATGCTCGGCGGCCGGCTCGGCGACGGCCGGCAGTTCATGCCGTGGATCACGGTCGACGACCAGGTCGCCGCGATGCGGTTCGTCCTGGACAACGACGCGCTCTCCGGCGCGGTGAACGTCTGCTCGCCCCATCCGGTCACCAACGCCGAGTTCACCCACCAGCTCGGCCGAACGCTGCGCCGCCCGGCGCCCTGGTTCGCCCCGGCACCCGCCATCCGGCTCGCGGTCGGCGACCACGCCGGGGAGATCCTGTTCAGCCAGCGCACGGTCCCGGCGGCGTTGCTGGAGCACGGCTTCGTCTTCGGCCACCCGCGTCTCGACCGCGCCCTCGAGGCGGTGCTCCGGTAGCGCCACAGGACGCCGTCATTCCGGCGGCGTAAGGTCGCGTTCGTGGCTCATGCTTCCTGCCGCGCGTCCAGCGCCCCCGTCCAGGTCCGCCGGCTCGGATCGATCGACTACCAGCACGCCTGGGACCTGCAGCGCGAGCTGGCGACGGCGCGCGCCGCCGGCGCGGGCCAGGACACCCTGCTGCTGCTCGAGCACCCGTCGGTCTACACGGCGGGCAAGCGCACCGAGCCGGACGAGCGGCCGGAGGACGGCACCCCGGTCGTCGACGTCGACCGCGGCGGCAAGATCACCTGGCACGGCCCCGGACAGCTGGTCGGCTACCCCATCGTGAAGCTGGCCGACCCGGTGGACGTCGTGCAGTTCGTGCGCAGGCTGGAGCAGGCACTGATCGCCCTGTGCGACGAGCTGGGGCTGGTCACCGGCCGGGTGGAAGGGCGCAGCGGCGTGTGGCTGCCTGCCGACCACCGCCCGGAACGCAAGATCGCGGCGATCGGGATCCGGGTCCAGCGCGGCGTCACCATGCACGGCTTCGAGATCAACTGCGACGCGGACCTGAGCGCGTTCGACCGCATCGTGCCCTGCGGAATCCGCGACGCCGGGGTGACCTCGCTGTCGCTGGAACTCGGGCACCCGGTGACCGTCGCCGAGGTGCTGCCGCTGGCGCAGCGCCACGTCCTGGCCGCGCTGGAGGGCTCCCTGCCGGTCGTGGACCGCTGGCTGCCGCGCTGGACCCCGGCCACCCCCGGGGTGAGCTTCGAGCTGGCCCAGCACCGCTGAGCGGCCTGACCAACGCTCACCCGGCCGCGGCCCGGCGCATCCCGGTGAGCACGGCGACGATCGTCTTCGTCACGTCGGCCGCGGCTGCCTTCGGGTCCGCGGAGCCGGCGATCGCCTCGGCGCCGGCCGACAGGGCGCCGAACAGGATCCGGGCGGTCACCTCGAGCGGCAGCCGTTCGATCTCGCCGGCCTCGATCAGCGCCGCCACCGTGGAGCGGACCAGGCCGTAGCTGAAGCGCTCCTCGGCCTGGCGCCAGCGCTCCCAGCCCATCACCACCGGTCCCTCGTGGATCACGATCCGCTGGTAGGACGGTTCCAGGCAGAGCCCGACGTAGGCCTCCACGCCGGCGAGCGCCCGCTCCCACGCGGGGCCGTCGCCGGCCACGGCGGCGGTCAGCCGGTCCAGTGCCGCCGTCTCGACCAGGTCGAAGGCGGCCTCGAACAACGCCTGCTTGCCGCTGAAGTGGTGGTAGAGCGCACCCTTGGTGACCCGGGCACCGGTGACGATCGCGTCGAGGGAGGTCCCGGCGTAGCCGCGCCGGGTGAACAGCTCCAGCGCCGAGTCCACCAGCGCCGCCCGCGTCGACTCCGTGTAGTCGACCCGCCTGGACCGCATCGTCACCACGCCCACACCGTACGACAGATCCCCGTCACATACCGGTGGTATGACGGAGCCCGTCGCCGTACTCTTGGTATGTCCAAGACCGATGGTATGCACAGGGGGCGGGGACATGGGCTGGCAGGAGCACTACCGACGCCGGGACGCCCTCGACGCGGTGATCGCGTCGGGCGGGGAGCTGTCCGTTCCGGAGCCGTTCACCGACCTGGACGAGCTGCTGCTCGCCCTGCACCACCGCTGGTCGATGCGCCTGGCCGGGCGCCTGGAGCTCGCCGTGACAGCCGCCGAGCGCGACCCGGACCTCGACCGGGCGCGGGCCGTGGGTGAGGCCTGGCGCGCGAGCGCCGCGGACAACGCCGCACTGCGGCGCATCCTCGAACGACACGCCGACCGGCCGGTCCTGCGCGAGCGGGTCGACGCCGAGCGCCGCGCGCTGGCCGACGTCGCCGGCCTCACCGCCCCCGGCGACGCCGCCGAGGACCGCGCCGCGGTGGGCGCGGCGTTCCTCGCCCTGGTGGAGACCCGGCCGCGACGCAACCCCGTCGAACGCCTGCTGCGTCGGCTGGCCCCGTCGGCCTGACGGCGTCCTACCCGACGGGCCGTCCGTGCTCGAGGTAGCGCGTCGTCCCGTCCTCCCGGGCCTCGAGCGCCGCGCTCACCCGCCGCGCCAACCGCGGGATCAGCCGCGTCCCCACCGCTCCCGGCTCGACCAGCGCGTAGGACGCGAGCTCCTCGGCCTGCAGTACGATCGCCGCCAGCTGTGCCGAGTCCAGCGTCCCGCCGTCGAACACGAACAGCACCCGGTCGCCGAACACCGGGTGCGGGGCCCAGTCGACCACGAGCAGCCGGCCGGGCACGAGCGTGAGGCCGAGCTCCTCGGCCACCTCCCGGACGCAGGCCTGGCTCGGGGTCTCGCCCACCTCCAGCATGCCGCCGGGGATCTCCCAGTTCGGCTTGTAGGTCGGCTCCACGATCAGCACGCGCCCCACCCCGTCGAGGAACAACGCACCCGCCGCGCTCCGTGCCACCAAAGCCACCGGCTCCCCCTCCGACACGACGGACGGCGTCCTCCCCACCTTGGGGGAGGACGCCGTCGCTCGCCAGGCCTATCGGGTCGCGCTCCAGAAGATTCCGTTGGCCACCTGGGCGAACAGCCCCTTCGGGTGGGCGCGGAACATCGGCTCGGTGCCGAACACCAGCACCCGCGCGCCGCGCTCGTCCACACCGGAGACCACGGCGGGCTGGCCGGCCGCGGCGTCCGGACCGCCGGAGCCGTCGTCGTTGGGCAGCCAGTGCCCGGCGACCAGCGGGTTGCCGGTCCCGTAGCGCTGCTCGACGGTCACCCCCGAACCCAGGCCGGTGAACCACTGGGGCGAATACACGAACGACGTGGACGTCGAGCCGGCCAGGACCGAGGCCGTCTCGTTCGACACCGACACGACGCCGTTCGCGTCCCCCCGCCCGGGCACCGCGGTCACCGGCAGCAGGCCGGCGTCGGCGTTGAACCGCGAGCCGGTCGCGCCCCGGGTGACGACTCCGCCCCGGGCGAACAGCGCCTCGACCTGCGCCCGCGCCGCCGGGTTCAGCTGGTCGAACCGCAGGCCGGCCGACACCACCAGCACGTCCACCCTGGACAGGTCGAACCCGCCGTTGAGCACCGCTGTGGACACCGGCCGGACGTCGAAGCCCATCTCCCGCAGGGAGAACAGCTCGTCGGCTCCCACCGCGGCCGCCACGGTCAGCCGGTGGAGCACCGCCCCCGGGGCACCGGCGGGCGCCGCGGTGAACCGCACGCCGTAGCGGTCGGCGACCTCCCGTGCGGCGGCCCGCGCCGCCGCCGGCACGACCACCGAGCCGTCGGCCCGGCGGCGCAGCTCGATGCCCCGGCCCAGCAGGTCGTTGACCGCGCTCGCGTCCCTGCCGTCCCGCACCGAGATCACCAGGTCGCGGCCGGGGGCGGCGTCGACACCGCCGGTTGGCGAGGCGACCACGACCGGACGGCTGTGCACCCGCAGGTCACCGCCACGCACGATGTCGACCGAGGCCCCCCAGAGCAGGCGGTGGCTCCAGCCGGCGATGTCGTACATCTGCGGTGCGTCCGCGGAGAGGTCCTTGCCCGCCTCGAGCATGGCGTTGGCGAGCCCGCGCTTGGGCTGGTGCATGTCCACGAGGTAGGACCCGGCCGGGTAGGACCTCCCGGCCAGGGTGAAGGCCCGGGTGGCCTGACGCACCCGGACGTCGTGGTCCACGAGGTGGTCCACCAGCCGCGCCGCGGCCACCGCGGAACGCTGCCCCGACCCGGCGGGGATGACGTAGGTGCGGGGGAAGCTGGTCGTGAACCGGTCCTCTGGCCCGAAGCCGGGGACGAAGCCGTCCGGGATGAAGCGCTGCCGCTCGCCAGCCGCTCCGCGCCGGAAGATCTCGATCTGGTTGTCCACCAGGTCGACCCGTTTGCGGGCCACGTAGTCCAGCGTGGCGCGCATGGTGGCCTCGGAGACGTCGGTGTTGATCGCCGAGCGGCGCCGCAGCTCCTCCACCGGCAGCGCGTCGTAGTCGGCGTTGTTCACCCGCAGCGGGATCTCCACGGTGTAGGACACCGCGCCGTGGTACATCGCGTACTGCGCGGTGAAGATCGGCGGCCAGCCGTCCCACTCGCCGGGCGGCAGGTCCCTGAAGGGCACGATGACGTCCTGCGCCTCGTCGTAGCCCAGCGCCTTGACCGCCCGCTCCATGGCGAGCCCGTTGGCGTAGCCGTGCCGGATGTAGAGGTCGAAGTCGTAGTTCTGGCCGTGTGGCGGGGTGGTCGGCTCGATCAGTGTTCCGCCGACGTAGCCGTGCTCGTCGAGCACGACCACGGGCTGGCTGTCGATGATCATGTCCCGCATCGCCCGGTTCTCCGGCTGGGAGTTCGTGACGAAGTCGCGGTTCATGTCGAAGCCGGCGTTGTTGGCCCTGGTGCCGGCGACCCGGCCGTCGGGGTTCGCGGTGACGTTGTAGAGGATCCGGGTGTGCTCGAGCAGCCGTCGCACGGCGGGGTCGCGGCTGGTGGCGAGGTGCTCGATCTGGCGCAGTGCCGCGTCGGTGCCCTCCCACTCGTTGCCGTGAATGTTGTTGTTGATCCAGACCGGCGCCTTGTACTCGCGGTCGATGCGGCGGTCCCGGGCTGCGCGCTCGGGGTCGTTCTCGATGAGCTCGCGCCAGGCCTCCTGCTCGCGGGTCTCCCCCGGGCGCTCCGGCGCGGTCAGGGTGACCTGGTACAGGTCGCGGCCGAGACCGGTCTGCCCGACGACCTCGACCGAGACCCGGTCGCTGATCGCCTGCAGTCGGTTGAGCCGGGGCGCGATCGCGTGGTACGGCGTGAGACCGAGCTTGATCGACTTGTCGGCGGGGTTCTCCGGGTAGACCCGCAGCCTGGTCTGGCGCGGGTAGCCCAGCCGGCTGCCGACCTTGTTCTCGCCGGCGGGAGCGGCGACCCTGGCCCGCGGCGCCTGGTCGGTAGCGGCGGTGGTGTTGCGGTCGGCGCCGTTGGCGGGCGCCTCACGCGGAACTCGGGGGCGGTCGGGCGCGCCGGTCGCCGGTACGGTCGTGGTGATCACGGACACGGCCGCCACACCGGCGGCCAGCGCGATGCGCCCGAGGTGTCTTCGAGAGCGGTTGAGCACGGCTTTTCCTCCACTCGTCCGGGACAGGTGCTGCTTATCGGCCCTGCTGGGGCCCCGTCAAGGGCGGCGTAGCCTGATGGGGTGACCGTTGCTCCGGAGGGGCGGAAGCTGCTGCGGCTCGAGGCCCGCAACAGCCAGACCCCGATCGAGAAGAAGCCGTCGTGGATCAAGACCCGCGCACGGATGGGCCCGGAGTACCGGGAGCTCAAGGGCCTGGTTCGGCGCGAGGGCCTGCACACCGTGTGCGAGGAGGCCGGCTGCCCCAACATCTACGAGTGCTGGGAGGACCGCGAGGCCACGTTCCTTATCGGCGGCGAGCAGTGCACGCGGCGCTGCGACTTCTGCCAGATCGACACCGGTCGCCCGGCGGCGCTGGACCGGGAGGAGCCGCGCAAGGTCGCCGAGTCGGTGCAGGCGATGGGCCTGCGCTACGCGACGGTGACCGGCGTGGCCAGGGACGACCTGCCCGACGGCGGCGCCTGGCTCTACGCCGAGACCGTCCGGCGGATCCACTCACTCAACCCCGGCACCGGCGTGGAGCTGCTGATCCCGGACTTCAACGCGGATCCCGACCAGCTCGCCGAGGTGTTCGGCTCGCGACCGGAGGTGCTCGCGCACAACCTGGAGACGGTGCCGCGGGTGTTCAAGCGCATCCGTCCGGCGTTCCGCTACCAGCGCTCGCTCGACGTGATCACGCGGGCCCGCGAGGCCGGTCTGGTGACGAAGTCCAACCTGATCCTGGGGATGGGTGAGACGCCAGAGGAGGTCACCGCGGCGCTGCGTGATCTCTACGACGCGGGCTGCGACATCATCACGATCACCCAGTACCTGCGCCCGTCGCTGCGCCACCACCCGGTCGACCGGTGGGTGCGGCCCGAGGAGTTCCTCGAGCACAAGGAGGCCGCCGAGGGCATGGGCTTCGCCGGGGTGATGGCGGGTCCGCTGGTGCGCTCGTCCTACCGGGCGGGCCGGCTCTACGCCCAGGCGATCGCCCACCGCGGCGAGGAGGTTCCCGAGGCGCTGCGCCACCTGGCCGAGGCGGGGCCGGCGAACCAGGAGATCAGCGCGGTGCTCGGCCGGCAGTAGGCCTGCGGGGGTAGGTGGGGTCAGCCCCCGGTTTGATTCAGGGGGAACCCGGATGTGCCAGGCTCGGTCCAACTGCCAGACTCGCATTCGCCGGCCTGGAGTGGGTGGCCACAATGGAGGGGAGCCGATCGTGGCGTTGCTGACCGATGTCCTGGAGTGGTTACAGGCATTACCGCAGCCGGCCCTCGTCGGCGCGACCGGCGCGCTGGTGTTCGCCGAGTGCACGATCGGCCTCGGGTTCATCGCACCGGGCGAGGGCGGGCTGCTGATCGCCGCCACGACGGTGGACTCGGTCTCGCGGTTCCTGGTGCTGTGGGCGGTGGTGACGGTCTGCGCGGGTCTGGGGGACTCGATCGGCTACTACATCGGTCGCAGGTTCGGCCCGCAGCTGCGGGAGACCAAGCTCATCCAGAAGTACGGCGTGGAGGGCTGGGACAAGGCGACGGACATCCTGCGCCGCAGAGGCGCCTGGGCGGTGTTCTTCGCGAGGTTCCTGCCGGTGGTGCGCACCCTGACCCCCGCAGCGGCCGGCACGTCCGGCCTTGCCTACCGCAAGTTCCTTCCCGCCGTGGTCGCCGGCGCGGCCTGCTGGTCGGCCCTGCACATCGCGATCGGTGCGGCGCTGGGCGAGGCTGCGAAGCGCATCGAGGGCATGATCACCACGGGTGGCCTGGTCGTGGTCGGCGGGCTGGCCGTGGCGCTGGTGGTGACCGTCGCGGTCCGCAAGCGCCGCAAGAAGACCGCGGCCCCGATCGTCGTCGTGGTCCCCACGGAGCCCTCCCCCGCCACGGCGATCGCCGGTGACGCGGACCCGCAGCTGGAACCGGCCGGCTAGCCGTTGACTTCGCGGTAGTCGTAGTTGGGCTTGATCCGGAGGTTGTAGAAGCGTCCCTGGCTTTCCGCCGCGAGCAGCCCGAAGAAGTCCTTCGGCGGAACGCCGAGGTACTGGTAGACGGACCCGTTGACCAGCTTCACCTCCAGCACGCGGCGCGACCGGTCGTACCCGACCTCAACCAGCACACTGGAGTCGACGGCCTGTCGGTGCACTTTTTCATTATCCAGATCGATGACGTTGCTTGCTCACCACGCGCAGCGCCAGCTCCCAGGGATAGTCGGCCAGCTGCTCGTCCCCCTGTCCCGGCTCGGCCGGCGTGAACCCCTCGCCGCCAAGCAGGATCTGGACCCCGGCGGCCCGCAGTTCGCCCACACTGCGGGCGAACGCGGGGTGGGCGGCCTGCGCGGAGTTGAGAAACGGCAGCACCACCAGCGGCAGCCCCAGCCCGATCCCCTCGGTCAACAAGCCGAGCGCGAGCGTGTCCGCGATCCCCGCCGCCCACTTGTTGATCGTGTTGAAGCTGGCCCCGCCAACCACGATGGCGGTGGGGGGCGGATGAACGTCCGGGGTGCCGGGCTGCTTGTAGTCGTCGCGCACCGGGTAGCCGGTCCGTGCCTCGAGGACCGGCCGGTCGATGAACCGCGTCGCCTTCGGCGTGGCGATGACGCACACCGTCCAGCCCTCTCCCTGCGCCAACTCGACGAGCGTCCCGACGCGCTGGGCGGCGGGGGTGGCACAGGTGACGACGTAGAGGACACGCGCGTCGGTGCTCAGCGGCTGGTTCTCAGCTGGTGGGTCATCGGAGAGCACCGCACGTCCTTCCGAGCAGACCAGGTCGGCGTCGGCGGAATGCTACCGGCGGAGAGTGGCGCCGCCCGTCGTCGGGGACCGGCGCTGCCGCTCGGCCCGAGTGCCGAGATATCCTCGGGGATCAATCCCGACCTTCGGAACTGGTTGAGCGATGCGCATCGGACTGCTCGCGATATACCTTGCCTTCTTCTTCTCGATCGGCCTTGCGTTCCTGCCGTACCGACGCGTTCCGCTGATCCACCTGTTCCTGTCGCTCGCGCTGGTCGGTTGGTTGAGCCTGGCGGTCCACTGGGGCGTGGGTCTCCTGCTGCTCCTGCTCATCCTTCCCGGGATGTGCGTTGCCTGCGTCCGGATCATTCTCCAGACGTCCGGGAGTAGCGACGAGCCGACGCGGGCCTGACCGTTCGCGGCGGTGATCAGCGCAAAGACGCTGGAAATACGCGGAGCCGCCCGGCGTAGCGGTGCGCTCGCCGCCGGGCGGCCCCTCTCCCCGGTCCCCACCGGTAGTTCCACTATGGACGGACCGGGGAGCTGCCGCCAGCGCTGTCCCCCTATCGTGCGACCGGTTCATCATCGCAGGTCAGAGGGGGTAACTCAGGGTCAGGCGACGCCGGGGTCGGACGTCTGCGGTCCGGCCGCCGAGATGTCGTCGATCCGGTACTTCCTGGCCGCCTCGACGACGGTGGACTTCTCCACCTCGCCCCGCCTGGCCAGTGCGGCCAGCACGCCCACGGTGATCGACTCGGCGTCGACGAGGAAGTGGCGCCGTGCCGCCGGACGGGTGTCGGAGAAGCCGAACCCGTCGGTACCGAGCGTGAGCATGTCGGTCGGCACCCAGGGTCGGATCAGGTCCGGCACCGCCCGCATCCAGTCGCTCGCGGCGACGACGGGCCCCGCGCCCTCGGACAGGACGCGGGTCACGTACGGCCGCCGCGGCTCGGCCTCGGGGTGCAGGAAGTTGTGCCGGTCGGTCTCCACCGCGTCGCGGCGCAGCTCCGTCCAGGACGTCGCCGACCAGACCTCGGCCCGCACGTTCCACTCCTCGGCCAGCAGCTCGCGGGCGCGTAGGGCCCACGGCATGCCCACACCGGAGGTCAGGATGCGGGCCCGGGGGCCCGACCCCTCCGGCGCGGCCTGGTACCGGTACAGCCCACGCAGCAGCCCCTCGACGTCGAGGTCGTCCGGCTCCGGGGCCTGCACGTACGGCTCGTTGTAGATGGTCAGGTAGTAGTAGATGTCCTCCGCCTGCTCGCCGTACATCCGCCGCAGGCCGTCCCGCACGATGTGCGCGATCTCGAACGACCACGCCGGGTCGTAGGCGACCACGGCGGGGTTGGTCGCGGCGAGAAGCAGCGAGTGACCGTCGTTGTGCTGTAGGCCCTCACCGGTGAGCGTCGTCCGGCCGGCGGTGGCGCCGAGCACGAAGCCGCGGGCCATCTGGTCGGCGGCGGCCCACAGGCCGTCGCCGGTGCGCTGGAAGCCGAACATCGAGTAGAAGATGTAGATCGGGATCATCGGCTCGCCGTGGGTGGCGTAGGACGTCCCGGCCGCGGTGAACGACGCGGTCGACCCGGCCTCGTTGATGCCCTCGTGCAGGATCTGCCCCTGCTCGCTCTCCTTGTAGGACAGCATCAGCGACGCGTCCACCGAGGTGTAGAGCTGGCCGTGCGGGTTGTAGATCTTCTGCGTCGGGAACATCGAGTCCATCCCGAACGTGCGGGCCTCGTCCGGGATGATCGGCACCAGCCGCGGGCCGATCTCCTTGTCCTTGGCGAGGTCACGCACGAGCCGGACGAACGCCATCGTGGTGGCGACCTCCTGCTTGCCCGAGCCGCGGCGGATCACGTCGTAGACCTTGTCGCCGGGCAGGACCAGCGCCTTGGACTTGGACCGCCGCTCCGGGACGAACCCGCCGAGCTGGCGGCGCCGCTCCAGCAGGTACTGGATCTCGGGCGCGTCGGGGCCCGGGTGGTAGTACGGCGGCAGGTACGGGTCCTTCTCCAGCTCCTCGTCGCTCACCGGGATGCGCAGCGAGTCCCGGAACAGCTTGAGGTCGTCCAGGGTCATCTTCTTCATCTGGTGGGTCGCGTTGCGGCCCTCGAAGTGCGGGCCGAGGCCGTACCCCTTGATCGTCTTCGCGAGGATGACCGTGGGCTGCCCGTGGTGCTCGGTGGCCGCCTGGTAGGCCGCGTAGACCTTGCGGTAGTCGTGGCCGCCGCGCTTGAGGTTCCAGATGTCCTGGTCGCTCATCGGGGTGACGAGCTCCTTGGTGCGCGGGTCGCGCCCGAAGAAGTGCTCGCGGACGAAGGCGCCGTCGTTGGCCTTGTAGGTCTGGTAGTCACCGTCCGGCGTGGTGTTCATCAGGTTGATCAGGGCGCCGTCACGGTCGGCGTGCAGCAGCGTGTCCCACTCGCGCCCCCAGATGACCTTGATGACGTTCCAGCCGGCGCCCCTGAAGAACGCCTCCAGCTCCTGGATGATCTTGCCGTTGCCTCGCACCGGCCCGTCGAGCCGCTGCAGGTTGCAGTTGACCACGAAGGTCAGGTTGTCCAGGCCCTCGTTGGCCGCGACGTGCACCAGGCCGCGGGACTCGGCCTCGTCCATCTCGCCGTCGCCGAGGAACGCCCAGACGTGCTGGTCGGCGGTGTCCTTGATGCCGCGGTCGTGCAGGTACCGGTTGAACCGGGCCTGGTAGATCGCGTTCATCGGGCCGAGGCCCATCGACACCGTCGGGTACTCCCAGAAGTCCGGCATCAGTCGCGGGTGCGGGTAGGAGGGCAGGCCGGCCCCGGGGCCGCCGTGCGAGAACTCCTGCCGGAACCCGTCGAGCTGCTGGGCGGACAGCCGGCCCTCGAGGAACGCACGCGCGTACATGCCCGGCGAGGCATGTCCCTGGAAGAACACCTGGTCGCCGCCGCCGGGGTGGTTCTTGCCGCGGAAGAACCAGTTGAAGCCGACCTCGTAGAGCGTCGCGGAGGACGCGTAGGTCGAGATGTGTCCGCCGACACCCACGCCGGGGCGCTGCGCCCGGTGCACGGTCATGGCCGCGTTCCACCTGATCCACGCGCGGTAGCGGCGCTCCACCTCCTCGTCACCGGGGAACCAGGGCTCCCTGTCGGTGGGGATGGAGTTGACGTAGTCGGTGCTGGTGAGCGCGGGGACGCCGACCCGGCTCTCGCGGGCACGCTCCAGCAGTCGGAGCATGAGGTAACGAGCCCGTTGCTGGCCGCCGGCGGCGAGCATCGAGTCGAACGACTCCAGCCACTCGGAAGTTTCGTCCGGGTCGATGTCGGGAAGGTGGGCGGCCAGCCCGTCACGGATGACCCGAACCCGCTCGGGTGTCCTACCGTTCCCGCTGTTCTGCGTAGCCAAGGGATCTCCAGTGCCTGCGCTCGAAGGCCAACTCTGCCCTTACTCTGCCATCGTCGTCTCGACGAGCGCTCGCGTCATCGTTACTCATGGGTAACACCGGACACGTGCCCGTTCATGCCCAGTCGTGCCCGTTGTCGGGCGTGGGAAACCGGCGTGGGTGGTTGCGCAGGCGGGCAGGGGCAGTGTTCGCTATCCCAATACCGTTGCGCGGGGGCTGGTCCGGCCCCCGCGATGGCGTCGAGGAGGAGTGGAAGCCGTGGTCGCCGCGGGAGACGCCGGCAAGGCTGGCGTCGCCGAGAGGCTCGGGATCGAGCTTGGCATGATCGTCCAAGAGATCGGCTGGGACGAGGACGTCGACGACGGCGTTCGCGCCGCCATCGAGGAGCGGATCGGCGGTGATCTACTGGATGAGGACGCGGACGAGGTCGTCGACGTGGTCCTGCTGTGGTGGCGCGAGGACGACGGCGATCTCGTCGACGCACTCATGGACGCCATCAGCCCGCTCGCCGAGAACGGTGTGATCTGGGTCCTGACCCCGAAGACGGGCCGCGACGGCCACGTCGAGCCGAGTGAGATCGCCGAGGCGGTGCCGACGGCCGGGCTCTCACAGACGTCCAACATCGCGGTCGGTGACGACTGGTCGGCGACGCGCCTGGTCTCTCCGAAGTCCGCGAAGTCCAAGCGCTGAGCCGGGACCGGGCGGGTGCCCTAGGCTGGCCGCACATCCCGGACACGGACTGCAGGAGGAAGCCGGATGGCGGTCGAGGTCGGCGCGACGGCGCCGGAGTTCACTCTCAAGGACTACAACCACCAGAAGGTGGCGTTGTCGTCGTACCGGGACGCGTCGAACGTGTTGCTGGTGTTCTACCCGTTCGCCTTCAGCGGCATCTGCACCGGCGAGCTCTGCCAGCTGCGCGACGAGCTGGCGACCTACAAGTCGGCGGAGGTCCAGGTGCTCGGGGTGTCGGTGGACACACCGTTCAGCCTCAAGGCATGGGCCGAGCAGGAGGGCTACCAGTTCCCGCTGCTGTCGGACTTCTGGCCGCACGGCGAGGTGGCGCAGGCGTACGGGGTGTTCAACGAGCAGGCGGGGCTCGCCAACCGGGGGACGTTCCTGATCGACAAGAAGGGCGTCGTGCGCTTCGCGGAGACCAACCAGCCCGGTGAGGCCCGCGACCAGGAAGGCTGGAAGAAGGCGGTGGCCACCCTGAAGTCCTGACGGCCGGCAGGTCGGGGCACATAGCTCAGCGGAAGAGCTCTCGGTTTACACCCGAGCGGTCGCAGGTTCGAATCCTGCTGTGCCCACCGATGATCAGCTCCGCGCCGCGTCGTCGCGGCTCGCCCACAGCCTGGCGCTGACTATGGACATTCCGGGTAGGAGCAGCAACAGGAGCTGGAAGCCGATGTTCCAGTTCGCCGTGAGCCCGAGCACCACGACGAGGGTGATCGAGACCGCCAGGTGGGTCGGCGGGACCCACCGGTACCCCACGAACGCGAAGGCGAGCGAGAGGAAGAAGAACAGGTAGATGAGCAGGATCGGGTTCACACGCGCTCCTGTTCTCCTGGCCGTCGGGTCCACATCCTGTCGCCTGCCGCATCCGGGGAGTAGCGGAACAATCCGTTCGCTGAATCCTCCGTTCGCGCCTCGGAGTTATCCACAGATCACGCCAACCCCTCCCCGGCCCCCCACAAGCCGATACGCTGGCAAGGCGGGACGCCCCCGGGAACGGGTGGGGGTTGTTCACTGGGGGCTGGATCTTCACAACAAGGCGTGGTTGCTGGGTGGGCCCCACTGCGAGGGCGGTTTCGTTGCTCAACGTCGGTGCGCTGGTCGGCGCCTTCCGGGCGGGCGAAGCCGCGCTCGCTTCTGATCACAGGGGCGGAGTGAGCCCAGCTGACCAGGCTTGACCAGGCCGGCGACGACAACCAGTGCCGCGAACACCGAGCACAGGTTTTGGCTGGTGGTCGCGTTATTGTGGGGCATGGTGAAGGTGTCGGAGGCCACGTTGGGAGCGCTGGACCGGGCTTCCGGGAAGCTGGCCTCCGCGGCCCTGGCCTCGATGGACGAGCAGTTCGCCTGGTTCGGGCGGATGCCCGCCGACCAGCGGGCCAGCGTGCTGCTGATCGCGCAGACGGGCGCCGCCGGGTTCACCAGCTACCTGCGGGACAAGCGTGAGGCCATCCGGCTCACCACCGACGCCTTCCGGCAGGCCCCCCGCGACCTCTCCCGCTGGATCAGCCTTCGCCAGACCGTCGAGCTCGTCCGGGTCGCCGTGCACGTGATCGAACGCGAGGTGCCCGACCTCGCCGCGGACGACGACGAGCGGCAGGTGCTCACCGAGGCCGTCCTGCGCTACGGGCGGGAGGTCGCGTTCACCTCCGCCATGTCCTACGCCTCCGCCGCGGAGACCCGGGGGGCCTGGGACGCGCGACTGGAAGCCTCCGTGGTGGACGCGATCGTGCGGGGCGACGCGGAAGAGTCGCTGCTCAGCCGGGCCGCGGCGCTGGGCTGGGACCTGGACGCGCCGGCCACCGTGCTGGTCGGCAACTCCCCCTCGGACGATCCGCCAACCGTGCTCTACGAGGTCCGCAGCCGCGCCGCGCGGGCCAACCGGCCGGTGTTGCTCGGCGTGCAGGGATCACGGCTGGTTGTCGTGCTCGCCGGCCCCACCGATCCGCCGGTCGACGTGCTGGCGCGGATGGCGGCCTCGTTCGGCGAGGGGCCCGTGGTCGCCGGACCCACCGTGGACAACATCGCCGACGCCCACCGCAGCTCGGCGGACGCCCTGTCCGGGCTGCGTGCCGTCGTGGCCTGGCCCTCGGCCCCCCGGCCGGTGCGGTCGACCAACCTCCTCCCCGAACGCGCGCTCGCGGGCGACCCGGAGGCCGAGTGGCAGCTCATCGACCAGATCGCCAAGCCCCTGGAGAACGCGGGCGGCGCCCTGCTCGAGACCGTCGACACCTTCCTCGAGGCCGGCGGGGTGCTCGAGACCTGCGCGCGCCTGCTGTTCGTCCACCCCAACACCGTCCGCTACCGGCTGCGCAAGGCCGCCGAGCTCACCGGGCACAACGCCACCTCACCTCGTGACGCGCTCGTGCTCCGGATCGCCCTCGCCGTCGGGAGACTGTCCAGGTCACGGGGCTTGTGGTAAGGGAACCGGACAATACAACGTCACCTGGATCGTTCATCCCCAGGTAACTTTTGGAGGATTCCTACAAATCGACCGGCGCGACTTGGTCACTCCCGGCATGCGCGTTCTGGTCGTGAAACGTGTTCAGTAGACACGTGCTCGCACTGCTCGCCCCAGGCCAGGGCTCCCAGACACCAGGCATGTTCGCCCCGTGGCTCGAGCTGGACGGCGTCCGCGAACGGGTCGTCGCCTGGTCCGAGCTGACCGGGCTCGACCTCGTCGAGCTCGGTACGGTCGCCGAGGCCGAGGCCATCCAGGACACCTCGGTCACCCAGCCCCTGGTCGTCGCGCTGGCGCTGCTCGCGTTCGAGGAGCTGTCGCGCCGCCACGAACTGCCCGACGACGTGCTGGTCGCCGGGCACTCGGTCGGCGAGCTCGCCGCCGCGGCCATGGCCGGGGCGCTCAGCGCCGACGACGCGGTCGCCCTCGCCGCCGTCCGGGGCCGGGAGATGGCCCGGGCCTGCGAGCTCGAGCCCACCGGCATGGCCGCGGTCATGGGCGGCGAGCCCGAGCAGGTCGTGGACTGGCTCGCCGGGTACGACCTCACCCCCGCCAACCGCAACGGCGCCGGGCAGATCGTCGCCGCCGGTCCCACCGAGCGGATCGACGCGATGGTCGCGGAGAAGCCGGACTGGGTGAAGAAGGTCATCCGGCTCAAGGTCGCCGGCGCCTTCCACACCCGCTTCATGGCCCCCGCCCAGGAGGCGCTCGGCGAGCGGGCCAAGAAGGCCGCCGTCGCCGACCCCGGGCGTCCCCTGCTCTCCAACGCCGACGGCGGCGTCGTGACCGAGGGACAGGACGTTCTCGACCGCCTCGTCGCGCAGGTCACCCTGCCGGTGCGGTGGGACCTGTGCATGGCAGCGATGAGCGAGCGGGGGGTGCGCGCGACCGTGGAGATGCCGCCGGCCGGCACCCTGACCGGCCTGGCCAAGCGCGAGCTCACCGGCGTACGGACCCTCGCCCTGAAGAAGCCGGCCGACCTCGACACGGTCGCCGAGCTGCTCGACGGCGGGGAGGCCACCGCATGACCGCCATCCGACTCTCCCAGGGGGCCGCGGCCAGCAGGATCCTCGGCATCGGCAGCACCCAACCCGAGCGCGTGGTCACCAACGACGAGCTGTCCACGATCATGGACACCGACGACCAGTGGATCCGCGAACGGGTCGGTATCCGCGAGCGCCGGTTCGGCGGCACCGAGGACACCGTCGTCTCGATGGCCGTCGAGGCCGGCTCGAAGGCCATCGCCGCCTCCGGGCTCACGCCGTCGGACGTGGACACCGTGATCGTCGCCAACTGCACGACGACCGTGCCGATCCCCAACGCCGCCGCCCAGGTCGCCGACCTGATCGGGATCAAGGCAGCCGGCGGCTTCGACCTCAACGCCGCCTGCGCCGGGTTCTGCTACGCGCTGGCCTCCGCCTCGGACATGGTCCGCGCCGGTTCGGCCACCAGGGTCCTGGTGATCGGCTCGGAGAAGCTCACCGACGTGGTCGACCCGGTGGACCGTTCGACCGCGATCATCTTCGCCGACGGGGCGGGCGCCGCGGTCGTCGGACCGAGCGACGAGCCGGGAATCGGCCCGGTCGCCTGGGGCACCGCCGGCGACCTCGCCGAGACGATCACCATGCCCAACGGCAGGCACATCTACCAGGAGGGCCAGGCGGTCTTCCGCTGGGCCACCACCAAGATCGCGCCGATCGCGCTGCGGGCCCTCGAACTCGCCGGGCTCCAGCCCTCCGACGTGGACATCCTGGTTCCGCACCAGGCGAACCTGCGGATCGTCGAGGCGATCGCGAAGAAGCTGCGCCAGAAGGGCGCGCGGGAGGACATGGTCGTCGCCGACGACATCGTGACCTCCGGCAACACCTCCTCGGCGTCCATCCCCATGGCGATGGACCACATGCGCGCGGCCGGCCGGATCCACTCCGGTGACGTCGCGCTGCTGGTCGGGTTCGGCGCGGGACTGTCCTACGCCGGCCAGGTCGTGATCTGCCCGTAGTACACCGACTTCCGGCGGTGAGGCACACCGCCCGGAGCAACCAGAAGGAGAGCACACCCATGGCGAACGCCAAGCCCACCGAGGAAGAGATCCTCGCCGGTCTCGCCGAGATCGTCGAAGAGGTCGCCGGCGTGGAGTCCGACGAGGTCACCGCCGACAAGTCCTTTGTGGACGACCTGGACATCGACTCGCTGTCCATGGTGGAGATCGCCGTCCAGGCCGAGGACCGCTTCGAGGTCAAGATCCCCGACGCCGAGCTCGCCAACCTGAAGACCGTGGGCGACGCGGTGAACTACGTCGCCAAGAACGTCTGACTCACGCACGAACTGACCTCACACCACCACGGAGGGGGACATG
Source organism: Actinophytocola xanthii (assembly GCF_001921205.1). Lineage (GTDB taxonomy): Bacteria > Actinomycetota > Actinomycetes > Mycobacteriales > Pseudonocardiaceae > Actinophytocola > Actinophytocola xanthii. Next base: position 25,325 of record NZ_MSIE01000028.1, on the reverse strand, counting down.
AGCAGGGTCGATGTGGTCGTCACCGGCATGGGTGCGACGACGCCGCTCGGAGGCGACGTCGCGTCCACCTGGGACGGCCTGATCGCCGGCCGCAACGGCATCCGAACCAACGACGCCGACTGGGTGTCCCGGTTCGAGCTGCCGTCGAGGCTGGCGGCGCCGCTTGCCGTCGAACCGTCCGAGGTGCTCCCGCGGGTGCAGCTGCGCCGGCTCGACCGCTGCGAGCAGGTCGCGATCATCGCGGCCCGCCAGGCCTGGGCCGACGCGGGTTTCGAGCTCCCGACCGGGGAGAGCCAGTCGGTGGACCCGGACCGGCTCGGTGTCGCCATCGGCACCGGCATCGGCGGACCGGTCACCCTGCTCGACCAGGATGACGTGCTGGAGAACCAGGGGCTGCGCAAGGTCTCACCGCTGACCGTGCCGATGCTGATGCCCAACGGGCCGGCCGCGCACGTCAGCATCGAGCTGATGGCCAGGGCCGGGGTGCACTCCCCGGCCTCGGCCTGTGCGTCCGGGGCCGAGGGCCTCGCCACCGGCTGGCAGATGATCCAGAACGGCCGGGCCGACGTGGTGGTCGCGGGCGGTGCGGAGGCCTGCATCGCGCCGATCACCGTGGCCGGGTTCGCCCAGTCGCGGACCCTGAGCCTGCGCAACGACGAGCCGGAGCGCGCCTCGCGGCCGTTCGACATCCACCGCGACGGGTTCGTGCTCGGCGAGGGCGCCGGCGTGCTGGTGCTCGAGCGCGAGGACCACGCGCGGGCACGGGGCGCGCGGATCTACGGCCGGCTCGCCGGAGCCGGCATCACCTCCGACGCCTACCACATCACCGGCAACCACCCGGAGGGCATCGGCCAGGTCAACGCGATCACCGAGGCCATCCGCACGGCCGGGATCTCCCCCGAGGACGTCGGGCACGTCAACGCGCACGCCACCTCGACGGTGGTGGGCGACATCGGCGAGGCCGTGGCCATCAGGCGGGCGATCGGTGACCACGTCGTGCTGACCGCGCCGAAGAGCTCGCTCGGCCACCTGGTCGGCGGCGCGGGCGCCGTGGAGAGCATCGTGACGCTGCTGTCGATCTACCACGGCATCATCCCGGCCACCCGCAACCTGGAGAACCAGGACCCCAAGGTCGGCCTGGACGTGGTCGCCGGCGAGCCCCGCAAGATGGAGATCGTCGCGGCCGTGAACGACTCCTTCGGTTTCGGCGGGCACAACGTGGCCCTGGCCTTCACCGCAGCCTGACTTGGCACCACAGAGGGGACTTCAGATGACTGCGCTGGCCACCCACCCAACCCAGGACGGACCACGGCAGATCGACCCGCGCGAGCCGGAGGTGCGGCTGGGCAAGCTGCTCGACGAGGGCACGCTCGCCCCGCTGCGACCCAGCGACTCCAGCGGCGTCTACGCGGTCCGCGGGCGCATCGAGGGCGTGCGGGTCATCGCCTACTGCACCGACGCCACCAAGATGGGCGGCGCCATGGGCAGCGAGGGGTGCCGGCACATCGTCGAGGCCATCGACACCGCGGTGCGGGAGCGGTGCCCGGTCATCGGGATCTGGCACTGCGGGGGCGCCCGGCTGGCCGAGGGCGTGGAGTCGCTCGACGGCGTCGGCGGCGTGTTCGCGGCGATGATCCGGGCCTCCGGCCGGGTGCCGCAGATCTCGGTCGTCGTCGGCCCGGCTGCGGGTGGCGCTGCCTACGGGCCGGCGCTGACCGACGTGGTCATCATGTCCCCGGCCGGGCGGGTGTTCGTGACCGGCCCGGACGTCGTGCGGTCGGTGACCGGCGAGCAGATCGACCAGGAGGGTCTCGGCGGCGCCGAGGCGCACGGTCGCAAGTCGGGCGTGGTGCACGTGCTCTCCGACGACGAGGACGACGCCTACGTGCGCGCGCGCCGGATCACCGGCCTGTTCGCCAAGCCCGGCCTGTTCGACCTGCACGCGGTGCGCGACGAGGAGGACCTGCGGGCCCTGCTCCCCGAGCAGCCCAACCGCGCCTACGACGTGAAGCCGCTGCTGCGCCGAATCCTCGACCGCGACGCCGACGAGCGGCCCCTGTTCGAGGAGCTGCAGGCGAAGTGGGCGCCCAACATCGTCGTCGGCCTCGGCCGGCTCGGCGGGCGCACGGTCGGCGTGATCGCGAACAACCCGCTGCGCAAGGGCGGCTGCCTCGACTCGCTGTCGGCGGAGAAGGCCGCCAGGTTCGTCCGGATGTGCGACTCGTTCGGCGTGCCGCTGCTCGTGGTCGTGGACGTCCCCGGCTACCTGCCGGGGGTGGGCCAGGAGTGGGACGGCGTCGTCCGGCGCGGCGCCAAGCTGCTGCACGCGTTCGCCGAGGCGGTCGTGCCGAGGGTGACGCTGGTGACCCGCAAGTCCTACGGCGGCGCCTACATCGCCATGAACTCCCGCTCGCTTGGCGCGACCGCCGTGTTCGCCTGGCCGGAGGCGCAGGTCGCGGTGATGGGCGCGAAGGCGGCGGTGGGCATCCTGCACCGCAAGAAGCTCGCCGCGGCGCCCGAGGAGGAGCGCGAGGCGTTGCACGCCCGCCTGACCGAGGAGCACGAGCGGATCGCCGGCGGCGTGGACCGGGCGATGGCGATCGGCGTGGTGGACGAGGTCATCGAGCCGCGCCACACCCGCCGGAAGCTGGCCGAGGCCCTGGCCGCCGCGCCTGCCGGCCGCGGCGCGCACGGCAACATCCCGCTCTGAGCGCGGCGTCCCCTCAGCCGCAGGCCTCGTGCTGGGGGGACGCGGTCGTCGGACCGCTGTCGATCTTCCAGCCCGAGTCCTCCAGCACCAGGGGGAACACCACGTTCCAGTTGATGCAGGGCTCGGGCAGCTCGCTCGGCGCGTCGGCCACGTCCTGGGTGCTGGTGAACCTGAGCAGCACCCGGGCCTGGTCGGTCTCCGCCAGCTCGATGCGGTAGACGACGATGTTGCCGTCCCGGGTGGACCGGTAGCTCGCCCGCCACACCGGCTCCGGCTGCAGCTCGAGCCGGCGCCGGGTAACCGTGTCGGTCCAGCGTAGGTAGTCGCGGTCGTTGATCGCGTCGAAGTAGGACTGGAGCACCCCCCGGACGGACTCGAACAGGGGGTGCTCGGTCGCGTCCAACACCCCGCGCACGGTGCGCGGCCCCGGCGCCTCCTCGGGCGGGACCGAGGAGGCACTGGGCTGGACGACGTCCGAGGGCCCGGTGTCCGGGTCCGCGTAGAGGTTCCGCGCCAGCAGACCACCGGTCGCGGTGACGATCACCATGATGAGCAGAACCGGCACCAGCCACAGCTGGCGACCACGCGCGGGCGACACAGCACCCTAGGGTGCCACAGCCCGCTCAGCCCACACGGTGCAACCAGGTGACCGGGGCGCCGTCGCCGGCGCGGCGGTAGGGCTCGAGGGCGGCGTCCCAGGACGCGCCGAGCAGCTCGTCGACCCGGTGGGCGAACGCCTCACCGGCCCTGCTCGCGGTGGCGAGGGAGCGGAGCTGGTCCTCGCCGACGACGATGTCGCCGTTGGCCGAAGTTCTCGCCCGCCACAGGCCCAGGGTCGGGACGAAGCAGAACCGCTCCCCGTCCACGCCCTCGCTCGGCTCCTCGGTGACCTCGAAGCGGATCATCGGCCACGCCTTGAGGGCAGCAACCAGCTTGCCGCCGGTCCCCGCCGCTCCGGTCCAGCCGCACTCGGCCCGGAGCTGTCCCTGCGTGGCCGGCTGCGCGGTCCACTGCAGGTTCGCCCGGACTCCAAGGGTGCCCGAAATAGCCCACTCGACGTGCGGACATACCGCAGACGGCGACGAGTGGACGTACACCACGCCACGAGTGCTCACTGCTGACCTCCGCTGCTCGACGAGGAACCGTCTTCCCCTACGTCCTCGTCACGGTGGCCTTCGACCCGCACTCTCGATCTCTGTTGTGCCGCTCATTCTGCCCGGAGCACGTCGCTTCCGCCACACCGATGGCAGATTGAGGGCACGCCCCGCGGTGGGTAGCCCTCCAGATACGGTGAGCGGAGCGAGGAGGTGCGCCGTGCGACTGGTCCGCCTGAGCGAGGAGTCCTCAAAGGTCGGTGCGGACGTGCGGGCGGCGCTGGCGTCCTGGGGCCGGGGCGACACGGTCGTGGGCGGGGTCGCGCTGGTCGGCTACCGCCCCGGCGAGGGCTCCCGGCGCCTGGACGCGGTCGTGGTACTCCCCCGCGGTGTGCTGGTGGTCGCCGGCGTGGACCTGCCCGACCCGGCCATGCGCCTGGACGCGCCGCTGACCGGGCAGTGGCGGACCGACGGCTGGCCGCTGAGCCGGCCGGACGGCCTGGTGAACCCCGCGGCCGAGGTCACCGAGAGCATCGAGGAGGCCACCCACCTGCTGCACCGGGCGGTGCGCGACCAGGCTGGCGTGGAGCCCGTGCCGGTCGGCGCGGTGATCGCGGTCGGGCCGTACGTCGCCGAGGTCCACCAGCCGGCAGAGGACCTCGAGCGCGGCGTCCGCGTCCTGCACCCCGAGCCGGCGACGCTGCTCACCGCCGCCCGCGAGCTGGCCACCCGCCCCCGGCCGTGCACCGCCGAGCAGGCCAGGGCGCTGCTGGAGGCGCTCGAGCCGGAGAACCCGGCCCTCGCCGCGCTCGACCTGACCGCGGAGGGCTTCGCGGCCACGGCCGAGGCCGCCACGTCGGTGACCGCCCCATCCGGGACCGGGACATCCAAGACAGGGACAGCCAAAGCCCGGACATCCGAGGGCGGGACAACTGCGAAACCACCGGCCCCGGCGAGCGCGAAGGCGACCTCGCGGGCCCGCCCCGGCTCGCTGCGCTGGCTCCCGGTCAGCGCCGCGGTGCTGGTCGCGGTGCTGCTGCTGGGCGGCATCGTGTACGCGGTCGCCACGTCCGGCGACGAGGACGACGCGGCGGACGCCAGCCCCACCACCACGACCCAGAGCAACGAGGTCGAGATCGGCGGCCGCACCTTCACCCCGAAGGGAACGGTCTCCGACACCGACTGCGCCGCCCACGCCTACGGCGACGTGCAGGTGTGGCTGGAGCGCAACCGCTGTGGCCAGCTGGTCCGGATGCGGTACGAGTCGACCTCGGGTGAGCGGCGGGCGGCGCTCCTGGTCGCCGTGCTGCGGTTCCCGGAGACCGCCCTGGCCGGCGAGCTGAAGGCGGTGGCCGACCTGCCGGGCAGCGGCGCGATCACCGATCCGTCCACCGAGGACCAGCCGTGGCCGGGTGAGGTCAAGCCGTTCTTCGAGTCGGCGGCCTACGCCAGCGGCCGGGAGGGCAACAGCCTCAAGCTGGTGCAGGCCGTGTGGGTCGGCGCCCCGTCCACCCCGGAGGACCCGGATCTGGTGCGGTTGGCGACCCTGGCCCTGGACATCCCGGCGCCCACCTGAGCGCCGCTACGCCACCAGCGCGTGCGCCAGCGCCGCCGCGCCGACGGCGGCGCCAACGCTCAGCAGCACGTAGCCGGCCGCCGCGAGGTAGCGCCGGCGCTCGACGAGCGTCACGACCTCAAGACCGAACGTGCTGTAGGTGGTCAGCGCACCGCAGAACCCCGCGCCGAGCAGCGCCGCGAGCGGTCCGGGCACCGCCGTGCCGAGCCCGCCGAGTGCCCCGAGCAGCGCCGACCCCGCCACGTTGACCAGCAGCGTCCCCCACGGCAGCGCCCGGTTGGCCCAGATCCCGACGAGATAGCGCAGCGGCGCCCCCACCGCCCCGCCCAGCAGGACCAGCAGCGCGGTCACCGGCGCGCCCGCCGCGCGAGCCACCCGCCGGCCGCGACCGCGGCCAGCGCCGCGAGGACCGTCGCGGCCAGGTAGGCCACGGCCGTTCCCGGCCGCGCCCAGTCCAGCAGCGCGCGGACCTCCTCGGCGTAGGTGGAGAACGTGGTGAAGCCGCCGAGCAGACCCGGGCCAAGGAAGACCCGCCACAGCCGAGGTGTGACCAACGCCATCGACAGCCCGATCAGCAGGCAACCCGTCACGTTGACGGCGAAGGTCGCCCACGGAAACCCGCCGGACCGCGTCGGCCAGACGGCGAAGGCGGCGTACCTGACCAGCGCACCGACCGCGCCACCGGCGGAGACCGCGAGCAGCTCGGTTCGGCGGTCGGTACGCACCCGGCCAGTCTGGCCGTCCCATCGGGACACTCGCCACACCGGCCGTACCTCACCCACCGGCGGCGGCCGGGCGGATATCCTCGTCTCGCTCGTTTCGCGATCCCCCCCGGAGGACCCAGTGGCGCAGAAGACCATCCTCGAACTGGTCGACGACATCGACGGCGGCCCGGCCGAGGAGACGGTGGCCTTCGCCCTCGACGGCGCCGAGTTCGAGATCGACCTCTCCGCCGAGAACGCCTCCCGGCTGCGCGACGCGCTCGCCGAGTTCGTCGGCCACGCCCGCCGTACCGGTGGGCGCAAGCAGCGCGGCAAGGCGGCCGCCGCCCAGGGCAACGGCAAGCCCGACACCCACGCGGTGCGGGAGTGGGCGCGCAGCCAGGGCGAGACCGTGGCCGAGCGCGGCCGGGTCCCCCAGGCACTGGTGATCAAGTTCCAGGAGGCGCACTCCTAGGTAGACGCGCGGCTGAGGGCGTCGCCCAGACGCCGAGCCGGCGCACGGCCAGCACCGGGTGCGGCTGCAGCGGTCCGAGCCGAGGCTCGCGGACCAGGCGCCGAGCGGTGCGCTGGGCGGTGCGCAGCGCACCGGAGAACGTGCGGAGCATGGCCGTCGCGACCGGCTTCGGGTAGGGCCGGCGCCCGTAGAGGTCGGTGGCCCACCGCGGCAGCAGCGAGTACGCCAGGTGGCCGACCAGCGGCTCGTACACCGGCAGGCCCAGCGCGAGCGACCCGCTGACCGGCGGGCGGTGCAGGAAGTCGTAGATCTCGTCGGCGTCGTCGGTGCGGCGCAGCAGGGGGCGCCGGTGCGCCAGGTAGGCCCGCATGGCCACCACGTCGCCTGGCACCTCGTCCGGGTCCAGGCCCACCAGGGCGGCCGCCCTGCGCTGCTCGTCCAGGTACTGGTCGGCGTGTGCGGCGGTGAGCGGGAACCCGGCCCGGCGGACGACGGCCAGGAACGACGAGACCTCCGCGCAGTGCACCCACAGCAGCAGGTCCGGCTCGTCCACGCGGTAGCGCTCGCCGGTGTCCCGGTCGACCACCCGCAGCTCCCGGTGCACCTGCCTGACCCGGAGCGCGTGCCGCTCGACCTCGTCGGTCGGGCAGTAGGTGCTGGCGCCGACGAAGTTGGCGGTGCGGACCAGTCGCCCGAGGGGGTCGTTGCGGAAGTCCGAGTTCTGGATGACGCCGGCGACCGTGCGCGGGTCCAGCGCCTGCAGGTAGAGGCTGCGGATGCCGGCGAGCCACATCGCCGGCTCGGCGTGCAGCTGCCAGGTGACCGAGTCCGGCCCGAAGATGCCGGTGTCGGTCGCGCTGGTCACGGACGTCATACCGCCATTGAACCCCGCGGGGCGGGAGCCGGCCGGCCAGCGTCGGCTCAGAGCAGCGAGGGGACCATGGCCTCGATGAGGTGCGGGCCGGGCTCGGCGAGTGCCTTGGCGAACTGGTCGGCCAGCTCCTCGGCGGTGGTGGCCCGGCTGGCGGGCACGCCCATGCCCCGCGCCATCGAGACGAAGTCCAGGTCGGGTCCCGACAGGTCCAGCAGCTGACCGGCCCGGGGCCCGGCGGCCTCGGCGCCGACCCGCGACAGCTCCATCCGCAGGATCGCGTAGGCCCGGTTGTTCAGCACGACCGTGGTGACGTCCAGGCCCTCCCTGGCCATGGTCCACAGCGACGAGACCGTGTACATGGCGCTGCCGTCGGCCTGCAGGCAGACCACGGGGCGGTCCGGCGCGGCGACCGCGGCGCCGAGCGCCACCGGGAGCCCCTGCCCGATGGCGCCGCCGGTGAGCGTGAGCACGTCGTGGCGGGGTGCGCCGGCGGTGGTCATCGGGATCATCAGGCCCGAGGTGTTGGCCTCGTCGGAGACGATCGCCCCCTCCGGGAGCAGGGCTCCGATGACCTCGGTCCAGTTCTGCGGGGTCAGCGGCCCGCTGGGCAGCGCCGGCCGGACGGGCTCCTGGAGCACCGGCGACACCCCGGCGGCGACCTCGTCGGCCAGGTGCTCCAACGCGCCGGTGCCGTCCTCGCCGAGGCCGGACAGCACGTGCACCTGGCAGCCTTCGGGCACCAGCTCGCTCGGCTTGCCCGGGTAGGCGAAGAACGAGACCGGCGCCTTCGCGCCGACCAGGACCAGGTGCCGGACGTCGGTGAGCTGCCACTGGACCTGCTCGGCCAGGTAGCCGAGCCGCTCCACGGTGGGCAGGCCGGCGCCGCGCTCGATCCGGGCGGGGAAGGTCTCGGCGAACAGTCGCACCCCCGTCGCGGCCGCCACCCGGCTGGCCGCGACCAGGCCGCGCTCCCGGGTGGTGCCGTGCCCGAGCAGCAGCACCGTCGACTCGCCGCCGCGGACGACCTCGGCGATCTGGGCCACCCGGTCGTCGTCCACCGGCACCGGGGGCGGCGGCGGGGTGAACGTGCCCGGCTCGCCGCCCTCCGACCACGACACGTCGGCCGGGAGCACCAGGTTGGCCACCTGGCCGGGTGCGGTGAGCGCGGCGGCGATGGCGCTCGCGGCGTCCGCGCCGATCTCCTCGACCGCCGCGGAGGTGCGTGACCAGCCCTGCAGCCAACCGGTGAGCGCGTCGATGTCGGACTCGAGCGGTGCGTCGAAGGCCTTGTGGTCGCGAGCGTGGTCGCCGATGACATTGATGATCGGGGTGTGTGCCCGCCGGGCGTTGTGCAGGTTGGCCAGACCGTTGGCCATGCCGGGGCCGAGGTGCAGCAGGGTCGCCGCCGGCCGGTCGGCGATGCGGCCGTAGCCGTCGGCCGCGCCGGTGACCGTGCCCTCGAACAGGCTCAGCACCGCACGCATCCGCGGCACGGCGTCGAGGGCGGCCACGAAGTGCATCTCCGAGGTGCCGGGGTTGGCGAAGCACACGTCGACGCCGCCGTCGACGAGTGTCCGCAGCAGGGCCTGGGCGCCGTTCACGATGGTTGTCGTCCCCTCAGTCGAAGAGCACGCCCGGGTTGAGGATCCCGCGCGGGTCGAAGGCCTGCTTGATGCGACGCATCAGCTCGATCTTGTTCGGGTCCTCGAGCTCGAGGAAGTGCCGCTTCTTCTCGTGCCCGATGCCGTGCTCGCCGGAGATCGCGCCGCCGAGGCCCATACCGGCGGCGAACAGCTCGTGCAGCACCGTGTGCCGCACCTCGGGGTCCTTCTGGAACACCGCGAGGTGCACGTTGCCGTCGCCGGCGTGCCCGCACCCCACGACCAGGGTCTGGTGGCCCTGGGCGATCTCCAGGACGCGCTCGAAGAAGGCCGGCAGCGCCGCTCGCGGCAGCACCGTGTCGATGATGTCGTCGGCGCCGGCGCCCTTCGCGGTGTAGAAGGCGTTCTCCCTGGCCTCGATCAGCTTGCGGGCCGCGGGGCCGGGCAGGACGTAGGTGTCCAGCGCGCCGAGCTCGCCGAGCAGCAGCCCGACCGACTCCACGTCGGCGTCCAGCCGGTCAACCGAGGCGCTCTCCAGCATCACGACGAGGTAGGCCTGCGCTGTCTCGCGCACCCCGTCGGGGATGCCCAGCTCCAGGTCGGCGGTGTAGGTGATCGCGCCCATCGTCAGCGCGTCGATGTACTCGAGGATCAGCGGGCCGACACCACTGCCCACCACGCGGGGCACGGCGCGGGCCAGCGAGCCCAGGTCGGGGAACGGGGCGAGCACGGTCGTCTGGTGCGACATCCGGGGCTGGAGCTTGAGCACTGCCTCGGTGACCAGCGCGAGCGTGCCCTCGGAGCCGACGATGAGCTGGGTGAGGTCGTAGCCGGTGCTGGCCTTGACGTACCGGCCGCCGGTCCGGATGACCTCGCCGGTGGGCAGCACCGCCTCCAGGCCGAGCACGTGGTGGCGGGTCACGCCGTACTTGACCGCGCGCATGCCGCCGGCGTTGGTGCTCACGTTGCCGCCCAGGCTCGCGGAGAGCTCGCCGGGGTAGACCGGGTAGAGCAGGCCCACCTCGCGGGTGCGCTCCTCGAGCTCGGTGAGCGTGACGCCTGGCTGCACGACCGCGACGTGGTTGTCGGTGTCGATCTCGAGGATCCGGTTCATCCGCTCGAAGGACACCAGGATGCCGTCCGCACTGGGGTTGGCCGACCCGCACAGACCGGTCCCGCTGCCGCGTGCGGTCACCGGGGTGCCGGTCTCGGCGGCGAGCGTGAGCACCGCGGCCACCTCGGCGGCCGTCTCCGGCCGGACCACGTGCGCGGGTCGCGTCGGCGCGGCGGTCAGGGCCTCGTCGTGGGTGTAGTCCTCGCCCACGGCGTCACCGGACAGCACGTGGCCCGCGCCGACGATCTCGGCCAGTCTCGCCCCGATGTCCGCCATTGGAATCCTCCCGGCCGTGCCGAAAAACCAGCGCCGTCCACCTTAGTTGGCTGATCAACGGGGCGACACGGCCGCGGGGGCGGTGGCGCCGAGGACGACCTCGGCGCCGAGCCGCGCCAGCGCCGGGGCCATCTGGATGCCGAAGCCGCCCTGGCCGGCGAAGAACACGAACCCCGGGTGGTCCGGCCACGCCCCGACGACCGGCTCCCGGTCGGCGACGAACGAGCGCAGCCCCGCCCAGGCGCTGTGCACCGTGCGCAGCCCGAGGGTCGTCGCCTGGTTGACCCGCTCCAGGGCGAGTGCGACGTCGAGCTCGTCCGGCCTGGCGTCGCAGGGCTCGGCAGGGCTCTCGTCGGCGGGGGAGACCAGCACCCGCGAGCCCTCGGGGCGGAAGTAGAACCGGTCGGCGGCGTCGGCGACCAGCGGCCAGGCCGGGTCGACCGGGCGCGTCCCGTCGGCGAGGGCGAGCGTGCGCCGCAGCGGCCGCAGCCCCACCGGCGGCACCCCGGCGCGGGCGGCGACCACGTCGGCCCAGGCCCCGGCCGCGTTCACCACGGTGGCCGCCAGGACCGGCCCGGTGGCCAGCTCGACGAGCCAGTCCTCGCCCTCCCGCCGCAGGGCGGTGGCCGGCGCCGCGGTGTGGACCTCGCCGCCGCGCCGGCGCAGCCCCATCGTGTAGCCCTGGTGCAGTGCCATCACGTCGATGTCGCTGGCCTCGTCGTCCCGGGCCGCGGCGCGGACCTCGCGCAGCACCGGGCAGAGCGCGCGGGCCTGGGCGGGGCTGATCGGCTCGGCCGGCAGCTCGGCCAGGTGGGCGGCGGCGAGCTCGTCGGCGGCGAGCCAGAGCACCGGTCGCGGGGAGAGCAGCGGCGGCGTGCCCAGCTCGGCCTCGAGCTCGCGGTAGCGCCCGGCGCTCGCCTCGGTCAGCGCCCGAACGACGGGTCCGCCGTAGCTGGGGAGGTAGACCGCGGCCGAGCGGCCCGTGGTGTGCGCGGCGAGCGCCGGCTCGGCCTCGGCGAGCAGCACGTCCGCGTGCTCGGCCAGCTCGTAGCCGATCGAGACGCCCGCGATCCCGCCGCCGATGACCAGCACGTCGACCCGTCGCATACGGCGGGAGCTTAGGGCGCTAATTCAGTTGCCCGCGCACCTACGGTGATCGGTATGGGAGCCACCTGGGCAAGGTTGCGGCGTCGCTGACGGCGACGGCCCGACCGAGCTGAGACACGAGCTGAACGTCGACCCGGTTCGCCGGGCGCCGTCGCCGTCTCCACGCACCCACGACCACCTCGTGCCTGGAGCGGCTCTCCCATGCCTTCCCCCCGGCGGCCCCGCGCCGCCCGCTTCCGCCCGTCCTCCTCCGGCGTGCACCTGCTGTCCTGCCGCCACGTGATCGACCGCCTGGTCCGCGGCGCCGGCCTGGGCGCCGGCGACCTCGTGATCGACTTCGGTGCCGGACCCGGCACCATCACCGCGCCCCTGGCCGGCACCGGCGCCCGGGTGATCGCCGTCGAGCGCGACGAGGCGTTCGTCGCCGTGCTGCGCCGTCGGTTCGCCGACCGTCCGCTGGTTCGCGTCCTACCCGGCGACCTGCGCCGGCTCCCCCTGCCCCGCACGGAGTTCGCGGTCGTGGCGAGCATCCCGTTCGCCGTGTCCACCACACTGCTGCGGCGCCTGCTGACCCCGGTCCCCGCCCGGCTCACCCGCGCCGAGCTGGTCTGCGAGTGGGGGCTCGCCCGGCGACTCACCGCCGCACACCCCCGCGACCTGGAGACGGCCTGGTGGACGGCGCGCTTCGAGCTGCGCCTGGTTCGCCGGATCCCGGCGAGCTGCTTCCGGCCGGCACCGTCGGTCGACGCGGCACACCTGCGGATTCGCCGCCGCCCGGGCCTGGACGTCGCGACCCAGGCGGTGCTGTGGTCGCTGCTCGGCGCCGTCCACCGGCAGCCGGACCGCCCGGCCAGGCGCGTGCTCGGCGACCTGGTGGCCCACCAGCGCGCCGGCCGCCTGCTCCGCGAGCGGGGGACCGACCCGGCCACCCCGGCGGTCGAGGTTCCGGTCGGGAGGTGGACCGGGGTGGCCGCGGCCCTGGCCGCCACCGGCGCGGTGAGCCCGCCGCCGCTTCCCCGCGCCCTGCGCGGTGAGCGGTGAGCGCGTCAGGGCGTCAGGGCGTCCAGGCCGGGTCGCGGCCGCTCATCCCGAGCACCCGGTCCAGCGGCGAGGCCTCGGCGGGCACCGCGACCTCCGCGCCGAACACCCCCATCTCCCGGCCCTGCGGAGCCATCGTGGAGACCATCCCGTTCACGGCCTCGGCCACCGCGTCGTCGACCTCCAGCCGCTGGCCGGTCGCCCGCGCGAGGTCCCACCCGTGCACGACGAGCTCGCCGACCATCATCGTGCCGATCAACCCCGCCGGCATCGAACCACCGGCCAGGCCCGTCTGGCCCTCGGTCGCGCCGGGCTCGCCCCAGGCCGCGGTCACCCGTTCCAGCCGGCTCTCCAGGGTGGCCGCCCAGTGCGGGTCCCGGGTGAAGTCGGTCTCCTCGGTGACCGGGTCGTCGGCGGGGACGGGCTGCTTGCGCGCGGCCAGCTCCGAGCGGAACGCCGACCAGAACATCAGGTGGTTGACCAGCGCACGCACGTCCCAGTCCGGACAGGGTGTCGGGTCCTCGAGCTGGTCGGGCTTGACGTTGCGGGCGACCTCGACCGCGGCCGCGGCGGCCTTCGCCATCATCTCGTGCAGTTCCATGTGGGCAACGCTATGCCGCCCGCCGTGCCCGCCTCTTGTACGAACGCGACAGACACGAAAGCCGTGGCGGGAACGCCAGGGCACGATCTACATTGCGGCCGTGGCGGAGTTCGAGATCGACGACGACCCCGGCCGGGTCGACCGGGACGTGCTGTGGGAGTTCCTCTCCACCAAGGCCTACTGGGGCCGCTCGCGCGACCGCGGGACGGTGGAGCGGCAGCTGGACGGCGCCTGGCGGGTCGTCGCTGCCTACCGGGCGACCGATGGGTCGATGATCGGTTTCGCCAGGGCGGTGTCGGACGGGGAGGCGCTCGCCTACCTGGCCGACGTGTTCGTGGTCGAGGAGGCCCGAGGTCTCGGCGTGGGCACGGAGCTGGTCCGGGCGATGATCGAGGACGGGCCGGGCCGGGACTTCCGCTGGATGCTGCACACGCTGGACGCGCACGGGCTCTACCGGCGGTTCGGCTTCGCCGAGCCGGACGCGACCTACCTCGAACGCCGGGCCGCCGGCGCCGGCTACACGGTCGACAGCTGACCGGGCGCGACCTCCAGGAACGGCGTGAGCAGGCCGGGCACCGCGACCTCGGCCAACCGCAGCCCGTCCGTCTCGCCGACGTCGCGCACCAGGTACTCGCCGCTGTTGGCCGCCGTCGTCGCGGCGATCGTCACCAGGCCGGCACGGCGCTGGAACGGTGAGCTGCGCACGGTCCAGCCGATGATCCCGCCGCGCAGCAGCGCGACCGTGCGCCGGCTGCCGGCGCCGTACCGGGTGACCAGGTAGTCCGCGGTCAGCCCGTGGCCGAGGTTGCGGTAGTCGTCGAGCGCGAGCGCGACGGCGATCGGGGTGAGGACGAGCACGGCGATCCAGGCGAGATGCACCAGCACCGTCGTCAGCAGCAGCCCGAGCACGACCAGCACCGCGGCGAGGCCGAACACCGAGTACAGCGCCCATCCGACGCGCCGCCGGCGTGCGGCCGGCGGGTGCGGCCGGAGGTCCGCGTCCGCCCAGGGGTCGGAGCCGACCACCTCGGCCGCGACCCGGCGGGCGAACCGGAGGGGTGCGACGGGCAGCAGCGTCTTGGGGTCGGTGCTGTCCTTCTCCGACCGCGCCCGCAGGCCGGTGGCGACGACGTCCACCCTGGCCGCGCCGAACAGCCGGGAACCGAGGGGCTCGAACAGCTCGGCCCCCCGCAGCCGCCGCTGCTCCAGCGAGAGCGTGCGGGTGGTGAGCAGGCCCCGGCGCACCACGAGCGTGCCCTCCTCGCGGGTGAGCCGGTAGTTCCACCACATCTCGACGAACAGGCCGAGCGACCCGAGGACCCCGATCACCACGCCGACGGCGACGAGCACGAGCACGAGCATGGGCACCGACAGGCCGGCGAAGAGGTCGCCGACCCACTGGACCAGCGCGTTCTGCACGCCGAACCAGTCCGACAGCTGCATCACTGCGCCGAACGCCGCCGCGCCGAGGATGGGCGTGCTCACCGAGACCGGCGCGTACCGGATCCAGGAGCGGTCCAGCACGGCGATCGCCGGCGCCTGGGCGGTGCCCGCCCCGGGGGGCACCGGCTCCCCGGTCCCCGCCGGCGCCCGGTCGAGCAGCACCCGGCGCAGCTCCTCGGCCTCGCCGCGGCCGAGCGGGTCGAGCGTGAGCTGGCTGCCCTGGCCGACGACCTGCTGCCCGGTCCCGATCTTGACCTTGGTCAGCCCGAACACCCGCAGCAGCGGGTTGGCCGCCAGGTCGACCGCCCGCACCCGGTCCCGGGGTATCGAGCGCAGCCGGTGCAGCACCCAGGAGTGCCGCAGCTCGACCCGCTCGCCGGTGACCCGGTAGGTCGTGTGCCGCCAGCGCATGAGGTCGCCCGCCGTGCCGAGCGCGGTCAGCAGCACCACGCCGCCGACGGCGATCAGCAGCACCCGGGCCGGCCGGTGGTCGTCGCGCAGCAGGTTCACCACGATGGGGGTGGCAATCGAGACGCCGAGGCCGGCCACGGTGAGCGCGGTGACCACGACCGTGCGCGGGTGCAGCCGCTGCCAGTCGCCGCTCATGTCGCGTCCCCGCGGTTGGCCTGGGTGGTCTCGGTGAGGCGTTCGACGAGGCCGGCGGCCAGCTCGTGGTCCAGGCCCTGGATCTTGAGCGGACCGGCCGCGGACGCGGTGGTCACGGTGACGCTGGCGAGCCGGAACAGCTGCTCGAGCGGACCGCGTGCGGTGTCCACGGTCTGGATCCGCGACATCGGGGCGACCCGCCACTCCTGCCAGAGCCAGCCGGTCCTGGTGAACACCGCGTCCTCGGTGACCTCCCAGCGGTGCACCCGGTATCGCCACAGCGGCACCACCAGCGCGTAGGGCAGGCCGATCCCGAGCTCGACACCCAGCGCGAGCAGCAACCAGGGCCGGGCCGGCGTGATGAGCACCGCCAGCACCACGAGGACCACCGCCGGAACGAGCGTCGTCAGCAGCTCGTTGGTCAACCAGTAGGTGACGGCACGTCGCTCCACGCGGTTGCGCGGCGGCCGCAGCCGTACCACGTCGTCCACTGTTCCTCCCCTGTCGCGTGTGAACCGACCCTAGGGGCGGTCCATCAGCCCCGGCGTCGTCCGAAAGAACGATGTCGTTCGTCGTTCCCCCGGCCGACCCGCCGGGCTATCTTGGCGGCCATGAGGCGTGCGCTGAGCGTTGTCCTGCTGGTACTGGCCGCGGTCGCGAGCACGGTCGCGACCGCACCGGGTGCCGCCGCCGGCACCGGCTCGCTGTCCTGGACCCTCACCCCGACCGGGACCGACGCCCAGCTGCGCGGGCTCTCCGCGGTCAGCCGGCGGGTCGCCTGGGCCAGCGGGGCGCGGGGCACGGTGCTGCGCACGCTGGACGGCGGACGGACCTGGCGGCAGGTGGGCCCGCCGGACACGGCGGACCTGGACTTCCGGGACATCGAGGCGTTCGACGCGCGGACCGCGGTGGCGCTGTCGATCGGGCCCGGCGCCGCCTCGCGGATCTACCGGACCACCGACGGCGGCGCGACCTGGACCGAGACCTTCCGCAACCCGGAGGAGGCCGCGTTCTACAACTGCGTGGCGTTCTTCGACCACCGCAACGGGCTCGTCGCCGGCGACCCGGTGGACGGCAGGTTCCGTGTGCTGTCCACCTCCGACGGGGGCCGCTCGTGGCGGGTGCTGCCCGACGACGGGATGCCCGCGGCGCTGCCCGGCGAGTACGGCTTCTCCGCGAGCGGACAGTGCGTCGCCGTCGCCGGGCGGCGGCACGCCTGGATCGCGACCGGCGGCGCGGACACCGCGCGGGTCCTGCACTCGGCCGACCGCGGCCGCACCTGGACCGCCGCCGACACCCCGCTGGCCAGCAGCGAGAGCGCCGGCGTGTTCGCGGTGGCGTTCCGCACCCCCGCCCAGGGCATCGCGATCGGCGGCGACTACCTGAACCCGACCAGCGGCGAGGACAACCTGGCGCTGTCCCGCGACGGCGGGCGGACCTGGCGTGAGCCGGCGAACTCCCCGGCCGGCTACCGGTCGGCGGTCACCTACCACCCCTTCCTGCACTCGACGCTGCTCGCGGTCGGCCCGAGCGGCAGCGACGTGAGCGTCGACGGCGGACGTCATTGGCGGCAGTTCGACGACGGGACCTTCGACAACGTCGACTGCGGCTGGGACGGCGCCTGCTGGGCGTCGGGCGCACGCGGCCGGGTGGCGGTTCTGCGGTTCGGCTGACCGGCCGCGGTCGCCGGGGCAGAATCTGGCCGTGATCACCGCGCGCCGCCTGCTCGAGAGCGTCGAGGAGCTCCCCGCCACCGCTCGCCACCGCGAGCTCGCCCGGCAGGCCCGGGAGCTGGCCGGAACACCCGAGCTTCCCGCCCTGCTCGACGAGCTGCACGAGGCGGGCGGCGACTACGAGACCCGCCTGGCCCTGCACCTGGCCCACGTGGGCGGGGAGACCGCCTTCGTGGCGCGGTGCCTCACCGCGTCCAGGCCGGCCGTCGCCGGCCGCTCGCTCGGCCTGGCGGTGCGCCTGGGCGTGGACCCCGCGCTCCTGGTCGGACTGCTCCCCGAGCTCGCGACGGAGGCACGGCGCACCCTCTACCAGCACGTGCGCCGCGGCCGGGCGGTCGAGCTGGCCGAGGCGCTGCTGCCGGCGGTCCGGGCCCGGTTCGGCGAGGAGGAGGCCGCGGTCCTGCTGCCGGTGTGCGGCTCGGCGACCGTGACCGCCGCCCTGCCCGACCTCGCGTTCGCGGTGACCGGCTGGGGGATGCTCGCCCACCGCCACCCCACGGTGTTCCTGGACCACCTCGACGCCGAGCTGGACGCCACCCCGCGGGCGGACTGGGAGCGGATCGTGACCAGGACCGGCCGCGGGATCGCCGCCGCCGCCCTGGTCGAGCCGGACCGGGTGCTCGGGCTGCTCGCGAGGGTCGCACCCCGGGTCCAGCTGCCCCGCGCGCTGTCCCCGGCGTTGACCGCACTGGCCCGGCGGGACCGGGCCGGCCTGTTGGCCGTGCTGCTCGACCCGCGCCGCCGGGGCCCGGTGCCGGGCGGGCGGCGGCTCTGGCGCGCACTGCTCAGCGCCGGGGACGGCGACCTGGGGGCCCTGGCCAGGACGCTCGACCCGTATCGGTTGGTGCGGTTCCTCCGCGTGCTGCCACCCGCCCGCCGGGAGGCGGTCTACTCGGTCGTCGTCGGGAACCGGGACCTGACCGCGGACGGGCTGCCGATCGCCCTGCTCGACCTGTTGCCCGCGGCGGCCAGGGCGAGGGAGGCGGAGCGGCTGCTCGGGCTGCGGGCCGTCGCCGACGACCCGAGCCGTCGGCTCGAGATCACCGCCCGGCTGCCCTGGGCCCAGGTACGGGACCTCCTGCGTGCGGCGACCCGGCGTCCCACCGCGGCCGAACGGGCGCAGGCCTACGGCTGCCTGATCGCTGCCGCGGCGCTCAGCCGGGACCAGGAGGCCGTCGCCGAGGCGCTGGGCTCCCTCGACCGCCTGCGCAACGAGCAGGACCCGGTGCGCCTGGCCGCCTTCGAGGCGCTCGCGGCGGTGCCGCCGTGGCTGTTCCGCCCGGCCGAGGCGCCGGCCCTGCTCACCCTGATGACCGACGCCACACAGGCCAGGGACTGCTCGCCGCGGACGCAGAGCCGCGCGCTGGCGCTGATCGCCGCGCTGGTCCGGCACGGCGTGCTGAGCCGCCAGCCCGAGCTGGTGGACACGGGGGTGGCGGCGATGCAGCGGTTGGGCCGGCGACACCCCTGGCTCCAGCTGGCCGGGCTGGACCGCGAGCTGCCGCGCGGCGGGGAGCACCGGGTGTTCGAGGCGCTGCTGCCCAGGATCGCCGACGACGCGCGGCACGGCCGGTTCGAGACCGCGCTGTCCCTGGCCAGGGGCCTGGGCCGGCGGGCGTGGAAGATGCCGGAGCTGCAGCGGTTCGTCGGCCAGGCCAGGGAGGCCGCCGAGGACAACACCGTCCTCTCGGCGATCGAGCTGTGGCTGGCACCGCCCGCCACCCGGGACGCCCGGATCGGCGAGGTGCTGGCGGCCGACCGGTCCACGATCACCGTCCCCGCGGTGCTCAGGGGGATCGGCTGGCGCCGGACCGACCTGCTCGACGAGGTGCTGCGCGAGCCGCTGCACGGCCGGTTCCTGCGGCGGGGGGTGCGGTTCGTGCCGCACTTCGCCGGCTGCTTCCACCGCTGGCTGCCCCGTCAGTGCGCGGCGTACGCGGACCTGCTGGCCCGCATCGTGGAACACCGGAAGAGGATGCCCTGGGAACGGGTGGCCGCGGTGAGCCGGCTGGGTCGGGTCCCCGGCACCGTCGAGCGCCTGCTCCGGTACACCGCGGACCAGGAGGTCGCCGTCAGCGAGGCGGCGCTGAGCGCGCTGGCCTGGACCGACGCGCCGGCCGAGGTGCTGGCGGAGCTACTCGGCCACGCCGACACCGACCGCGCCAGGGTCGCGGTCTACGCGGCCTCCCGCTGCGCGCGGTTCGTCCGGCCGGCCGAGCTCGGTGCCGCGCTGGCCCCGGCCCTGGGCAGTCGCAAAGTGACCTCCCGCAAGGAGGCCCTGCGGCTGCTCGCCGCGCACCGCGCGCCGGACCTCGGCGCGGTCCTCGCGGCCGAATGGGCGCGCCCCGACCAGCACCGCGACGTCCGGCGCGCCCTGGTCTGGGCGGCAAGGTGGTGCCTGGACCACGAGCGCACCTGGGACCTGCTGGCGGCGGCCGCCGGTTCCGAGCCGGAGGTCGCCACGGCGGTGCTCGAGCTGGACCCGACCACGATCGGCCCCCGGCACCGCGCCCGCTATGCCGCGGTGGTCCACACCGTCGCCGCCGCACCCGATCCCGACACGGCCCGCCGTGGCCTCGCCGCGCTGCCGGCCTGGTCCCGCTGGGACGAGGCCGGGACGGCGATGCTCGTGCGCCTGGTCGGCGACCTGACCGGTACCGCACGCTGGCACCATGCGCTGACCGCCCTGGTCGCGGCGTGCGAGGCACGGGAGGACCCGGCGCCGCTCACCGCCGTTGTCGCGGCGTTGCGCGCGGTACCCGAGCCGACGCCGACCGCCGACCGCGACCTGCCGGCACGCCGGCGCGTCCTCGCCGTTGCCGACGCCGTCGCCGCCGCGGCCCCGTCCTCGGAGACGATGCGGGCGGCCGCCGCCGAGCTGGCCGGCGACCTGGCCACCGACCCGACCCTGCGCCGCCCGGTGGTGGAGCTGGCGACCTCGGCGGTCCCGCTGGACGGCGGCGCCGGGGACCTACCCGCCCTCGTGCGGCTCGCCGAGCTGGCCACCGGTCCCCTGCCGGCCTGGCAGGCACGCGACGCCCTGCTCCGACGGGTGTGGGCGACCGTGGCACGGCTGCCCGAGCGGCACCTGCACGAGGTGGCGAGCGCTCTGGCCGCACGGGAGCCGGCCCCGGCGGCGCCGATGCTGGCGCTGGCGGTGGCCGAGGTGGCCGGGCACCGGGCGGGCTGGCCCGAGCACTGGCGGGAGCTCGTGCTGGCGCTGCGCGAGCACGCCGACCCGGACGTGCGGCCGCTCGCCCTGGACATCGTCACCAGCCCCGAATGACCGGCGGCGCCGGGAGCCACAGGCTTCCGGCGCCGCCGTGTCACTGTCGGGTCAGCTCAGCTCGCCTTCCGGCACACGCTCCTCGCCGCGCACGCCCTGGTCATCCTGGGCGGGCGGGACCGGCGGAACGGCCGTGCCGCGAGGCAGCAGCAGCGCCGGCAGGAACGACACCGCGAGCAGCACCAGCGCCCAGACGAACGTGGTCGCGTAGGCGTCTGCCATGGGCGGCGCGAGGAGGTCGCGCACCTGCTGGGGCAGGTCCCGGAGGGCGGTCGTCGCGGCACCCTCCCCGTCGGAGGGAGCCGCGGGCAGCTGCGCGAGCACCGGCGCGAGGCGCTCCTTGGTCTCGTTGAACAGGATCACCGAGAGCATCGCCGTGCCGATCGAGGCGGCCACCTGCTGGATGATGTTCAGGCTGGTGGACGCCCTGGCCACGCTCTCCGGCCGGAGCGTCTTCAGCGCGATCGACATGATCGGCATCATCGCCATGCCCATACCGAGGCCGAGCACGAACAGCGCCGCACCGATCGTCCAGTAGGAGGTGTCCGCGCCGATCCGGATGAACACCACCATCGAGGCGACGATGGTCAGGATGCCGAGCTGGGCCATCCTGGCCGCGCCGCCCCGGTCCACGATCCGGCCGGCGATCGGCATCATGATCATGGCGCCGATCCCCTGCGGAGCGAGCAGCAGGCCGGCGTTGAGCGCGCTCTCCACCCGCACCTGCTGGAAGTACAGCGGGAACAGCAGCATCGCGCCGAAGAACGCCACGGTGAACAGCACCATCGTGATCGAGGCCATCGAGAAGCCCCGGTCCCGGAACAGCTTCAGGTCGATCAGCGCGTGTGGCGTGCGGCCGGCGTGCACGATGAACGCGGCCACCAGCACCGCGCCCGCCAGCGCCGGCCCGTACACCTCGAGGTGGCCGAAACCCCCGTGTGCGGGCACCTGGGCCAGGCCGTAGATCAGCGCCGCCAGCCCCGGCGAGAGCAGCAGCAGGCCAAGCACGTCGAGCCGCTCGGTCGGGCGGGGCTCGTCGGGCTCCAGGATCCTGGCGCCCATGATCAGCGACACGATGCCGATCGGGATGTTCAGGAAGAAGATCCAGCGCCAGGAGACGTCGTCGACCAACCAGCCGCCCAGGATCGGGCCGACGATCGGGCCCAGCAGCATCGGCACGCCGAGCACGGCCATCACCCGGCCGACCCGCTCCGGGCCGGCGGCCTTGGTCAGGATCGTCATGCCCAGCGGCATCAGCATGCCGCCGCCGAGCCCCTGCAGGACGCGGAACAGGATCAGCGACTCCGCCGACCAGGCCGTGCCGGCCGCGGCCGAGCCGAGCATGAACAGGAACACCGCGGTCAGGTAGATCCGCTTGGTCCCGAAGCGGTCCGCCGCCCAACCGGACAGCGGGATCACCGTGGCGAGCGCCAGGGTGTAGCCCGTGGCGACCCACTGCATCTGGTCGAGCGTCGTGTCGAACTCGATGATCAGGCGGTCGAGCGCGACGTTGACGACGGTGATGTCGAGCATCGCCATGATCGCGCCGAGCACGACGACCGACCCGATCAACAGGATCCGCCGGTCGAGCCCCTGCTCCTCCGCCGACGGCGCCGCCCCCGCGGCAGCGGTCGGAGGTAATGGTTCTATCAAGGCCTTACTTCCCCTCGTGATTCAGCAACCGGTTGTCGGTGTCGGTGTGTCCCCCTGAGCCAGGAGGGGCGCCAGGGCCGCCGAGAGCCGCGCACGCTCGTGCTCGGTGAGCGAGCGGACGCAGTCCCGGACGGCCTCGCGGTGGGCGCGGTCCAACCCGGCCACCAGAGCTCGGCCGCGCTCGGACAGGCGAACCCGCTTGACCCTCCGGTCCTGGTCGTCCTCCCGGCGCGTGACCATCTCGGCCCGGGCCAGCGCCTGCACGGCGCGACCGGCGGTCGCCATTGACAGCGCGAGACGTTCGGCGAGCTCGTTGACCGCCAGCTCCTCCTGGCAGTCGGCGAGCACGAACAGGGCACGCAGCTGGGAGAATGACAGATCGAGCCCGGCGGCGACACCCAATATGTGGGCCTCGCCGCTCTGCTTGAGACGGGAGAGGAAACTGACGACGTCGTCGGTCACCGACTCCACCGACGACGCACTTAGTTTCACGGACGCAATCATTTCACTCGTGAAACTATCCGCAAGGGACTGTGAGCGGGAACTCAGGCCGGCGGGGGTCGCGGGCGCGCGCACCGCTGTCGGTGGCGGGCGGCAGAATGCTCCCACGGGGCTCACCGAGCCGCGGAACCCATCGAGAGGGCGGAAGACTGTGACTGCGACGGCCACCCCGGCATCCGTGTTCCGGCGCATCGCCGAGGAGCTCGAGGTCGCCGAGCGCCAGGTGCGTTCGGCCGTGGAGCTGCTCGACGGCGGCTCGACGGTGCCGTTCATCGCCCGGTACCGCAAGGAGGCCACCGGCGCGCTGGACGACGCCCAGCTCCGCACGCTCGAGGAGCGCCTGCGCTACCTCCGCGAGCTCGAGGAGCGCCGCGCCGCGGTGCTCGAGTCGATCAGGAGCCAGGGCAAGCTCGACGACGCGCTCACCGCGCAGATCATGGCCGCCGACTCCAAGGCCCGCCTGGAGGACATCTACCTCCCGTTCAAGCCCAAGCGCCGGACCAAGGCCCAGATCGCGCGCGAGGCTGGCCTGGAGCCCCTGGCCGACGGCCTCCTGGACGACCCGAACACCGACCCGCAGGCCGCGGCCGCGGTGTTCGTCGACGCCGAGCGCGGCGTCGCGGACGCCCAGGCCGCCCTGGACGGCGCCCGGGCCATCCTCGTCGAGCGGTTCAGCGAGGACGCCGACCTGATCGGCACGCTGCGCGAACGCATGTGGAACCAGGGCAGG
Source organism: Actinophytocola xanthii (assembly GCF_001921205.1). Classification (GTDB taxonomy): domain Bacteria; phylum Actinomycetota; class Actinomycetes; order Mycobacteriales; family Pseudonocardiaceae; genus Actinophytocola; species Actinophytocola xanthii. The sequence continues at coordinate 2,206 of NZ_MSIE01000028.1, read as the reverse complement.
CTGGTCGCCAAGGTCCGCGACGGCAAGCAGGAGGCCGGCGCCAAGTTCGCCGACTACTTCGACTTCTCCGAGCCGTTCACCAAGCTCCCCTCGCACCGCATCCTCGCGATGTTCCGGGGGGAGAAGGAGGAGGCACTCGAGCTCACGCTCGACCCCCACCCCGACGACGACCAGCCGCCCGGCCCGTCGGAGTACGAGGCTCGCATCGCCTCCCGCTTCGGCGTCGACGACCAGGGCCGCCCCGCCGACCGCTGGCTCGCCGACACGGTCCGGTGGGCCTGGCGCACCCGCATCCTGGTGCACCTCGGCATCGACCTGCGCACCCGCCTACGCCAGGAAGCCGAGGACGAGGCCGTGCGGGTGTTCGCCGCCAACCTCCGCGACCTCCTGCTGGCCGCCCCCGCCGGCACCCGCGCCACGATGGGCCTGGACCCGGGCCTGCGCACCGGCGTCAAGGTCGCGGTGGTCGATGCCACCGGCAAGGTCGTGGCCACCGACACCATCTACCCGCACGCCCCGGCCAAGCGCTGGAACGAGGCCCTGGCGACCCTCCACCGCCTGGCCAAGACCCACGACGTCGACCTGATCGCCATCGGCAACGGCACCGCATCGAGGGAGACCGACAAGCTGGCCGCCGAGCTGCTGGCCAAGGCACCCGAGCTCAAGCTGACGAAGGTGATGGTCTCCGAAGCGGGCGCGTCGGTGTACTCGGCTTCCGCCTACGCCTCCCAGGAGCTCCCCACCCTGGACGTCTCCCTCCGCGGCGCGGTGTCCATCGCCCGTCGCCTCCAGGACCCCCTGGCCGAGCTGGTCAAGATCGACCCCAAGTCCATCGGCGTGGGCCAGTACCAACACGACATCTCCGAGGTGAAGCTCTCCCGCTCCCTGGACGCCGTGGTGGAGGACTGTGTCAACGGCGTAGGCGTGGACCTCAACACGGCGTCGGTCCCCCTGCTCACCAGGGTGTCCGGCATCGGCGGCGCCCTCGCCGCGAACATCGTCGCCCACCGCGACGCCAACGGCCCGTTCCGCTCCCGAACGGCCCTGCGCGACGTCCCCAAACTGGGCCCCAAGGCGTTCGAACAGTGCGCCGGCTTCCTCCGCATCCCCGCCGGCGACGATCCCCTCGACGCCTCGGCCGTCCATCCCGAGGCCTACCCGATCGTCCGCCGCATCGTGTCGACGACCGGCCGACCTCTCCCCGAGCTGATCGGCAACACGAAGGTCCTCAGGGCGCTGTCCCCCCAACAGTTCGTCGACGAGCAGTTCGGCCTCCCCACCGTCACCGACATCCTGGTTGAGCTGGACAAACCGGGCCGCGACCCCCGCCCCGCCTTCCGCACGGCCACGTTCAACGACGCCGTCCACACCCTCGCCGACCTCAAGGTGGGAATGATCCTCGAAGGCGTGGTCACGAACGTCGCCGCCTTCGGCGCCTTCATCGACATAGGCGTCCACTGTGATGGTCTGGCACACGTGTCCCAGCTCTCCCGCACCTTCGTCAAGGACCCCCGCGAGGTAGTCAAGTCGGGCGACATAGTCCGAGCGAAGGTCCTGGAGGTGGACATCCCCCGCAAACGCATCTCCCTCACCCTGCGCCTGGAGGAGGACACCCCCTCCCGCCCCCGCCAGGACCAACGCGGCGCCCAACAACGCGACCGCACCCAACAACGGGGCGGCGCCACCCAGCAACGCACCGGCGGCCAACAACGCCGCAACCAGCGCGACCGCAACACCCCCGCCGCCCCCACCGGCGCCATGGCCGAAGCCCTCCGCAAGGCGGGCTACCGCCCCAACTGACGCGCTCGGAGCAGCCGCCCCCATTGAGCCCCCAGCCAGCCCCAGGTATGCAGTAGCTCGCACTGCCCGAGGCGGCTGGCAAAAGCGGCTTGCAAAGCCGCGCTTAGCGAGCCGCGCTAACCGAGGCAGCTGACCGAGCCACGCCGCCAAGCACGCCGAGCCGAGCCGAGCAAGCCGAGCCGAGCCGAGCCGAGCAAGCCGAGCCGCACAAAGCCGAGCCGCACAAAGCCGAGCCGCACAAAGCCGAGCCGCACAAAGCCGAGCCGGCAGGCCCAGTGCGAGCCCGGCCAGGCTGAACCCGCCCCACCAGCTGCCTACTCCCCCCGGGCTCCCTCGCACAGGCCGTCCCGTAGCTCCGGGCCACCGGTGTCCAGGGTCGAGCGAAGCGAGATCGCGTCAGCGACGC
>NZ_MSIE01000027.1 GCF_001921205.1 Actinophytocola xanthii | reverse complement strand
AAAGCCGAGCCGCACAAAGCCGAGCCGCACAAAGCCGAGCCGGCAGGCCCAGTGCGAGCCCGGCCAGGCTGAACCCGCCCCACCAGCTGCCTACTCCCCCCGGGCTCCCTCGCACAGGCCGTCCCGTAGCTCCGGGCCACCGGTGTCCAGGGTCGAGCGAAGCGAGATCGCGTCAGCGACGCCCGAAGGGCGCCCTTTACACCGGTGGCCCGGAGTACGACACTCCCCGGCCGAGGGAGCCTCACTCAACCCCCACCCCCAACACCTCCAAGAACGCCGACCCCGCCGGCGCACGCCCGAACCGGCTCCAGACGACGTACTCCACCCGCCCCGGCGCATCCGCGACCTCAACCGTCACCACCCCACTCAACTGCGGCGCATAAGCGGCAGGAAGCATCGCCACCCCCAACCCCTGCCCCACCAACCGATCGATGAAGTCCGCCGTAGTCACCTCGAACGCCACCTCCCGCCGAAGCCCAGCCGCCGCGAACGCCTGGTCCGACTGAACACGCCCAGCCGTCCCCGCCGGCAGGTCGACGAACACCTCCTCGGCCAACCGCCGAAGCTCCACCACCGACTCCCCGGCAAGCGGATGCCCCGGTGCGACCACGGCGACAAGCCGGTCCCGCCCCAACTCGTGCGCACCCACCCCGTGCGGCCGAGCAGTGGTCGGCAACCCAAGAAAAGCCACGTCAAGCACCCCCTGGCGCACCTGCTCCACCAGATCCTCACTGGCCCCCACCCGCAACCCGATCCGCACCCGCGGATACCGCCGACGGAACTCCCCAAGCGCCGCCGGAAGGTCAACCGCCGCCACGGTCGGGATCAATCCCACCGCCAGCCGCCCCCGTACCTCCCCCACCGCCGCCGCGGCCTCGGCGACCGCGCGCTCGGCCGCCGCCAGGCACTGCCGGGCAGCGGGGAGGAACGCCTCCCCGGCCCCCGTGAGCCGCACCCGCCGACTGGTGCGCTCGAAGAGCGGCGCACCCAACTCCCGCTCCAACCGCGCGATCTGATGGCTGAGCGCCGACTGCACCACATGACACCGCTCCGCGGCCCGAGTGAAGCTGTTCGTCTCGGCGACGGCGATCACGTACCGCATCTGCTGAAGCTCCATGCATCTATCTTCCTCATAGATCGATGCGGTGAAAAACATGCATTGGACTCATTGATCACGCCCCGGTGAGATCGAAGGCGTGACAAACCCCGCACTGACCGCCCTCGCGCCCGCCGTGTGGGGCACGACCTACGTCGTCACCACCGAGCTCCTCCCACCCGGGCACCCCCTCTTCGCCGGCCTCCTGCGGGCGTTGCCCGCCGGCCTGGTCGCCCTGGCGATCACCCGCGTACTGCCGAGGGGACGGTGGTGGGGCAAGGCCACGGTGCTCGGTGTGCTGAACATCGGCCTGCTGCTGCCGCTGCTGTTCGTCGCTGCCGAACGCCTCCCCGGCGGTGTGGCCGCCACGCTGGCCGCGGCGCAACCCCTGATCGTCGCCGTCCTCGCGGTGCCTGTCCTGCACGAACGCCTGTCGGCCCGACGGCTGTTCTGGGGCGTGGCCGGCGTGGTCGGGGTCGGGCTCGTGGTGATCGGACCGAGCGCGGCGCTCGACGCGGGCGGCATCGTGGCCGGGCTCGCGGCGGCGGCCTCGATGGCGCTCGGCGTGACGCTCACCAAGCGGTGGGGCCGACCGCCCGGGGCGAGTCCCACGACCTTCGCCGGCTGGCAGCTTACCGCGGGCGGGCTGTTCCTGCTGCCGGTGACGTTCCTCGCCGAGGGGTCGCCGCCTGCGATCGACGCGCCCGCCGCTCTCGGCTACCTGTGGCTGGGGCTGGTCGGCGGCCTGATCGCCTACGTGCTGTGGTTCCGCGGCCTCACCACGCTGCCGGTGACCTCGGTCGCCGTCCTCAGCCTGCTCTCTCCGCTGGTCGCCGCGGTCCTCGGCGCCGTCCTGCTCGACCAGACCCTCGGCCCGGTCCAGCTCCTGGGCTTCGGGCTCTCCCTCGCCGCGATCGTCGCGGCCCAGCTCCCCGAAAGGACAATCGATGTCGAACACGAGGACGGTCCTGGTCACGGGCGCGACCGGCGGCCAGGGTGGCGCCGTCGCGCGTCGGCTGCTGCACGCCGGGTGGGCGGTCCTGGCCCTCGTCCGTGATCCGGGCTCGCCGCGGGCCAGGATCCTGGAGGCGCTCGGCGCGCGGCTGGTCACCGGCGACCTCGACGACCCGGCGTCGCTGCGCGCCGCCGTGCGCGACGTGCACGGCGTGTTCAGCGTGCAGCCCGACGACCCGGCACTCGAGGTGCGGCGGGGCAGGAACGTCGCCGACGCCGCCGCGGCCGCCGGCGTCGAGCACCTGGTGTACAGCTCGGTCGGCGGTGCGGAGCGCCGTTCGGGCGTGGCGAACTTCGAGACCAAGGCCGAGATCGAGGCCCACATCGACGCGCTCGGCCTGCCCGCGACGGTGCTGCGGCCGGTGTTCTTCATGGAGAACTGGCTCTCGGTGCTGGCCCCGGCCGGGAACCGGAAGCGGGTCGGCTCGATCGCCCTGGCCCCGGAGACCAGGCTGCAGATGATCGCGCTCTCCGACATCGGCCGGATCGCCGCGGACGCGTTCGACAACCCGGCCGAGCTCCTCGGCAGGAAAATCGAGATCGCCGGGGACGAGCTACCGGTGCGAGAGGTCGCCGAGGTCTTCACCGCGGTGGACGGCGTCCCGACGCGGATCGAGCGAGGACCGGCCGAACAGCTCGCCGACATGTTCGCCTGGTTGGACGAGGAGGGCTACCGGGCTGACCTACCCGCGCTCCGCGAGCGGTACCCGGGCCTGCTGCCCCTCGAGGCGTGGTTGCGCCACACGCGTGGCGAAGTCACCTAGATTGGGGACATGGGAAAGTCTCACCCAAGGGCCGCGACGGCAGCCTGGTCGTGCTCGACGACCTCACGCTGGCCTACCTCGACTTCGGCGGCAGCCACGCCGAGACCATCGCCCACCTGCGGGAGAACGGCCGCGTCACGATGATGTGGTGTGCGTTCAGCGGCCCGCCGAAGGTGCTGCGGGTGCACGGCCGCGGCGAGCCGGTCTTCCGCGACGACCCGCGATGGGAGACCCTGATCCCGCACTTCGCCGCCGCCGACGGCCCCGCCGCCAGGGCGATCATCCTCGTCCACGCGACGATGGTCAGCGACAGCTGCGGCTTCGCGGTGCCGTTCATGGACTACCGGGCCGAACGCACCCAGCACGCCGAGTACTTCGCCCGCAAGACCGACAGCGAGTTCGCCGCCTACTGCGCGAAGAAGCCGCATGTCGACACCAGCATCGACGGCCTGCCCGCCCTCCCGCTCCCGTTACCCGACAGAACCGCCTGACTACCGCAGGTCTCCCTTGGCCATGGGCACGGGCGTGCGCGACACCAGGCCGAACTCGCTGGCGAGACCCACGGCGGGGTTGAGGCGCAGGACGACGGTCCGCCCGCCGAGCGGGGTGTTCTCCTCACCGACCCGGTAGGACAGCGACGGCCGCTCGGACTCGGGGCTCTGCTCGGTGACCACGCCGCCGAAGATCTCCCGCGCCGCGAGCCAGGTCAGCTCGATCTGGCCGGGGCCGGTCCGGCGCCAGTGGAAGTAGGCGATGTCCGCGTAGTCCGGGCGGCTGAACTGGTACCACCCGTCCCCGCTGGCGAGGAAGCCGAAGGCCTCGTCCTCGAACGTGCTGTGGTGCAGCCCCGACGCCTTCGACGACCACTCGCCGACCAACTCGTCCATGCCGCCATTCTCCACGCGAGCACAGTGGACGGCCGCCGACCCTGGTCACACCCCGATAGGGTGTGGCATGTTCTATGTCGGCTGCTACACCTCCGCCAGCGACGGCAACGGCACCGGGATCACCGCCCTGCGCGCGGACCCGTCCGGCGACCTCACGGTCGTCGCCGAGGTGGCGATGGCCTCGCCCTCCTGGCTTGCCAGGCATCCGACCGCGCCGGTGCTGTACGCGGCCAACGAGTCGGCGGACGGCGGGATCACCACGGTGTCCCTCGACACGTTCGAGGTCGTCGACCGGGTGTCCTCCGGCGGCGCGGACCCCTGCCACCTCGCGGTCACCCCGGACGAGCGCTTCCTGCTGTGCGCCAACTACTCGAGCGGCAGCCTCGCGGTGTTCGGCCTCGACGCCGCGGGCAGCGTCACCGGTCGGACCGAGCTGGTCGAGCACTCCGGCAGCGGCCCCGTCGCCGACCGCCAGGAGGCCGCGCACGTGCACATGGCCGTGTCCGTGGAGACTCCCGCGGGGACGCTGGTGTCGGCGGTCGACCTGGGCACCGACGAGATCCACACCTACCTGCTGTCCGGGGCGGGCACCCTGGAGCCGGTCGCGGTGTCCGCGATGCCGCCGGGCACCGGGCCGCGCCAGCTGGTGCGCCGGCCCGGCACCGACCTGGCCTACGTGCCCGGCGAGCTGTCCGGCACCGTGGTCACCGTCCGCGAGGGTCCGGCCGGCACCTTCACCCCGATCGACGTGACCGGGGCGACGGCGCGGCCCTACCCCGACGGCCCCAACCACGTCGCCCACGCGCAGATCGTCGGCGAGCGGCTGTACGTGTCGAACCGGGGACCGGACCGGGTGACCGAGTTCGACCTGTCCGGCGCCACCCCCGCCGCGCTGGTCGACCATCCCAGCGGCGCCTTCCCACGCCACTTCACGATCACCGACGGGGTCTGCCACGTCGCCGCCCAGCGCGACGACGCGATCGTCTCGTTCCCACTGACCGGCGGTGAGCCGCGCCGGTTCCGCACCGGCACGCCCACCTGCGTGATCGTCGGCTAGACCCGCTGGACCACCGGGTTGCTCAACGTCCCGAGCCCCTCGATCGTGATCGACACGGTCTGGCCGGGCTCCATCGGGCCGACCCCGGCCGGGGTGCCGGTGAGGATGACGTCCAGCGGCCGCAGCGTCATCACCGCGGAGATGTACTCGATCAGGGCCGGGACGTCGTGCAGCAGCAGCGAGGTGCGCGAGTCCTGCTTGACCTCACCGTCGAGCTCGGTGCGGATCGCCACGTCCGAGGGGTCGAAGTTCGTCTCGATCCACGGGCCGAGCGGGCAGAACGTGTCGTGGCCCTTGGCCCTGGTCCACTGGCCGTCGGCCTTCTGCTGGTCGCGCGCCGTCACGTCGTTGGCGATCGTGTAGCCGAGTACCGAGGCCATCGCCCGCTCCGCGGGGATGTCCCGGCCGCCCACGCCGATCACCACGGCCAGCTCGGCCTCGAAGTCCACCCGGGACGAGTCCGGCGGGAGTTTGATCTCCGCGCCGGGGCCGATCACCGCGGTGTTCGGCTTGAGGAACATGATCGGCGCCTCGGGCACCTCGTTGCCCAGCTCCGTCGCGTGCTCGGCGTAGTTGCGGCCGATGCACACGATCTTCGGCGGCAGGAACGGGGTGAGCAGGCGGACGTCGGCCAGCGGCCAACGGGTGCCGGTGAACGTCGGGTCGGTCCAGGGTGTCGTGTTGGGATCGTTGGCGATCTCCACCGCGACGAGGTCGTCCCCCTCGCCGTGGATGGCGGCGAACGCGACACCGGTCGGTGAGGCAACTCGAGCAATACGCACGCCAGCAGCGTACTGACGACCCGGTGGTGCCCCCGGCGCGGGCGCGGCGTCAGGACCCGACCGGGTGGCTCGCCCGGAAGGCCTTGTGCACCAAGGCGTCGCACAGCGCCAGCCAGCTGGCCTCGACGATGTTGCCGTGTACCCCGACCGTCGTCCACTCGCGCTCCCGGTCGGTGGACTCGACCAGCACCCTGGTGACGGCGTCGGTGCCGGGCCGGTCGGTGAGGATGCGCACCTTGTAGTCGGTCAGCGCCACCTCGTCCAGCCACGGCAGGTGCGGGCGCAGCGCCTCGCGCAGCGCCGCGTCCAGCGCGTGCACCGGGCCGTTGCCCTCCGCGGTCGCGATCGCCCGTGCGTCCCCGACGTGGACCTTGACCGTCGCCTCGGACACCACCACCCCGTCGGCTCGGTGGTCGAGGATCACCCGGTAGGACTCCAGGGCGAACGGCGGGGTCTCCACAGTGGCCAGTTCGGCGGGGACGCCTTCGGCGCTGGCGAGCTCCCTGCGCAGCAACAGCTCCAACGACGCGTCGGCGGCCTCGAACGACCAGCCGCGCGACTCCAACTCCTTGACCCTGCGCACCGCGCTGGTCAGCGCGGCCGGCTGGCCGGCCAGGTCGATCCCGAGCTCACGTCCCTTGAGCTCGAGACTGGCCCGGCCGGCCATCTCGGTGACCAGGACCCGCATGTCGTTGCCGACCACCTCGGGGTCGATGTGGTTGTACAGCAACGGGTCCACTTTGATCGCGCTCGCGTGCAGCCCCGCCTTGTGGGCGAAGGCCGACGCCCCGACATAGGCCTGGTGGGTGTCGGGGGCGAGGTTCGCGATCTCGGCGAGGGCGTGCGAGACCCTCGACAGCTCGGGCACGCAGTGCGCCGGGATCACCGGCATACCGAGCTTGGTGACGAGGTTGCCGACCACCGCGAACAGGTCCGCGTTCCCGGCCCGCTCGCCGTAGCCGTTGGCGGTGCACTGGACGTGGGTCGCGCCGGCCTGCACCGCGGCGACGCTGTTGGCCACCGCGCAGCCCGTGTCGTCCTGGCAGTGGATGCCCACCCGGAACCCGGTCCGTGCGATCACCTCGCCGACGGTGTCGGCGAGCCGCAGCGGCAGCTGTCCCCCGTTGGTGTCGCAGAGCACCGCGACGTCGGCACCGGCCTCGACACCCGCGGTGAGCACCCGCAGCGCGCAGTCCGGGTCGTGGGCGAAGCCGTCGAAGAAGTGCTCCGCGTCGAGGAACACCCGCCGCCCCTCGCCGACCAGGAAGGCGACCGTGTCGCGGACCATCGCGGCGGCCTCGGCGGCATCGGTCCGCAGCGCCCGCTCGATGTGCCGCACGTCGGACTTGGCGACCAGCGTGACCACCGGCGCCGCGGAGTCCAGCAACGCCCGGACCTGGGGGTCCTGGTCGGCCTTGGCACCGGGCCGGCGGGTCGCGCCGAACGCGACCAGCGCAGCGTGCCGCAGCTGGAGGTCACCCGCCGCGGCACGGGCGAAGAACTCGGTGTCGGTGGGCAGCGCCCCCGGCCAGCCGCCCTCGATGAAGCCGACGCCCAACTCGTCGAGCAGCCGCGCGACGGCCAGCTTGTCGGCCAGCGAGTAGGTGATGCCCTCCCGCTGCGCCCCGTCCCGCAACGTCGTGTCGAACACGTGGAACGAGTCGCCGAGCGGGGTCTCGGCCGGGGTCGTGCGAGTCACGACGTATCCCTTCACCAGCTGTACCAGGGCACAAAAAAACCTCCCGCGGGGGATGCAGGAGGTCAGCGCGTCGGTTCCGGAATCGGCTATCCGACGCGCCCATCGATAATGATCACGCTGAAAGTGGTCACGGTCGCATGGTGCCACAACGGGCCCGCGCGTACCAACGCGCGGGCCCGTTGTCCTACAGCGTGGGACTCCTCAGAGCTCGGCTCCGGTGGTGGGGTTGTTGGAGGAGACCAGGGCGGCCAGCCGGTCGCCGATGGCGTAGGTGCTGCCGGGCGAGGGGTGGTCCCGCGTCGCCAGGTCGAACGCGACCGACGCCTCGATCCGGCGGGCGGCCTCGTGCTCGCCGAGGTGGTCGAGCAGCAGCGCGACCGACAGCACCGCGGCCGTCGGGTCGGCGACCCCCTGGCCGGCGATGTCCGGGGCACTGCCGTGGACCGGCTCGAACATCGACGGGTTGCGCCGGGTGATGTCGATGTTCCCGCTCGCCGCGAGCCCGATACCGCCGGTCACGGCGGCCACCAGATCGGTGAGAATGTCCCCGAACAGGTTGTCGGTGACGATCACGTCGAAGCGGCCGGGGTCGGTCACCATGTGGATCGTCGCCGCGTCCACGTGCTGGTAGGCCACCGTCACGTCGGGGTGCTGCAGCGACACCTCCTCCACGACCCGCGACCACAGCGACCCGGCGTGGGTGAGCACGTTGGTCTTGTGCACGAGCGTGAGGTGCTTGCGGGGCCTGGCGACCGCCCGCGCGAACGCGTCGCGCACCACCCGCTCGACACCGTAGGAGGTGTTGACGCTGACCTCGGTGGCGATCTCGTACGGGGTGTCCTTGCGCAGCAGGCCGCCGTTGCCCGCGTAGAGGCCCTCGGTGCCCTCGCGGATCACCAGCATGTCGATCTCGCCGGGGCTGGCCAGCGGGCTGGAGACCCCCGGGTAAAGCCTTGCCGGGCGGAGGTTGACGTGGTGGTCGAGCTCGAAGCGCAGCCGAAGCAGCAGCCCGCGCTCGAGGATGCCGCTGGGTACCGACGGGTCGCCGACGGCGCCGAGCAGGATCGCGTCGTGCTGGCGCAGCTCGCCGAGGACCGACTCGGGCAGCAGCTCCCCCGTCGAATGCCACCGGGCGGCCCCGAGGTCGTACTTCGTCACCTCGACATCGGGAACCACCTCACCCAGCACCTTGAGCGCCTCGGCGATCACTTCTGGCCCGATCCCGTCGCCGGGGATCACCGCGAGCCGCATGCACACCTCCCGGAATTTTCGGGCTCAGTTGTCCAGGCGAAGGTTACCGGCACAGTGACCGAACTCCGCTGCTGGCCACCCGACTAGGTGGTGTCGCGGGTGTTTCTCAGCCGAAGTCGACAGCCCGGATGACCGTCGCACGTACCGCGGCACCGATCGACTCCAGCACGGAGTGGTCGACCGGCCGGTCCACCCGCAGCAGCATCATGGCGTCCGCGCCGCCACTCGTCTGGCTGATCTGGGCCGCCTCGACGTTGATCCCGGCGCCGCCGAGCAGGGTTCCCACGGTGCCCATGACACCGGGTCGGTCCGCGTACTCGAGCACCAGCAGCACGCCCTCGGCCCGCAGGTCGAACCCGCGGTTGTTCACCTCGACGATCTTCTCGACCTGAGCGAGGCCGCTGAGCGTGCCGGAGACGTTGAGGATGGTTCCGTCCGCGTAGCCGGCGCGCAGCGTGACGAGGCTGCGGTAGTGCGTGCTCTCCGACTCCTTCTGCAGGGTGACCTCGACGCCGAGCTCCTCGGCGAGCCGGGGCGCGTTGACGAACGTCACCTGGTCGGCGACCACACCGCTGAACACACCCCGCATCGCGGCGAGCGGCAGCACCTGCACGTCCTCATTGGACAGTTCACCGCGGACCTCGATGTTGATGGAGGTCGGCGTGTTACCGCTCAGGGCGGCCAGAACCGCACCGAGCTTCTGGGTGAGGGGCAGGAACGGCCGCACCTCCTCGCCGACGGCGCCGCCGGCGACGTTGACCGCGTCCGGCACGAAGTCGCCGCGCAGCGCGAGCAGAACCGAACGGGCGACGTCGGTCCCGGCCCGGTCCTGGGCCTCGCCGGTGGACGCGCCGAGATGCGGTGTCACCACGACGTTGGGCAGCTCGAACAGCGGGCTCGAGGTCGTCGGCTCGGTGGCGAAGACGTCCACGCCGGCACCACCCACCTGACCCTCGCGCACCGCGTCGGCCAGCGCCTCCTCGTCGATCAGCCCGCCCCGCGCGGCGTTGACGATCAGCACGCCGCGCTTGGTCTTGGCCAGCTGGTCGGCGCCGATGAGCCCCTTGGTCTCGGGCGTCTTGGGCAGGTGGATGGAGATGATGTCGGCCCGGGCCAGCAACTCCTCCAGCTCGACCAGCTCGATTCCCAGCTGGGCGGCCCGCTGCGGGGACACGTAGGGGTCGTAGGCGATCAGCTCGGTGCCGAAGGAGGCGAGACGCTGGGCGAACAGCTGGCCGATCTTTCCCAGGCCGACGACGCCGACCGTCTTGCCCCAGATCTCCACGCCGGAGAACGCACTGCGCTTCCACTCCCCGGCGCGCAGGCTGGCGTCGGCCGGCGGGATGCGTCGGGCCAGCGAGAGCAGCAGCGCGACCGCGTGCTCGGCGGCCGAGACGATGTTCGAGGTAGGCGCGTTGACGACGAGCACGCCGCGGGCGGTCGCCGCGGGCACCTCGACGTTGTCCAGACCGACGCCGGCGCGGGCGACGACCTTGAGCCGGTTGGTCGAGGCGAACACCTCGGCGTCCACCTTCGTGGCGGAGCGCACCAGCAACGCGTCCGCCTCGGCGACCGCGGACAGCAGTGCTGTGCGGTCCGTGCCGTCGACGTGGCGGACCTCCACCTCGTCACCGAAGACTTCGAGCGTCGACGGCGCGAGCTTCTCGGCGATCAGGACAACGGGGCGGCTTGACTGGGTCACGGCGCGAGCTCCATACATTGCCGGTTGTTGGGGGCGCGGTTACGGCGCTGTAACCAACCTGCGGGCAGTCTAGGAGGTCAGGCGAACCGTCCCACCATCCGGTGAGCCAACCGACATCGGCTCGGTGCGCAGCCTGGGCAGGGCGTCCGGCTTCCGGTCGCGAACCCAGCCCACGAGGCGTTCCCGCACGTGACAGCGCAGGTCCCAGAGGGTCGGCGCGTCACTCGCGCTGACCAGTGCGCGTACCCGGACGAGTGAGTGGGTGGCGTCGGTGACCTGGAGAACGCACTCCCGACCGTCCCACAGATTGGTACTTTCGAGTATTTTCCGCAGTTCTCCGCGCATCTCCTCGACCGGCACCGCCCAGTCGAGGTCGAGCTCGACCGTGCCGAGCAGCGCGGCCTCGTGCCGGGTCCAGTTCTCGAACGGCTGCGACATGAAGTGCGAGGTGGGTAACACCAGCCGGCGGTCGTCCCAGATGCGCACGACGAGGTAGGTCAGCGTGATCTCCTCGATCCGGCCCCACTCCCCCTCGACGATGACCACGTCGTCGAGCCGGATGGCGTCGCTGAACGCGATCTGCAGCCCGGCGAACACGTTGCCCAGCAGCGACTGCGCGGCCAGCGCGGCGATCGCCCCGATGACCCCGGCCGAGGCGAGCAGGCTCGTCCCGGCCGCGCGGGCGGCGGGGAAGGTCATCAGCATGGCCGCCAGCGCGAGCACCGCGACCGCGGCCACCGTGACCCGGCGTACCAGGGTGACCTGGGTCTTCACCCGCCGCGCGTGCCGGTTGTCCCGCTCGTCGATCCGCAGCCGGGACAGGGCCGTGTGCTCCATGGCGACGAGCACTCCGCCGAGCAGCCAGGCCCCGCTGGCGATCAGGAGCAGGGTCAGCACGTGGCTCACCGGTTCCCGCCAGCCCTCCGGCAGCTCCGGTCCCACGACCGCCCGCAACACGACCAGCAGCCCGAACAGGCGGAACGGCCGGTGGGTGTGGTCGACGAGCCCGTCGAGCACCGGAACGCGCCGAGCGAGCCGGCGCAGCAGACGACGCAGCAGGTACTCGAAGGTCAGAAAGACCGCGAAGGCGCCGGTGGCGACGGCACCGACGACCAGCATCCGGTGCCAGGTGTCAGACATAGCCCGCCTCTCCGGATTCTTGCGGGCCTCCAGCCAATTCCGCCTCTACCAGGGTTCGTCGAACTCGCCGGCTTTGGCGCCGGCGACAAAGGCGTCCCACTCCGACTCGGTGAACACCAGCACGGTGTCGTCCGGCCCGGTGTGCTTGGAGTTGCGCATCGCGATGTAGGTCTTGCCGTCGGTGTGCGGGACGAACGCGATCTCGACGTACTCACCGTCGGGGTCGGCGTCCGGCTCCGCGGCTCGTTGCCACTCGGCTTCGGTCAGGTCCAGCTTGCCGCGGACGTGCGCCTTGTCGTCGTAGATGGGTGCACTCGCGCGGGTCCCCTCGTCACTCACAGCGACAAACCTACCCTGGAGGCCTCCGATCCGCCGGCCGGAGGCCTCCAGGGGCGTCGGTCAGGCCGTCTCGGTGATCGGGCGGTCGACCCAGGACATCAGGCCGCGCAGCTTGCGGCCGACCTCCTCGATCGGGTGCTGCTCGCCGGCCTCCACCAGCTTGGCGAAGTTGGGCCGGCCCGCGTCGTCCTCGGCCACCCACTCCTTGGCGAAGTCGCCGTTCTGGATCTCGCCGAGGATCTTGCGCATCTCCTCGCGCACCGTGTCGGTGATCACCCGCGGGCCGCGGGTGACGTCGCCGTACTCGGCGGTGTCGGAGATCGAGTAGCGCATACGGGCGATGCCGCCCTCGTACATCAGGTCGACGATCAGCTTGAGCTCGTGCAGGCACTCGAAGTAGGCGACCTCCGGCGCGTAGCCCGCGTTCACCAGGGTCTCGAACCCGGCCTGCACCAGCGCGGTGGTTCCACCGCAGAGCACGACCTGCTCGCCGAACAGGTCGGTCTCGGTCTCCTCCTTGAACGTCGTCTTGATGACGCCGGCCCGGGAGCCACCGATGCCCTTGGCGTAGGCCAGCGCCAGCGCCTGCGCCGAGCCGGAGGCGTCCTGCTCCACCGCGATCAGGCAGGGCACGCCCTTGCCGTCGACGAACTGGCGGCGCACCAGGTGCCCGGGGCCCTTCGGCGCGACCATCGCGACGTCCACGTTGGACGGCGGGGTGATCAGGCCGTAGCGGATGTTGAAGCCGTGCCCGAAGAACAGCGCGTCGCCGTCGTTGAGGTTCGGCGCGATGTCCTCGGCGTAGATCTTCCGCTGGCTGGTGTCCGGCGCGAGGATCATGATCAGGTCGGCCCACTCGGAGACCTCCGCCGGCGTGCCGACGGTCAGGCCCTCCTCCTCGGCCTTGGGCCGCGACTTCGACGACGCGGGCAGTCCGATCCGGACGTCCACACCGGAGTCGCGCAGCGAGAGGGCGTGCGCGTGGCCCTGGCTGCCGTAGCCGATCACCGCGACGCGGCGGCCCTGGATGATCGAGAGGTCCGCATCGTCGTCATAGAAGATCTCGACTGCCATGCTGGTGAGTACTTCCTTCCTTGGGTGAGCCTTGAAGTGTGGGAGCAGAACTAGCGAACGCCGGTAGCGGTGATCGAGCGCGGGCCGCGGCCGATGGCGACCATCCCGGACTGCACCATCTCGCGCACCCCGTACGGCTCGAGCATGCGCAGCAACGCCTCCAGCTTGTCCGCGGTGCCGGTGGCCTCCACGGTCAGCGCCTCCGGGGACACGTCCACCACCTTCGCGCGGAACAGCTGCACGGTCTCCAGTACCTGGGTCCGCACCGTCGCGTCGGCCCTGACCTTCACCAGCAGCAGCTCGCGCTGGACCGAGACACCCGGGTCCAGCTCCACGATCTTGATGACGTTCACCAGCTTGTTGAGCTGCTTGGTCACCTGCTCGAGCGGTAGCTCGTCGACCGCGACCACGATCGTCATCCGGGACACGTCGGCGTGCTCGGTCGGGCCGACGGCGAGGGACTCGATGTTGAAACCGCGCCGGGAGAACAGGCCGGCCACGCGGGCCAGCACACCGGGCTTGTTCTCGACCAGGACGGACAGGGTGTGAGAGCTCATCGTCGCTCCTCTCAGTCCTCGTCGAACAGCGGGCGGATGCCGCGCGCGGCCATGATCTCGTCGTTGCCGGTGCCGGCGGCCACCATCGGCCACACCTGGGCGTCCTTGCCGACCACGAAGTCGATCACGACCGGCCGGTCGTTGATCTCCATCGCCCGGTTGATCACCCGGTCGACGTCCTCTTTGGACTCACAGCGTAGACCGGCGCAGCCGAGCGCCTCGGCGAGCAGGGTGAAGTCCGGGATCCGGTGCTTGTGCGTACCGAGGTCGGTCTGGGAGTAGCGCTCGGAGTAGAAGAGGTTCTGCCACTGCCGGACCATGCCCAGGTTGCCGTTGTTGATCACGGCGACCTTGATCGGCGCGCCCTCGATGGCACAGGTCGCGAGCTCCTGGTTGGTCATCTGGAAGCAGCCGTCGCCGTCGATGGCCCAGACCACCCGGTCGGGCATGCCGAACTTGGCGCCCATCGCGGCCGGCACGGCGAAGCCCATCGTGCCGAGCCCGCCCGAGTTGATCCAGGTGGCCGGCTTCTCGTAGGAGATGAACTGCGCCGCCCACATCTGGTGCTGGCCGACGCCGGCGGTGTAGATCGCGTCCGGGCCGGCGATCTGGCCGATCCGCTGGATCACGTACTGCGGGGAGAGCGCACCGTCGCCCGGCCACTCGTAGCCCAGCGGGAAGGTCTCGCGGATGCCGTCCAGCTGCTGCCACCACGCGCTCAGGTCGGCCCGCGTGCCGCCGTTGTCGTACTCGGCCCGCACGGCGGCGGTCAGCTCGGCGATGATCTCCTTGCAGTCGCCGACGATCGGCACGTCGGCCCGGCGGTTCTTGGAGATCTCGGCCGGGTCGATGTCCGCGTGCACGATCTGTGCGTCCGACGCGAACGAGGCGAGCTGACCGGTCACCCGGTCGTCGAACCGGGCGCCGAGCGCGATCAGCAGGTCGGCCTTCTGCATGGCGGCGACCGCGGCGACCGTGCCGTGCATGCCGGGCATGCCCAGGTTCTGCCGGTGCGAGTCGGGGAAGGCGCCGCGGGCCATCAGCGTGGTGACCACCGGGATGCCGGTCAGCTCGGCCAGCGTCGCGAGCTCGGCCGAGGCGGACGCCTTGATCACGCCGCCGCCGACGTAGAGCACCGGCCGCCGGGCGGCCGCGATCAGCTTCGCGGCCTCGCGGACCTGCTTGCCGTGCGGTCGGGTGGTCGGCTTGTAGCCGGGCAGGCGCAGCTCCGGCGGCCAGGAGAACGAGGTGGCCTCCTGGAGCACGTCCTTGGGAATGTCGACCAGCACCGGGCCGGGCCGGCCGGTGGCGGCGAGATGGAAGGCCTCGGCGATCGTGCGCGGGATCTCCGCGGGGTCGGTCACCAGGAAGTTGTGCTTGGTGATCGGGATCGTGATCCCGCAGATGTCGGCTTCCTGGAAGGCGTCGGTGCCGATGAGGGCACGCGTCTGCTGGCCGGTGATCGCGACGACCGGCACCGAGTCCATGTTGGCGTCGGCGAGCGGGGTGACGAGGTTGGTCGCCCCGGGGCCGGAGGTCGCCATGCACACGCCGACCTTGCCGGTGGCCTGCGCGTAGCCGGTCGCCGCGTGCCCGGCGCCCTGCTCGTGGCGGACCAGGACGTGCCGGACCTTGGTCGAGTCGAGCAGCGGGTCGTAGGCGGGCAGGATCGTGCCCCCGGGAATACCGAACACCACCTCGACGCCTACCGCCTCGAGCGACCGGACGAGCGACTGCGCGCCCGTCACCCGGACGGGTGTACCCGTCGGGGGCGCTGGCTTGGGTCTGGCTCCTGGGGTCCGTGCCGGCCCCGGGGTGGGCACGACCGGGGTCGGCCGCTGTGTCGCACTGGTCATCGGCTTCAGCCTCTGGTGTTATCGGTGATAGCGCAGTGGTCGCGGACTCAGGCTCTCACGCATGAAAAAACCCCCGCCGACCGTGTGGGTCGTACGAGGGTCGCGCGTTCGACGCAGCCTGACTTCCTCAGCGTCGAACGCGCTGGGGAAGTACGAGACCGGTCTGCATGGGCACGCCCGAGACGCTAGTGCGTGGGCAGTACAGCGTCAACACCGTGGGAACGTGATCCCACCTATTGGGCGGTGGCACAATTGCGAGAGTGACCACCGCGCAGCAGCAGACCCCCTCCCGGCTCGTCTTCCGCACCCCCGCGACGGCGGTTCTGGGTGGCCTGCTGCTGATCGTGACGATGACCCCGTTCGCCTCGGCCTCGCCGTGGCTGCTGCCGGCCTACCTCGTCCCGCTCGGCCTCATCGCCGCGGTACTGCGGCTGCGCACGACCGCCGACGCCGACGGCCTGGTCGTGCGCACCCTGTTCCGGCGGCGCCGGCTGCCCTGGAGCGACATCCGCGCGCTGCGCCTGTCCGAGCGGTCCTGGGTCCGAGCGGTGCTCACCAGCGGGACGGAGCAACCGCTGCCGTCGGTGCGTACCCACCACCTGCCCGCGCTCGCGCTGATCAGCGGCGGCCGCCTGGACGACCCCACCGCGCCGCCCGCCAGCGCTCCCGAGACGGAGTCCGGGACCGCATCCCAAGCACCAGCGGCCGCCACGGCCGACGACTAGGACTGGAGGAGCCGTGCCCGAGCTCCGCTCACGCATCACCACCCACGGTCGCAACGCTGCCGGTGCCAGGGCCCTGTGGCGGGCCACCGGCATGACCGACAGCGACTTCGGCAAGCCGATCGTGGCGATCGCCAACTCCTACACCCAGTTCGTGCCCGGCCACGTGCACCTGCGCGACCTCGGCGACATCGTCGCCGAGGCCGTCAGCGCGGCCGGCGGCACGGCGCGGGAGTTCCACACGATCGCCGTGGACGACGGGATCGCGATGGGCCACGGCGGCATGCTCTACTCGCTGCCCTCGCGGGAGATCATCGCCGACAGCGTGGAGTACATGGTCAACGCGCACGCCGCCGACGCGCTGGTGTGCATCTCGAACTGCGACAAGATCACCCCGGGGATGCTCAACGCCGCGATGCGGCTCAACATCCCGACGGTGTTCGTCTCCGGCGGCCCGATGGAGGCCGGCAAGGCCGTCGTCGTCGACGGCGTCGCGCACCCGTCCTCGGACCTGATCACGGCGATCGCGGCCTCGGCCAACGACAGGGTCGACGACCTCGGGCTCTCCGAGGTGGAGCGCTCGGCCTGCCCGACCTGCGGCTCGTGCTCGGGCATGTTCACCGCGAACTCGATGAACTGCCTGACCGAGGCGCTGGGCCTGGCCCTGCCCGGCAACGGCTCGACGCTGGCCACCCACGCCGCCCGCCGGGACCTGTTCTCCCGCGCCGGCACCACGGTCATGGAGCTCGCCCGGCGCTGGTACGCCGAGGACGACGCCACCGCGCTGCCGCGCTCGATCGCCACCCGGGCCGCGTTCGTCAACGCGATGGCGTTGGACATGGCCATGGGCGGGTCGACGAACACCGTGCTGCACATCCTCGCCGCGGCCCGCGAGGGCGAGGTGGACTTCACGCTGGCCGACATCGACGCGATCAGCCGGCGGGTGCCCTGCCTGTCGAAGGTGAGCCCCAACTCCGACTACCACATGGAGGACGTCCACCGGGCCGGCGGCATCCCGGCCATCCTGGGCGAGCTGTGGCGGGCGGGGCTGCTGGAGGAGGACGTGCACACGATCCACAGCCCGACCATGGCGGAGTGGCTGTCGACCTGGGACGTCCGCGCGGCGTCCCCCGCGCCGGAGGCCGTGGAGCTGTACCACGCCGCCCCCGGCGGGGTCCGCACCACCCAGGCGTTCTCCACGGCCAACCGCTGGTCCTCCCTGGACACCGACGCCGCGGGCGGGTGCGTGCGCGACGTCGAGCACGCGTACACCGTGGAAGGCGGGCTGGCCGTGCTGCGCGGCAACCTGGCCGAGAACGGCGCGGTGATCAAGGCGGCGGGCATCGACGAGGAGCTGTTCCGCTTCGAGGGCCCGGCCCGTGTGGTGGAGAGCCAGGAGCAGGCCGTGTCCGTGATCCTCAACCGGGAGATCCAGCCGGGCGAGGTGCTGGTGGTCCGGTACGAGGGCCCCGCCGGTGGTCCCGGCATGCAGGAGATGCTGCACCCGACGGCGTTCCTGAAGGGCGCGGGCCTCGGCCAGAAGTGCGCCCTGATCACCGACGGCCGCTTCTCCGGCGGGACCTCCGGTCTCTCGATCGGCCACATCTCCCCGGAGGCCGCGGGCGGCGGCACGATCGGCCTGGTCGAGGACGGCGACCGGATCCTCATCGACGTGCACGAGCGCCGGCTGGAGCTGCTGGTCTCCGACGAGGTGCTGGCCGACCGGCGGGCCAAGATGGACAGCAGCGAGCGGCCCTGGCAGCCCCGGGACCGCCAACGCCCGGTCACCGCAGCGCTGCGCGCCTACGCCCGCCTCGCCACCGACGCCTCCCAGGGCGCGGTCCGCGACCCCAGCCGCTGAGCCTCGTGTCTCGAGAGCCCCCCGTTCGGGTGAAACGGGGGGCTCTCGCATATGAGCTGGGTCACCGTTTCTCACGATGCGGATGCCGGTAGACCAACAGGTGGACCCGTGGCACGCTGAACCACGTGTCAGCAGCGACCGAAGTCCGCCTCGTGGCCAGGCGTCACGTGGACTTCGTTCGCGTCTCCAGCGCGATGTGCCGACGCGTCAGGTAACCGCGCGCCGCGTTGTCGTGTCAGCCGGCGCCGGGTGCGCCGAGTCGACTCCCACCTTCCCGGGATCTCACGGCGTGTCCGAACGCCCAGAACTCGGAGGTCGGACGGGTGTCAACTCCCACCACGCCGCGCAGGGCATCAGCCGGGCGGGGCAACACCCGGCGCGGCGAGGGGCAGTGGGCGCTCGGCTACCGCGAGCCGCTCAACCCCAACGAGCGGAGCAAGCGCGACGACAACCCGCTCAACGTCCGCGCCCGGATCGAGAACATCTACGCCCACACCGGTTTCGCCGGCATCGACCCGGCCGACCTCCGCGGGCGGTTCCGCTGGTACGGCCTCTACACCCAGCGCCGGCCCGGCATCGACGGCGGCCGCACGGCCACGCTGGAGCCGGAGGAGCTCGACGACGAGTACTTCATGCTCCGCGTCCGGATCGACGGCGGCGCGGTCAGCACCGAGCAGCTCACGGTCATCGGTGAGCTCTCCCAGACCTACGCCCGCGACACCGCCGACATCACCGACCGGCAGAACATCCAGTACCACTGGATCCGCATCGAGGACATGCCGGCGGTGTGGGCGAGGCTCGAGGGTGTCGGCCTCACCACGATGGAGGCCTGCGGCGACAGCCCCCGGGTGATCCTCGGTTCCCCCGTCGCCGGGATCGCCGAGGACGAGATCATCGACGGCACCCCGGCGATCGAGGAGATCACCCGCCGCTTCGTCGGCGACCCGGCCTTCGCGAACCTGCCCCGCAAGTTCAAGACCGCGATCTCGGGTCTGCCCGACGTGGCCCACGAGGTGCACGACGTCGCGTTCGTGGGCGTCCGGCACCCCGAGCACGGGCCGGGCTTCGACGTCTGGGTCGGCGGGGGCCTGTCCACCAACCCGATGATCGGCCAGCGGCTCGGCACCTGGGTCCCGCTGGACGAGGTGGCCGAGGTCTGGGCCGGCGTGATCAGCGTCTTCCGCGACTACGGCTACCGGCGGCTGCGCAACCGCGCCCGGCTCAAGTACCTGGTCAAGGACTGGGGCGCGGCACGGTTCCGCGAGGTGCTGGAGACCGAGTACCTCAAGCGCCCGCTGATCGACGGGCCCGCCCCCGAGGTCCCGGAGCTGCCGCGCGACCACGTCGGGGTCCACCCCCAGCGTGACGGCAACTTCTACGTGGGGGCGGCGCCGGTCGCCGGCCGGGTCTCCGGCTCGACGCTGGTGGCCGTGGCCAAGGCGGCCGAGCGGGTCGGCTCCAACCGAGTCCGGTTCACCCCGCAGCAGAAGCTGGTCGTGCTCGACGTGGCGGAGGCGGAGGTGGCGGGGCTGCGTGCCGAGCTCGCCGCGCTCGGCCTGCAGACCGACCCCTCGCCGTGGCGGCGCGGGGTGATGGCCTGCACCGGTATCGAGTTCTGCAAGCTCGCCATCGTCGAGACCAAGGCCCGCGCGGCGACCCTGGTGGCCACCCTGGAGGAGCGGCTGGCCGACATCACCAGTGCGGTGACCGCGCCGGTCAGCGTGCACATCAACGGCTGTCCCAACTCCTGCGCCCGCATCCAGACCGCCGACATCGGGCTCAAGGGCCAGATCGTCACCGACGAGGACGGCCGCCAGGTGGAGGGCTTCCAGGTCCATCTCGGCGGCGGCCTGGGCCTCGACGCCGGCTTCGGCCGCAAGCTGCGCGGCCACAAGGTCACCGCCGAGGAGCTGCCGGCCTACGTCGAGCGCGTCGTACGCCACTTCGTCGCCCAGCGCGGGCCGCAGGAGCGGTTCGCGCAGTGGGTGGCCCGCGCGGACGACGCGGACCTGCGATGACCGAGCGCGCCACCCCCTTCTACTGCCCCTACTGCGGCGACGAGGACCTTCGCCCGCAGGAGGAGTCGCACGCGGCCTGGCTGTGCACCGGCTGCCGGCGCGTGTTCACCGTGAAGTTCGTCGGTCTCAACCTGGCCACCGAGCATGCGGAGGCGACAACGTGACCACCACGACCAGAACGGCGGAGGAGCTGGCCGCCCTCGCCGGCCGCGCCGCGGTCGACCTGGCCGGCGCGACGGCCGAGGAGACGCTGGCCTGGACCGCGGCCGAGTTCGGACCGCGGTTCATCGTCGCGTCGAACATGCAGGACGCGGTGCTGATCGACCTCGCGGTCCGGGCCCGGCCCGACGTCGATGTGCTGTTCCTGCAGACCGGCTACCACTTCGCCGAGACCATCGGGACCCGCGACGCGATCGCGCTGACCTACCCGCGGATCAGGATCGTCAACGCGGAGGCCGAGCAGTCGGTCGCCGACCAGGAGGCCGAGTTCGGCCCGCTGAACCGGACGGCCCCGGACCGCTGCTGCCACCTGCGCAAGGTCGTGCCGCTGCGGCGGACGCTGGCCAGGTACGAGGCGTGGGTCACCGGCGTGCGCCGGGTCGACGCGCCCACCAGGGCGAACACCCCGATCGTCGACTGGGACGAGCGCAACGGGCTGGTGAAGGTGAACCCGATCGCCGCCTGGTCGGACGCGGAGTTCAACGCATACATCCAGGCCAACGGGATCCTCGAGAACCCGTTGGTGTCCGAGGGTTACCTGTCGATCGGCTGCGCGCCGTGCACCGCCAAACCGCTGCCGGGCGCCGACCCCCGCAGCGGCCGGTGGGCCGGCCTGGCCAAGACCGAATGTGGGTTGCACGGATGACAGTCACAGCCGACCGCACGACCGCACCGAGGACGCTCACCCTCGACGCCCTGGGCCGCCTGGAGTCCGAGGCGATCCACATCATGCGCGAGGTGGCCGGCGAGTTCGACCGGCCGGTGATCCTGTTCTCCGGCGGCAAGGACTCCACCGTGCTGCTGCACCTGGCGGTGAAGGCCTTCTGGCCGGCGCCGGTGCCCTTCCCGCTGCTGCACGTGGACACCGGGCACAACTTCGACGAGGTCATCGAGTTCCGCGACCGCGTGGTGGCGCGGTACGGGCTGCGGCTGGTCGTCGCGCGCGTGCAGGACTGGATCGACGACGGCCGGCTCGCCGAGCGCCCGGACGGCACGCGCAACCCACTGCAGACGGTGCCGCTGCTCGACACGATCGGCGAGCACCGGTTCGACGCGGTGTTCGGCGGCGGGCGCCGGGACGAGGAGCGGGCCAGGGCCAAGGAGCGGATCTTCAGCCTGCGCAACGCGTTCGGGCAGTGGGAGCCGCGCCGGCAGCGCCCGGAGCTGTGGAACCTCTACAACGGCCGGCACCGCCCGGGCGAGCATGTGCGGGTGTTCCCGCTGTCGAACTGGACCGAGCTCGACGTGTGGCGCTACATCGCACGCGAGGACATCGAGCTGCCGTCGATCTACTACGCGCACGAGCGCGAGGTGTACCTCCGCGACGGGATGTGGCTGACCGCCGGGCCCTGGGGTGGGCCCCGCGAGGGCGAGACCGTGGAGCGCAGGACGGTCCGCTACCGCACGGTGGGCGACGGCTCCTGCACCGGCGCCGTGGCGTCCACCGCGTCGACGCTGGACGAGGTGATCGCGGAGGTCGGGGCGAGCCGGCTGACCGAGCGTGGGGCCACCCGCGCCGACGACCGGCTGAGCGAGGCAGCGATGGAGGACCGCAAGCGGGAGGGCTACTTCTGATGGGCGACCTGCTCCGGCTCGCGACGGCCGGCAGCGTCGACGACGGAAAGTCCACCCTGGTGGGGCGCCTGCTGTACGACACCAAGTCCGTCCTGGCCGACCAGCTGGACGCCGTACACCGGGCGAGCGTCGACAAAGGACTGTCTACTCCGGACTTGTCGTTGCTGGTGGACGGACTGCGCTCGGAGCGGGAGCAGGGCATCACCATCGACGTCGCGTACCGCTACTTCGCCACCCCGCGGCGGACCTTCGTCCTGGCCGACACCCCCGGCCACGTCCAGTACACCCGCAACACGGTGACCGGAGCCTCCACCGCGCAGCTCGCGATCCTGCTCGTGGACGCGCGCAAGGGTGTGGTCGAGCAGACTCGGCGGCACGCCGCGGTTCTCGCGCTGCTGGGGGTGCCGCGGCTGGTGCTCGCGGTGAACAAGATCGACCTGACGGAGTACGACCAGGGCACGTTCGAGGTGATCGCGAAGGAGTTCGCCACCTACGCCGCGGCACTGGGCTACACCTCCGACACCGTCCGCACGATCCCGGTCTCCGCGCTGGTCGGTGACAACGTGGTCGACGTCTCGGACCGCACGCCCTGGTACACCGGCCCGACCCTGCTCGAGCACCTGGAGACGGTGCCGGTGGAGCCGGACCCGCACGAGGCCCCGTTCCGCTTCCCCGTGCAGTACGTGATCCGCCCGCGCACACCCGAGCACCCGGACTACCGCGGCTACGCCGGCCAGGTCGCGGCCGGCACCGTCCGGCTGGGTGAGGAGGTCGTCGTGCTGCCCGGCGGCTCACGCACCCGGGTGGCCCGGATCGACACCCGCGACGGGGAGCTGGCCGAGGCCGTCGCGGGCGCCTCGGTGACCCTGTTGCTCGAGCACGAGATCGACATCTCCCGGGGCGACCTGCTCGCGGCCGCGGACGACCCGCCGGTGCTCACCGACGAGCTGGACGCGACGCTGGCCTGGCTCGCCGACAAGCCGCTGCGCCCGGGCGCGCGGGTGCTGGTCAAACACGGCGCCCGCACCGTGCCGGCGATCGTCGGCGAGCTGCGCACGCGCTTCGACGAGCAGAAGCTGTCCACGACCGAGTACCCGGAGTCGTTGGCGCTCAACGAGATCGGTCAGGTCTCGGTGCGCACGGCGGAGCCGGTGCCGGTCGACGAGTACCGCACGCACGGGCGCACCGGCGCGTTCCTGGTGATCGACCCGGGCGACGGCACGACGCTGGCAGCGGGTCTCGTCGGCGCGCCGCTTCCCGTGCTGGGCACGAGCTGATGGCGCCACCGCTCGTCGCCGTCGCACACGGCAGCCGCGACCCCCGCAGCGCGGCCACCGTCTCCGCGCTGGTGGAGGTGCTCCGCCTGCGCGCCCCGGAGCTGGACGTGCGGGCGGCGTTCCTCGACCTGTCCGCGCCGCGGCTGCCCGACGTGCTGACCGCGCTGCACCGCGAGGGCCACCGCGACGTCGTCGTCGTGCCGCTGCTGCTCGGCACGGCCTTCCACGCCAGGGTGGACCTCCCCGCCCTGGTGGCCGAGGCCACGGCACGGCTGCCGCGCCTGTCGGTCGCGGTGTCCGGTGTGCTCGGCCCCGATCCCCGGCTGCCCGCGCTCGCCCTGCGCCGCCTGGCCCAGGCCGGCGCGTACCCCGGCGAGGACGGGCTAGGCGTGGTCCTCGCCGGCGCGGGCTCCTCACACGCTCCGGCGAACGCGGTCGTGGCCGCGGTGGCGGCGGAGTGGGCCGGCTCGTTGGGCTGGGCCGGTGTCACAGCGGCCTTCGCCAGCGCCGCCCGGCCCGACGTGCCGGCCGCGGTGGAGCTGCTCCGCGCCGCCGGCGCCCGGCGATTGGCCGTCGCGTCCTGGTTCCTGGCGCCCGGCCGGCTGCCCGACCGGGTCGCCGCGTTGGCCCGCGCCGCCGACCCGGACGTGGTCCTCGCCGAACCGCTCGGTCCGGACCCGCTGCTCGCCGACCTGGTTCTGGACCGCTTCGCCGAGGCGGCCGCGAGCTACGCCGGTCTCCGCTACGCCTGATCGGCACGTTGTGCGGCGACGGCGGGCCGCGGATAGCGTTGTTCCCCGTGAGGTCCTCATGAAGGCGGCGGACGCCCCGGAGAAGGTGGCGAAGAGCCGGCCGTTGCAGGCCGTGGCCCGCATCGGCCTGGTGATCTACGGTGTGGTCCACCTGCTCGTCGCGTACCTCGCCGTGCAGGTCGCGACCGGTGACCCGCCCGCGGGCGGGGCCGGCGGAGCCGACAAGTCCGGTGCGCTCCAGTCGATCGCGAAGAACACCGGCGGCGACGTGCTGCTGTGGCTGATCGCCGTCGGGCTGGGCGTCAGCGCGCTCTGGCAGCTGGCCGAGGCGGTGTTCGGCACCCGCGCCAACCGTGCGGACCTGCTGCTGCGGGCCATGAACCTCGGCGAGGCTGTCCTGTTCGGCTACCTCGCCTACAGCGCCGCCAAGATCGCCGGCGGCTCCTCGGCCTCGTCCACCGACACCGCCCAGCAGGGCCTGGTCGGCGGGCTGCTGACCAAGTCCTGGGGCAAGCCGGTGGTCATCGCGCTCGGCGTGCTGGTCGTGCTCGCCGCGCTGCTGATCGCCCGGCACGGCCTGGCCAAGCGCTTCTGCCGCGAGCTCGACCTGGCCGGGACGAGCCGGACGACGCGGACGGCCGCGACCCGGCTCGGCCAGGTCGGTTACACCGCTCTGGGCGCGGTCTACGGCGGGGCGGGTGTGCTGCTCATCGTGGCCGCCGTCCAGGCGCAACCGAAGAAGGCCACCGGCCTGGACGCGGCACTGCGCACGCTCGCCGCCCAACCGTTCGGCACCGTGCTGCTGTTCCTGGTCGCCGCCGGCCTGACCGCGTTCGCGGCGTTCAGCTTCTTCGACGCCCGCTTCCGCAAGGCCGACTGAGCCCTCACCCCGTCGCCGCCGCGCGGTCGGTCACCGGGCGGCGGCGCCGCGCTGGTTCGGCCAGCGACGGGGGCAGCCACGCCCCGTCGGCCCGGTAGAGGTCGGTACCCGGCGGCACGATCTCGTCGATCCGGTCGAGCGTCGCGTCGTCGAGGGTGAGCGCCGCGCCCGCGAGCGTCGCCGTGAGCTGCTCCATCGTGCGTGGGCCGATGATCACCGAGGTGACCGCGGGGTGGGCCGCGCTGAACGCCACCGCCAGCTCCGGCAGCGTGACGCCGAGGTCGGCGGCGAGCTCGACCAGCCGCTCGAGCGCCTCGAACTTCGCGGCGTTGGCCGGGATCGACTCGTCGAACCGGCCGGGTGTCAGGCCGGCCCGGCCGGCGGTGAGGTCGACCGGGCGGCCGCGGCGGACCCTGCCGGAGAGGAACCCCGACGCGAGCGGGCTCCACACCAGCACGCCCATTCCCAGCCGCTGGCAGGTCGGCAGCACGGCGCGCTCGACCCCCCTGGCCAGCAGCGAGTAGGGCGGCTGCTCGGTGCGGAAGCGGTGCAGGCCCCGCGCGAGCGAGACGTGGTGCGCCTCGACGATGTCCTCGGCCGGGAACGCCGAGCAGCCGAACGCGCGGATCTTCCCCTGTCGCACCAGGTCGGTGAGGGCGGAGAGCGTCTCCTCGATGTCGGTGCGGTGGTCGGGCCGGTGAACCTGGTACAGGTCGATCCAGTCGGTGCGCAGCCGACGCAGGCTCTCCTCGACCTCCCGGACGATCCAGCGCCGCGAGTTCCCGCCCCGGTTCGGGCCCTCGCCCATGGGGAAGTGCACCTTGGTCGCGAGCACCACGTCGTCGCGCCGCCCCTCGAGCGCCTTGCCGACGATCACCTCGGACTCGCCGGCGGAGTACATGTCGGCGGTGTCGACCATGGTGATCCCCGCGTCGAGCGCGGCGTGCACGATGCGGACGCAGTCGTCGTGGTCGGGGTTGCCGACCGCTCCGAACATCATCGTCCCGAGGCAGTGGACGCTGACCTCGATGCCGGTCCCGCCGAGCGTGCGGTGGCGCATCTGGGCTCCTTTCCCTACGGCTGCGCGAGAACCTAGCTGCTGGAGCGCGCTCCAGGTCAAGTTGCCACATACCCCATAGGGGTATAAAGTCAGCGGTATGAACGAACAATGGAAGTCGGCCGTCAGCGCGACGCTGCACTGCCTCACCGGCTGCGCGATCGGCGAGGTCCTCGGAATGGTCATCGGAACGTCGTTGGGCTGGTCCACCGTGCCGACGGTGGTCCTCTCGGTCGCGCTCGCGTTCCTGTTCGGCTACTCGCTGACCATCCGCCCGGTGCTGCGCGCCGGCCTGGCCTTCGGCGCCGCCCTGTCGGTCACCCTCGCCGCCGACACGCTCTCGATCACCGTCATGGAGGTCGTCGACAACGCGATCATGGTGCTGATCCCCGGCGCGATGGCGGCCGGTCCGCTGTCGGTGCTGTTCTGGGTGAGCCTCGCGATCGCGTTCGCGGTGGCTTTCGTGGTGACGGTCCCGGTGAACAAGTGGCTGATCGGCCGGGGCAAGGGCCACGCCGTGGTGCACCAGTACCACCACACCCACCACTAGGACGCGTCCCGCAGCCGCAGGGCGGCCGCACCGGCCAGCAGCGCGGCCGAGGCCCAGGCCGCCAGCACCCCCAGGCCCTGCCAGGGCCCGATCGGCTGGCTCCCCAGGTCGACCGTGGCCTGGACCGCCAGGCCCGCGGTCATCGGGCTCCACTCCAGCAGCCGCTCACGCCAGTCCGGGTCCGAGACCAGCGAGGCGACGATCGGCGTCAGGAACAGCAGGCCGAGCACCAGACCGACGGCGGTGGCGGCGTCGCGGACGAGGGCGGCGACACCGACGCCCAGCAACCCGACCAGCGCCAGGTACAGCACCGACCCCACGGCGGCGCGCAGCACCGGCCCCTGGGCGATCGACAGGCCCTCCGGCAGCAGGGCGTCGCCCGCCGCAACCGAGGCGCCGACCGCGGCAGTCCCCCCGGCCACCGTGAGCATGCAGACCAGGAACGCCTTCGCCCGCAGGACGGCCAGCCGACGGGGCACGGCGGTCAGCGTCGTGCGGATCATGCCCGTGCCGTACTCGCCGCTCACGGTCGCCACGGCGAGGCCCACCACCGCCGCCTGCCCCAGTGTCACGCCGAGCAGGCTCGTCCTCGCCGGGTCGCCGCCCTCGGCCATGGAGCTCGCGGCGAGGACGCCGAGCAGCGGGGTGAGCGTGACGACGCCGGCGAGCAGCCAGGCGGTGCCGGGGACCGTCCACGCCTTCGTCCACTCCGCGTGCAGCGCGCTCACGCGTCCCTCCTGCGGGTCGCGATCGCGGCAAGCACGACGGCCACCGCCGCGTAGCCGCACAGGACCACGAGACCGCCCGTCGGGGACAGTGGGAAGTAGCCGTCCGCGGGCGTGTAGCTCGCGGCGACCTGCGGGTACTCCTCAACGCTCTGCTGGATGGCGAACGCCGCGGCCGGGGTGACGGTGACCAGCACCTCGGCGGGCCCCGTCGGCAGGACCGACGCGACAGCCAGCAGGTAGGGAAGGACGACGCCCACGACGACCGCTGTGACGGTGAGGGCACCGCGCCGCAGGAACATGCCGAGCGCGACCGCGAGCACGGCGGCCACCGCGAACAGCAGGCCCGTACCCAGCACCAGGCGCAGCTCGGTGAGCCACGTTGTCGGGTGCTGGAAGAAGCCCTCCGCCAGCTCGGCCCGCTCGACGAGCGGGAGCGCCAGCGCCGAGGAGACGGCCCCGACCACGAACGACAACCCGCCGACGACGACGGCCTTCGCGGCGAGTAGCTGACCCCGGCGCGGGTTCGCGGTGAAGCTGGTGCGGATGATGCCGCGCCGGTACTCGCTCGTCGCGAACAGGGCGGCGACGACGAGCACCGCGACCAGCCCCGCGAACGCGCCGACCAGCGCGTTCTCCGCGGTCTTGCCGAGGCTTCCGGCCGAGGCGGGAATCGGGGCGATGTCGCCGGTCCCGGTGATCGTGAGGTCGCCGCCGTCGTCGGTGAAGCCGACCTCGTGCTCGCGTGCCGGGTCGATGCCGACGGCAGTGCCGCGCCAGTCCTCCGCCGCGGCGCCGGTGGTGCGCACCTGGTCGAAGCTGGTGGTGGCGACGGTCGGGGCGCCCCTGTCCAACCGGCCGCCGAAGGTGTTGCTGGTCTCGAGGTGCTGCGGTGAGGAGACGAACATGCCGAGCTCGACCCGCTCGCCGAAGTCGAGCCGGACGGTGCCGACCGTGCTCCAGCGCCGCCCGTCCGAGGAGGTCTCGCCGGTCAGCGTGGTTCCCTCTCGGGTGAGTCGGAGCCACTGTCTGTCCTCGTCGGGCGACGGGCCGGCGATGTCCTCGGTGAAGTCGTACTGCATGCGCACGCCGTGGCCGCCGGTGAGCAGCACCGCCGCGTACCGCGAGCCGCTTGTGGTGCCCTCTTTGAGGAGCAGGCCGGCCTTGGCCCAGGGTTCGGCGTCCCGGAGCGCGCCGACCCGCGCTGTGACGCTGCCGTCGCCGGTGAGGGTCCGGTGTACGAAGTAGAACGTGTCGAACACCGGCGTGCCGTCCGGTCCGATGGGCGGGGTGTTGCCGCGGCACTGCGCTCCGTTGGGACCAGCGCAGTCGAAGCTGCTGCCGAGCGGACCCAGAAGTCCGATCAGGACGGTCAGTGGGATCGCTGTGAGCAGGCCGATGACCCAGCCGCGGACGGTGCGGAACTTGGTCCACTCGGCCCTGATCGAGTTCGTCACGAGCCGGCCGCCCGGAACTCGACGGCCTCGCGGGTCAGCTCCATGTAGGCCTCCTCCAGGGATGCGCGGTGCGGGCTCACCTCGGTGAACGGCACGTCGTTCGCGTTGAGCGCGGCGACGACCCCCGCGGCGGCGAGCCCGCTGACGGTGAGGCTGTCCGCCCCGGTGGCGGCGACCGTGGCACCGGCGGCGGCGAGCACGGTCATCGCCGGGGTCCGCGCGGTGGTGCGCAGACAGACCCGGTCCCCCGACGCCGCGGCGATGAGCGCGGCGACGCTCGTGTCGGCGATGACCCGCCCCCGCCCGACGACGAGCAGGTGGTCCGCGGTGTCCTGCAGCTCGCTCATCAGGTGACTCGACACCAGGACGGCGCGGCCCTCGGCGGCCTTCTGCCGCAGGAAGGTCCGCATCCAGACGATGCCCTCCGGGTCCATCCCGTTGAACGGCTCGTCGAGCATGAGGACCGGCGGGTCTCCCAGCAACGCCGCGGCGATGCCGAGCCGCTGGCGCATGCCCAGGGAGAACCCGCCGGCCCTGCGCCGCGCGGCGGAGGCGATCCCGGTGAGGTGGATGACCTCCTCCACCCGGCTCGCCGGCAGGCCCTGGGAATGGGCGAGCCACCGGAGGTGGTTGCGCGCCGAGCGCGACGGCTGGAGCGCGCCGGCGTCGAGCAACGACCCGACGTGCTCGAGGGGTCGCCGCAGCTCGCGGTAGGGCCGACCGCCGACGTGCGCGTGCCCGGCGTCCGCTGAGTCCAGATCCAGAATGACGCGCATGGTGGTGGACTTGCCCGCCCCGTTGGGCCCGACGAACCCGGTGACCTGCCCGGGGGTGACGGTGAAGGACATCCCGTCCAGGGCGGTGGTCCCCCCGAACCGCTTCCGCACCCCGACGACCTCGATGGTGGCTTCCATGCCCTGGGAGGTTATGGACCGGCGGGCCCCCCGTCGTCCCGGCACGGAGCGATCCCGCCCGCACCCGGGAGGTAGCTCGCGGGAGTGACGCCAGCACGCGCACCAGCGGAGAGAATGGCGCCATGCCCCCGGACGGCCCCGACCATCCCCACTCCGACGAGCTGTCCACAGCCCGCCCCGCGCACCCCCCGAACCGTCGGCCCCACCCGGTAACGTGGAAACCGGGGGGCCCCCGGGAGCGCCGCCGCGAACCTCGCCGCCGGACCTCCGACGCCCCCGCGAACCAGGCGACCGCCCCCCTCCCGCCACTCACCGCGGAAGCGGCCCGGGCAGCGGCCTTCCTCCTCGGGCTCGGCGCGTTCGGCGAGGCGTTGGCGCGAGTGCTCACCGCCGGCGCCGGTCTCCAGTTCGGGGTCTTCCTCTGCCTGCTCGCGCTCGCCGGCACCGTCTCCGTCGGACTGTTCCCACCGGGGCCCGCGGCCCTTCTCGTGGCTGCGGCCGGGTTTCTCTCCCTCGCCCTGCCGCAGGTGCTCACCGTCGGCGCGGCGGTGGCGCTCCTCGTCGGGCTCGTGCGGGTCGGCACGGTATGGGCCCAGGCGTTGGTCCTCCCGTTCGTCGTGCTCGCGGTGACGCGTCCGACCGCCATGACCGTGCTCCTCGGCGCGCTGGCCCCCGCCGCCGCCTGGGCCGGCGTCGCCGCGCGCGCTCGGCGGGAGGCGCTGCTGCACCGGGCCGCCCGGCAGGCCGTCGCCGCCGCGGTCGTGGAGCACACCGCCCGCGGCGAACGGGCGCGGATCGCGCGGGAGCTGCACGACGTCGTCGCCCACCACATCTCGATGATCGCGGTGCAGGCCGAGACCGCGCGGCTGACCACGCCGGACCTCCCTCCCCTTGGCGCGCAACGGTTCTCCGAGATCGGGGAACGGGCACGCAGCGGGCTCACCGAGATGCGGCGGCTGCTCGGCGTGCTCCGGGACGGCACCGAGACCGCAGCGCTCCGGCCCCAGCCCGGGCTCGGCCAGCTCGTCGACCTCCTCGACGACGCGCGCCAGTCGACGGGTGCGCGGCTCATCGTCTCCGGACCACCCGTCCCGCTGGAACCCGGTGTCGAGCTGGCCGCGTACCGGATCGTGCAGGAGGCGCTCACCAACGCCCGCCGGCACGCCCCCGGCGCCGCGGTCGACGTGGAGCTGCGCTACGGCACGGAACTGCGGGTGCGCGTCCGGGACAACGGGCCGGGCCCGGCGACCGCCGCGGGGCACGGACTGGCGGGGATGCGCGAGCGCGCGACCGCGGTCGGTGGCACGCTGCGGGCGGGCCCGCTCACCCTCGGCGGGTTTCTCGTCGAGGCGGTGCTCCCCCTGCCGGCCCCGTGAGACGCGGATGAGCGGAGCGAGCATGGACCCGATCACGATCGTCGTCGCGGACGACCACGAGGTCGTGCGTACGGGGTACGCCGCCCTGCTCGACACCCAGCCCGACTTCGCCGTCGCGGGAACGGCCAGCGACGGCGACGAGGCCGTGGCCCTCTGCCGGGAGCACCGGCCGGACGTCGTGCTGATGGACGTCCGCATGCCCCGGATGGACGGCATCGAGGCCACCCGTCGCCTGGCCGACGGTCCGCGCGTGCTCATCCTCACCACGTTCGACCTCGACGAGTACGTCTACGACGCCCTCCGAGCCGGCGCCAGCGGGTTCCTGTTGAAGGACGTCACCGCCGAGCGCCTGTTCGACGCGGTCCGGTTGGTCGCCGTCGGCGAGGCGCTGCTCGCCCCGACCGTCACCCGCCGCCTGATCGGCGAGTTCGCCCGCCTGCGCCCGCGGCCCCGGCCACCCGAGCTGGCCGCCCTCACCCCGCGCGAGACCGAGGTCCTGCGGCTCGTCGCGGAGGGACTGTCCAATCCGGAGATCGCGCGGCGCCTGGTGGTCACCGAGGAGACGGTGAAGACCCACGTCAGCCGCATGCTCGGCAAGCTCGGACTGCGTGACCGGACCCAGGCCGTGGTGGCCGCCTACGAGTCCGGCCTGGTCGTGCCGGGAGGCCGATAGCATCCAGGCATGGCTGAGCTGGTGCGCTACTCGACGGACAACGGTGTCGCGACGATCACCCTGGACTCCCCGCACAACCGCAACGCGCTGTCGGCGGTGCTGCGCCGGGAGCTGCGCGAGCACCTCGGCGCGGCCGTCGCGGACGACGCGGTGCGGGTGGTCGTGCTCGACCACACCGGTCCGGTGTTCTGCGCGGGCATGGACCTCAAGGAGGCCGGCACCGCCGGCTCGACCACGGCCGGGGTGAACGAGTTCCCGGAGATCCTGACCCAGATACTCACCAGCCCCAAGCCGGTGGTGGCCAAGCTGGCCGGACCGGCCAGGGCAGGCGGTGTCGGCATCGTCGCCGCGGCCGACATCGCGGTCACTGTCGACACCGCGACGTTCGCGTTCACCGAGGTGCGGCTGGGTCTGGTGCCGGCGGTGATCTCGGTGACCGTGCTGCCGCGGCTGCTGCCCCGGGCGGCGCACGAGCTGTTCCTCACCGGCGAGACGTTCGACGCCGCCCGCGCCGTCCACATCGGGCTGGTCAACGCCGCGGTGCCGGCCGACGGGCTCGACGCCGAGGTCCGGCGCTACACCGACATGCTGGTCCTGGGCGGCCCCACCGCGTTGGCGGCCACCAAGCGGATGCTGCGCCAGTCCAGGCCGGTGGACCCGGCAGAGGGCTTCGCCGAGATGCTCGAGCTGTCCGCCGGCTTCTTCGCCGGCGCCGAGGGGCAGGAGGGCATCGCCGCCTTCGCCCAGAAGCGCCGCGCCTCCTGGGTGCCGGTCACCGACCGGTGAGCTCGGCGCGGAACCGTCCGGGCACCGCCGCGTCGCGCAGCACGTCGTCGAGTGCCCGGTAGGTCCGCGGGTCGGCCTCGGCCAGCACCTCCGGGTGCCGCCACACCAGCACGTGCTCCCCGGGCGGCAGCCAGGACAGGTCCCGCAGGCAGTCGTACAGCGCGTCGAGGTTCGCCCCGAACCAGTCCGGGAACGACAACGCGGCCGCGACCGCGGCCATGAACTCGGCCTTCGTGCGGATCCCGGTGCCGTCGATCGTGTGCTCGGTCACGCCGTCACCGCTCCGGGTCCACGACGACGAAGGACTCGTAGTGGTCCTCGGTGTAGTACAGCTCACCCTCGCGTCCGGTCACCAGCCGGCGGGCGCCGCGGTCCTCGCTCCCGGGCGTCGCGACCGTGTACTCGCGGTAGTAGGCCGACCCCTCGCTGGGCAGCAGGCGCTCCCGGTTGCCGAACACGGTGCCGTCCTCGTCGTGCGGAAAGGGTCCACCCCGCTCGATCCGGCGCCAGGTGCCCTCCGCCTCCTGGGGCAGGTCGGACAGCGCGCGCACGGGCAGCCCGGAGTCCGCGCCCGGGAGCACCGGCTCCTCGTCGACCGCCAGCCCCCGGACGAACCAGCCCACGAGCACCAGCGCGACGAGTCCGGCCAGGGCGACCCTGATGCGACGAGAGGACCCCACGGCCCCAGCCTAGGAAATCACCTGCCGGCCGACGCGGCGGGCACCCGCTGCTCGTCCCCGTCCCCCTCGCTGCCGTCCTCCTCGCTGCCGGCCTCCTCGACCATGACCTCCGGGGCGAGCTCCGGAGCGACCTCGAGGACCGGTGGAGCCGAGCCCAAGGGGCGGTCGTCGGCGGGTGAGGGACCGAACAGGGCCGCCGCGTGGTCGATGACCCGGTCGATGAACCAGGCGACGACCAGGCACAGCGGCGCGAGAACGGCCATGACGAGGGCGAACTGGAAGGGGAATGCCAGACCGAGCACCCACAGCTCGACGCCGTTCCACCAGTCCGACAGCATGGCTCCCAGACTAGACCTTCGCCACGTCACGGGTTGGCACACCGGCGAAGTGGGTAAGTTTCGAGGCATGTTCGCCGTCTACGCCGCCGAGGCCAACCCGGAACAGCCGCTCGAGGCGCTGCGGGTGGGCGAGCGGCCGGACCCGGAGCTGCCGCGGGGCTGGGTGGCCGTGTCGGTGCGGGCGGCGTCTCTGAACATGCACGACCTGTGGACGCTGCGCGGGGTCGGCATCAAGGCCGACCAGTTCCCGATGGTCCTGGGCTGCGATGGCGCCGGCGAGCTCGCGGACGGCACCCCGGTGGTGGTGCACGGCGTGGTCGGCGACGCCTCGGTCTACGGCGACGAGACGCTGGACCCGCGCCGAACGCTGCTCACCGAGAAGTACCAGGGCACCTTCGCCGACACGGTGGTCGTGCCCGAGCGCAACGTCCTGCCCAAGCCCGAGGAGCTCTCGTTCAGCGAGGCGGCGTGCATGGGCACCGCCTGGCTGACCGCCTACCGGATGCTGTTCACCAAGTCGGGCCTGCGCCCCGGGCAGACGATGCTCGTCCAGGGCGCGTCGGGCGGGGTGTCGACGGCCCTGGTGGCGTTGGGCCGCGCGGCCGGCATGCGGGTGTGGGTGACCGGCCGCAGCGAGGAGAAGCGCGCCCTGGCCGCACGCCTGGGCGCCCACGAGACGTTCGAATCCGGCGAACGGCTGCCCGAGCGGGTGGACGCCGTGTTCGAGACGGTCGGCAAGGCGACCTGGGGTCACTCGATGCGCTCGGTCCGACCGGGCGGCACCATCGTCGTGTCCGGCTCGACCAGCGGCCCGGACCCGAGCGCGGACCTGCAGCGGCTGTTCTTCACCCAGATCCGGGTCGTGGGGTCGATGATGGGAACCCGGGACGAGCTGGCCGACCTGCTGGACTTCTGCCGGCTGAGCGGAATCCGGCCGCAGATCGGCACCGAGCTGCCCATGACCGACGCGCCCTCGGGATTCGCCCAGATGCTCGCCGGCGAGACCGCCGGGAAGATCGTCTTCACTCGATGAGGTCAGATGCGCACGTTCACGCTGGATGACGCCATCCAGTTGGCCCGACGCGCCCACGAGGGGCAGCTGGACAAGTCGGGCCGGCCCTACATCGCCCACCCGCTGCGGGTGATGGGCGGGGTCACCGGAACCCACCAGCGGATGACCGCCGTACTGCACGACGTGGTCGAGGACACCGACGTGACCCTCGACGACCTCGCCCGGCTGGGTTGCCCGCCGGAGGTGCTCGCAGCGGTCGCCGCGATCAGCAAGGAGCCGGACGAGCCGCAGCAGCGCTACCTGGACCGGGTGAAGGCGAACCCGATCGCGCTGGCCGTCAAGCGCGCGGACATCGCCGACAACATGTCCGCCGACCGCATGGGCCGGCTCGACGACGCGACCCAGGAGCGGCTGCGGCGCAAGTACCACGAGGCGTTGCGGCACCTGGACGGTCAGCCCTCGTCGAGCTGAGCCACCAGCTTCTTCGGCGCGACCGTGCGGTAGGCGTCGGTGACGATCTCGGCGATCTCGTCCCAGTCCGGCTCGACGTCGAGGTACACGCCGAGCCAGCCCCGGTGTCCGACATAGGGCGGCCGGAAGAAGCGCTCGGGCGAGGCCGCGACCAGCTCCTCGGCGACCCCCGGCGGCGCGGCGCACCAGAACGCGAGCCGGGCGTCGTGGTGGTGGTCGGCGTAGGAGACGAACGCCCGGCGCACGAACCAGGTCGGCTCGCCGTGGCTGAGCTTCTCGGTGACCTCGGGCAGCCGCGTGCACAACGCCCGCAACCGGGACAGCGGATCGGTCATGCCCGCACCGTAGCCGCTCTCGAACTAATCTCAGGTCGCTGGTCTTCCAGTGAATAATTCGAGGTCAGATGCCCTGCCCCACCTAGGATGCGGCCATGCGGACCAGGTGGGGAAGCCAGGTGCGGGCAGTGGTGGAGCGCCATCTGCCGGACGTGCCGGTGGAGTCGGTGCTGATGCTGGGAACGGGGAGGGAGAACACGGCCTACGAGGTGAACGGCAGCCTTGTGGTGCGCTTCAGCACCGAGCCCGACCCCGCCCGGCGGTCCGACCTGGTGGAGAACGAGGCCCGGCTGCTGTCGATGGTCGCGGCGATCTCGCCGGTCCCCGTCCCCGTGCCGCGGTTCGTCGACCCGTCCGCCGGCTGCCTCGCCTACGACAAGCTCCCGGGCACCCCGCTGCTGGCCGTCCCGCCGGCCGAGTCCGCACCCCACGCGGAGGGCGTCGCCGCCGAGCTCGGCTCGCTGCTCGCCGCGCTGCACGCGGTACCGCTGGAGCGGGCGGCCGTGCTGGTCGCCCCGGACGAGTTCGCGCCGAGCGCCTGGCTGCGGGAGGCCGCGTCGTTCCAGGCGGTGTGCGGCGAGCAGGTCCCGGCCGCGCACCGGGAGGCCGTCCGGCGCTTCCTGGCCGCGCCGCCGCCCGTGGCCGGCTACGAGCCGGTGTTCTCCCACAACGACCTCGGCATCGAGCACGTCCTGGTGGACGAGGCGACCTGGCGGATCAGCGGGGTCATCGACTGGAGCGACGCCGCCATCGTCGACCCCGCCTTCGACTTCGGCAAGCTCCTGCGGGACCTCGGCCCCGGCGCCCTGATCACGGCCCTGCGGCACTACGACCGAGGGGACACCGCCCGCCTCGCCGAGCGGGCGACGTTCTACGCGCGGTGCACCGTGTTCGAGGACCTCGCCCACGGCCTCGCCACCGACCAGGAGGCCTACGTCGCCAAGTGTCGTGCCTCGCTCACCTGGCTCTTCCCGGACCAGTGAGCTACTTCTTGGCCTTGGCCTTGTCCGGCTCGTCGGTGGACAGCGCGGCGACGAAGGCCTCCTGGGGGACCTCGACCCGGCCGACCATCTTCATCCGCTTCTTGCCTTCCTTCTGCTTCTCCAGCAGCTTGCGCTTGCGGGTGATGTCACCGCCGTAGCACTTCGCCAACACGTCCTTGCGGATCGCGCGAACGGTCTCGCGGGCGATCACCCTGGAGCCGATCGCGGCCTGGATCGGGACCTCGAACTGCTGGCGCGGGATCAGCGTGCGCAGCTTGGCCGCCATCCTGGTGCCGTAGGAGTAGGCCGCCTCCCGGTGCACGATCGCCGAGAACGCGTCCACCGGCTCACCCTGGAGCAGGATGTCGACCTTCACCAGGTCGGCGCTCTGCTCCCCCGCCGGCTCGTAGTCCAGCGAGGCGTAGCCGCGGGTGCGGGACTTCAACGCGTCGAAGAAGTCGAAGATGATCTCGCCGAGCGGCATCGTGTAGCGCAGCTCGACCCGGTCGGTGGACAGGTAGTCCATGCCGCCGAGCACGCCGCGCCTGCTCTGGCAGAGCTCCATGATCGCGCCGATGTAGTCGCTGGGCGCGATCACCGTGCACTTCACCACCGGCTCGTAGACCGCGGCGACCTTGCCCTCCGGCCAGTCCGACGGGTTGGTCACCGTCGTCTCGCCGCCGTCGTCGAGATCGACCCGGTAGACCACGTTGGGCGCGGTGGAGATCAGGTCGAGGTCGGCCTCGCGCTCCAGGCGCTCGCGGACGATCTCCAGGTGCAGCAGGCCCAGGAACCCGCACCGGAACCCGAAGCCGAGTGCGGCGGAGGTCTCCGGCTCGAAGCTCAGCGCGGCGTCGTTGAGGCGCAGCTTGTCCAGGGCCTCCCGCAGGTCGGCGTAGTCCGAGCCGTCGACCGGGTAGAGGCCCGAGTAGACCATCGGCCTCGGCTCGCGGTAGCCCGCGAGCGGCTCGGTGGCGCCGCGGCGCTCGCTGGTCACCGTGTCGCCGACCTTGGACTGCCGGACGTCCTTCACACCGGTGATCAGGTACCCGACCTCGCCGACGCCCAGGCCGGCGCTCGGCTTGGGCTCCGGCGAGATGATGCCGACCTCGAGCAGCTCGTGGGTTGCCCCGGTGGACATCATTCGGATCCGCTGCCGGGGGGTGATCTTCCCGTCCACCACCCGGATGTAGGTCACCACGCCGCGGTAGGTGTCGTAGACCGAGTCGAAGATCATCGCTCGGGCCGGTGCGTCGTCGACTCCCGTGGGCGCCGGCACCAGGCGGACGATCTCGTTGAGCAGCTCCCGCACGCCCTTGCCGGTCTTGGCCGAGACCCGCATCACGTCCGAGGGCTCGCAGCCGACGATGTGGGCGAGCTCGGCGGCGTACTTGTCCGGGTCGGCCGCCGGCAGGTCGATCTTGTTGAGCACCGGGATGATCGTGAGGTCGTTCTCCATCGCGAGGTACAGGTTCGCCAGCGTCTGCGCCTCGATCCCCTGCGCCGCGTCGACCAGCAGGATCGCGCCCTCGCAGGCCTCGAGCGCGCGGGAGACCTCGTAGGTGAAGTCGACGTGCCCGGGGGTGTCGATCATGTGCAGGACGTGGTCGCGGCCGCCGACCTGCCAGGGCAGCCGGACGTTCTGCGCCTTGATCGTGATGCCGCGCTCCCGCTCGATGTCCATCCGGTCGAGGTACTGCGCGCGCATCGCCCGCTCCTCGACCACCCCGGTGAGCTGCAGCATCCGGTCGGCCAGGGTCGACTTGCCGTGGTCGATGTGCGCGATGATGCAGAAGTTCCTGATCACGTCGGGATCAGTGAACGTCGTGTCGGCGAACGTAGTCACTCAGGTTCCTCGGGTGTCATGCGGATACGACACATCGTCCCATGCCGGCTCCGGTGCTCGGGGCGGCACCGGTGACACCCTGGGCGAGTCAGGCGCTGCGGGAGCCGGTCCAGCCGACCTCGAGCGCCTTGCCGAGGTCGTCGAACACCCCTCGGTTGAGCCGGAACGCCTCGTTCGCCTCGGCCAGCAGGTTCTCCTGTTCGTGGGCGTCCCACGGCAGGCCGTCCAGCAGCTCCCGGTAGCGGTCCTTGAACAGCTTTGGCTTCGCCACCCGGTCGAACACGTAGAAGCGGACGCCGTCGGTGGTGAGGTCGTAGACCGAGCGGAGCCGGCGGCGGATGATCTGGCCGCCGGACAGGTCACCCAGGTAGCGGGTGTAGTGGTGGGCGAGGAACGCGCTGGCGGAGTCGAAGCACACCGCACGCAGCCGGTCTGCGTACCGGCGGGTGGCCGGCAACGGGTCGAGCCCCTCGCGCCACCCCGGACCGGCCAGCCACTCGAGGTCGGCCTCGAGCGCGCCGCAGCGGACCAGGTCGTCGGAGACGAACGGACCCACGACCGCGTCCCCGCGCCAGGCCTCGCCCGCCTCCTCGAGCACCCGGTAGAACAGGTAGCTCTGGCCGAGCAACGCGGTGTAGGCGTCGCGGTGGAGGCGCCCGTCGAGCAGCGCCGCGACGAACGGTGCGGACTCGGTCCGCTCGTGCTCCTCCCGCGTCGCGTTCTTCAGCCGCGCGGACAGGGGCTCGGCGGGCTGGCGCTCATCGGACAGAACCACGTCGCCACCCGTCTCTCGTCAAGGTAAGGCTGCCCTTACCGATTACTGCTCCCGCTCAAACTACCCGGACGAGGGACCTGGCGACCAGCCTTGCGGGGGAGATCGACACGAGGCGTCAACGAGCGCGGAGCCGGCGGCGGAGCACGACGGCCAGCCCGAGCAGCACCGCGAGCAGCACCAGCAGCGTGACCACGAGCGGCACCGGCCCGACCGCGAGCAGCAGGTCGGCGAGCTCCGCCTGCGCCTCGCCCACGGCCCCCAGCACCGGGTCCCCCGGGGACCCGCCGAGGTGCAGCACGCGCAGCTCGTGGAACCCGTAGTAGCCCACGTAGGCCCCGGTCAGCACGAGCAACGCCCCACCGGCCCTGGTGACGTACGGCAGTGCCCGCTGGAGGGCGCCGACCAGGGCGGTGCCGGCCAGCGCCGTCGCGACCGCGAGCACCGCGACGACCAGCCCCATGCCCAGCGCGTAGGCGCCGAACGCGAACAGCGAGCCGGCCCGGACGGCGACCCCCGCCGCCGCCAGGAACGGCCCGATCGAGCAGGACAGCGACGCCACCGCGAACGCCACCCCGTAGCCGAGCATCGAGACCAGCCGCGTGCCGGGCGCTCCCCCCACCGGGCTCGGCACCAGCACGCGCAGCTCCCGACCGGCCAGCAGCAGTACCCCGAGCACCACCAGGAGGAGACCCACCAGCACGGTCACCAGGGGCAGCCAGCGCTGCAGCGCTGCCGCGAGCGGCGCGGTGAGCAGCCCGAACACCCCGAACACGGCGACGAACCCGGCGGTCATCACGCCGCTGGCGGCGAGCGCCCGCGCCGGGCGGTCCCCGGCGACCAGGGCCAGGTACCCGGGCAGCATCGCGAAACCGCAGGGGTTCACCGCCGCGAGCATGCCCGCCCCAAGCGCGAAGGCCAGGTCACCCCCCATCAGCGCAGGGCACGAACCCGGGCGAGCAGCTCCTCGGGCTCGAGCAGCTCGGTCTCGACGGTGACCTCGCCGCGAGAGTCGACGAAGGCGTAGGCCGGCTGGTAGGCGACCTCGAACCGGTTCCAGACCGCGAGATCCTCGTCGGCGAGGTGGGTGAAGCCGTCGAGCCCGTACTGGTCGACGAACTCCCGCATCGCGGGGACCTCGTCCTGCGCGGCGACGCCGACGAAACGCGCCCCGCCGGTGCGTGCCGCCTGGGCGATCGTGGGCGCCTCGGCCTGGCAGGTCGGGCACCACGGCGCCCAGAACCAGAGCACGGCGGGCCCGCCCAGCAGGTCGGCGCCGTGGAAGACGTGGCCGTCGAGGGTCTTGGCCTCGAACCGCAGCAGCTCGGGGACCTCCTCCGGGGCGGGCGGCTCGGAGACGGCGTCCGGCGCCGGCGCGGGCTTCGCCGCCCCCGTGGTCGCCGGTGCGGTGCTCGTGGGCGCGGGCGCCTCCGGACCGGCCTCGCGTTGCTCGCCGCCGCAGGCAGTGAGCAGCAGTGCCACCGCCAGGCCGCTCGCCACCAGCGCCGCGCGGGTCATGGCCACACCTCCGGGTCAGCTCTCGTCGCGGGGCCCATCATGCCGCGTGCCGCGTCTGGTCGCGACGAAGTGCACGACCGCGCCGGACCGCAGGATCCGGTCCACCCGCAGGTGGGCCGCGGCCAGCCAGCCACCGAGATCGGCGGGTGTGCCGCCCGGACCGAACAGCCCCAGGCGGCGCAGCACGGCGAGCGCGAGGTCCTGGCGCACCCCGGCGCCGGAGACGACCAGGTCCCCGACGAGGCGCCCGCCCGGGCGCAGGCACCGGGCCAGCTCGCGCACCGCCCGCGCCGGGTCGGGCAGGCAGTGCAGCCCGTTCAGGCACAGGCAGCTGTCGAACGCGCCGGTCGCGAACGGCAGGCGGGTGAGGTCCGCCCTGGCCAGCGCGACCCCGGTCGTCCATGACCTCGCGGCCAGGCGCCGGGTCCGGGCCAGCATCGCCGGGGACACGTCCGCGCCGACGTACCGGACGTCCTGGCCACGGCGCAGCCCGCGCAGGGCGATCCCGCCCCCGCAGGGCACGTCCAGGACGGAGCTACCGGCGGGCAGGTCGGCGAGCCCGCGGACCGTGCGGTGGAGGTGTCGGACGTCGGTGCCCCACAGCAGCCACCCGGCGGGTACGGCCAGCCACGGCCGCTGCACGCCGAAGTCGTAGACGGCGCCGGGTACCCGCCCGGCGGCCGTGGCCCAGGTGCTCATGACTCATCTTTAGCCCCGGCGACGGTCTCCAGCGCGCGGATGAGGACCGCCACGTCCACCGAGGCCAACCCGTATCGCCCGTCGATCCCGGCGCTGACCAGGCC
Source organism: Actinophytocola xanthii (assembly GCF_001921205.1). Classification (GTDB taxonomy): domain Bacteria; phylum Actinomycetota; class Actinomycetes; order Mycobacteriales; family Pseudonocardiaceae; genus Actinophytocola; species Actinophytocola xanthii. Next base: position 59,766 of record NZ_MSIE01000027.1, on the reverse strand, counting down.
CGACTCCCCGAGCTCCTCGAGGTGGTCGAGCACCTCGGCGGTGCCCGTGCGGGCGACCAGCTCGCCGAGCGAGGCGTTGCCGTCGGCGAGCACGCGCAGCACGGCGAGGCGCCCCCGGGAGGCCAGCGCGAAGGCCACGTCGTAGACCCGCTCGTCCATGCGCACCGCCGGTTCGAAGGATGTCGATAGGAGTCGGAGAAAACCTCGCCAGACGGGAGAACGCCTTCCCGGCGCGGGTGGCGTCGGGAAGGCGTCGATCGGGTTCGGTCGCGGGGAAGGGATTACTTCCAGCCGAGGTCGGTGAGGTCGAGGACGGTGCGCGCCGTGGGGTTCGCGCCGCCCTCCGGAGCCAGCACCACCACCTGCTCGTCCTTGGCGACGGTGCCGATCTTGTCGTCCCCGTTCACGGTGGTCCTGCCGTCCACGGCGTAGGTCTCGGTGAAGCCGTCGACGCTGCGCACGGCGAGGGAGGTGCCGTTGACCGAGGTGACGGTGCCCTTCTGGACGAGCATCGTGGTGGAGCCGCCGCCCTCGGTGGCGAGGACGATCTCGGCGTGGGAGAGGTCCTCGACGTTCAGGTCCTCGAGGGCCTGGAACAGGCCGGCGCCGCCCCAGGGGCCGCCTCCCCAGTCGCCCCGGTCGTGCCCGGCCCACGGCGGGCCGTCGTGCTCCTCGGTCGGTGCTGGTTCGTTCGAGGGCTGCTCGTTCGAGGCGGCGGCCGCGATCCCGAAGGCGCCGACGCTCACCACGGCGGCAACGGCCACCCCGAGGCCGATGCGCCAGCCAAGACGCCTGGACTTGTCGCTCATCGTGTGTCGCTCTCCCATCGGGTTCTCCGGTAACCCCATGGTCGCCGCGATCAGCGGCGTACGCGTCGGACGCTCGGCGAGATCTCGTCTACGCGTACGGCGGTAGCACGCGGGTGGCGGCGTACTCCTGGCGGAGTACCACTGCCCTCACCCACCCCGACGAACACGCCGGCCGACGCCACCACACAGCGCAACCCATCCACCCGGAGCCACCTCGGTGAGGGTCACCCGCACAGCCGCCGGCCCTCCCCGAGCCACCCAACACGAGCGGCTCCCCGGCCGGCCGGAGTCCGACCGGCCCGGGAGCTGGCCCAGCCGGCTCACACGTGCTTGGCCACGACCGCGAGCAGCTCCGGTCCCCGCTCGGCGAGCCGCCGGGCCGCGATCCGGCCCCACCACCACCAACAGAGCACGCCCACCGCGACCCCCGTCGGCACGCCGAGCCACTCCAGGGGTGCCACCCCGGAACCCAGCCACACCACCGCCACCACGGGCAGGGCGACCACGGCCAGCAGCAGCGTGATCGCCAGCTGGAGCAGGACCCGCAGCAGGCCCGGGTTGTTGCCGGCCGAGAACGGGTTCGCGCGCTGGTCGGGCAGCGGGTAGGCGGTGAACACCGACAGCAGGACGACCAGCCCGGACCCGCCGCCGGCCAGGGCCGGCGCGAGCGCGAGCACCCAGGGGTACGTGGCCGGCTCGGTGAGCGCGGGCAGCACGACGACCAGCACAGCGGCCACCGGCGTGATCAGCAGCAGCCAGGCCAGCTGCCGCCCGCGCACGTCGGCCGCGGCCGCCTCCGGCGTGACCAGCGTGAGCCACAGGGCGCTGCCGTCCATCCCGTACAGGTTTCCGGCGAGCAGGCAGCCCACCGTCATCACCACGAGCCCCGTGAAGGGGATCCCCCCGCCGCCCTCGCCCTGCAGGGCCGGCGGCACCGAGGCGACCAGGGCGACGATCACCGCGGACAGCAGCGCCACCCGCCGGCGCGGGTCGCGAAACCAGGTACGCAGCTCCTTGGCCACGACGGCGCCGACCGGCGTGGCGGGCAGCCGGCGCGCGACGGACCCGCTCCCGCGGGCCGAGGGGCCCACGTTGACCGGGACCCGAGTGGTGCGTCGGTGCAGCAGCACCCCCCAGACCGCGAGCAACCCGCCGCCGAGCACGACCAGCCCGGCGAGGGCGGCAAGCACCAGCGGCCACTCCCCGCGCCCGGCGGCGTCCACCGCGACCGGCCCCCAGCCCGAGGGCACCCAGCGCAGCACGGCCGTCAGGGCCGGTGAGTCCCCGTCGACCACCACCGGCCCCAGCGTCTGGACGAGCGCCTGGGCGAAGAAGACCATCACCCCGACCAGGGCAGCGAGCAGCACGCCGAGGTCGCGGCCACGGCGGGACTGGAGCGCCGCGCCGAGTCCCGCCATCGCCACCCGGGACAGCAGCACCGCCAGCGCCAGCTGCAGCGGCAGTGCCAGGACGGCGACCACGACCGCCGGCAGGGAGCCGGCGGCGTGCACGACCAGGGCGCAGAACGCGAGCGCGGTGACGATCGCCGGCACCCCGAGGAAGGCCGCTCCGAGCAGGCCCGCGGCCAGCTGCCGCGGGGTGAACGGGAGCAGGGCGAAGTGCTCCGGGCGCAGGGTCTCGTCCCCACCGCCGGTGAACAGCGGGGCGAACAGCCACCCCAGGGTCCAGAGCAGGAGCAGCCCGGCGAGCACGTCGGTGTCGACGCCGGGGGTGGGGAAGTCGGCTGCTGCGACAAGAACGGTGAGCACCGCCGCGAGCAGCCCCAGGATCGCGCCGCCGACGGTGAGCACGGCCTCCTTGCCACGCAGCGAGTGCCGCAGCACCCGCCACTTCATCCGGATCAGGACTCCAACCACGACAGCCCCTCCGTTCCACCGGTGCGCCCGCCCACGATGTGCACGAAGGCCTCCTCGAGGCTGGTCTCGCCGCGCACCTGCGCCACCGGCCCGGCCGCCACCACCCGGCCCCTGCTGATCACGGCGACGTGCGAGCACAGCTGTTCGACCAGCGCCATCACGTGGCTGGACAGGACCACCGCGCCGCCAGCGGCGACGAAGCGCTGCAGGATCGTGCGGATGGTGGCGGCCGAGACGGGATCGACAGCCTCGAACGGCTCGTCGAGCACGAGCAGCTTCGGCGCGTGCAGCAGGGCCGCGGCCAACCCGATCTTCTTGCGCATGCCCGCCGAGTAGTCGATCACCAGGCGGTTGCGGGCGTCGGCGAGCTCCAGGACCGTGAGCAGCTCGTCGACGCGGGCGGCCACGGTCGCGGCGGGCAGGCCGCGCAGCAGGCCGAGGTAGGTGAGCAGCTCGGCGCCGGTGAGGCGCTCGGGCAGGGACATGCCGTCGGGCAGCACGCCGACCAGTGCCTTGGCCCGCGACGGGTCCTCCCAGACGTCGACGCCGAGGATGCGCGCGGTGCCGGCGTCGGGACGCAGCAGTCCGACGGCCATCGAGAGCGTGGTGGTCTTGCCGGCCCCGTTCGGGCCGACGAGCCCGAAGAAGGAGCCGGTGGGAACGGAGAGGTCGATGTGGTCGACCGCGACGGTCCGGTCGAACCGCTTGAGCAGTCGTGTGAGCCCCAGTGCGTCGGTCATGGCGCTGAGTCTACTTAATGTGATATCACTTTGATAGTCACCGGAACCGACCCGCAGGGGGCGCCATGAGCCAGCTCGAATCGTTCGAAACACCGATGCCGCCGCCGCACATCCGTGAGCGGCCGGCGTTCGGCACCGGGGGGATGCCGATGCTCGGCGTCGCGGTGCTGCTCGAGCTGGCGGGGATCGCGCTGGTGTTGGTGGGGGTGCTGGACCTGGTCCGGGGTGGGGAGGAGACCACGCTGCCGGTCGCGCTGGTCGTGGCCGGCAGCGTGGCCATCCTGGGCGGGGGCGTCGTCGGGGTGGGCCTGATCATGGTCGCGCCCGGTGAGGCACAGGTGATCCAGTTCCTGGGCCGGTACGTGGGGACGGTGCGGGAGGACGGGTTGCGATGGATCAACCCGTTCACGTTCCGGCGCAAGATCTCCACCCGGATCCGCAACCACGAGACCGCGGTGACGAAGGTCAACGACGCCGACGGCAGCCCGATCGAGATCGCGGCGGTGGTGGTGTGGCGGGTGACCGACACCGCGCGGGCGGTGTTCGAGGTGGACGACTACATCGAGTTCGTGAACATCCAGACCGAGACCGCGGTCCGGCACATCGCGACGTCCTACCCCTACGACGCCCACGGCGAGGACCAGCTGTCGCTGCGCCAGAACACGACGGCGATCACCGATCAGCTGTCGGAGGAGATCGGGGCGAGGGTGGAGTCGGCCGGGGTGGAGGTGATCGAGTCGCGGATCACGCACCTGGCGTACGCGCAGGAGATCGCCGGTGCGATGCTGCGCCGCCAGCAGGCGGGTGCGGTCGTGGCGGCACGGCAGCGGATCGTGGAGGGGGCGGTCGGCATGGTGCAGCTGGCACTGAACCAGCTGGCCGAGCATGAGGTGGTGGACCTGGACGAGGAGCGCAAGGCGGCGATGGTGAGCAACCTGCTGGTGGTGCTGTGCGGGGACCGAGACACCCAGCCCGTGGTCAATGCCGGTTCCCTGTACAACTGAGGACCCGTGGCCGAACGGAAGAAGATCCTGCTCCGGCTGGACCCCGCGATCCACGACGCGGTCACCAGGTGGGCAGGCGACGAGCTGCGCAGCACGAACGCGCAGATCGAGTTCCTCCTCCGCATGGCCCTGGCGCAGGCCGGACGCCTACCCGACAACGCCGGTGGCCCCCCACGCCGCGGCCGTCCTCCCAAGGCCGAGCCCGACGACCAGGAGTGAGGCAGCTCCGGTCGGCCTCGAGCCCGCTGTTAGGATCGTTCCTCGTGCCGTGTGGCATTCCGCCCAGGAGGAAGCTCGCCGAGCAGGCGAGGCCACACCTACCGCGGCACACATCTTCTACGAGCGATACCCGAGGAGCCTTCCCGTGGCCAACATCAAGTCCCAGATCAAGCGCATCAAGACGAACGAGAAGGCGCGCCAGCGCAACAAGGCGGTCAAGTCCTCGGTGAAGACGGCGATCCGCAAGTTCCGCGAGGCGGCCGAGGCCGGCGACAAGGAGAAGGCGGTGGAGCTGCTGAAGGACGCGAGCCGCAAGCTCGACAAGGCCGCCAGCAAGGGCGTGATCCACGACAACCAGGCCGCCAACAAGAAGTCGGCGATGGCCAAGCGCGCCCAGCAGCTCTGAGCTGAGCTTCTCCCGCACTGAGCGTTCCACGGTGCCGGCCGCCCACCCGGGCGGCCGGCACTGTGCTTTTCCAGCACTGTGCTCCGCGCGAGGACGTCAGGTGCGGCGGCGAGCCTCCGCGAGACGGAGAACGGCATGCTGGAGTGCGTAGTCCGCGTCCACCGCGACACCCTTGACCTCGGCGTTCACCGCCGCCACGACCTGCATCGCGACCACAAGGCCGGCCGGGTGCCAGCCGCGGGACTGGGAGAGCGCCTTGCGCACCTTCCAGGTCGGCATGCCCAGCTCCGACGACAACCGGTAGGGGTCGGCCCGGCCAGCGCCGGCCACCCGCGCGACGGTGCGGACCGCGTCGGCCAGGGCGTCGGCTACGAGCACGTGTGGGACGCCGAGTTGCATGGCCCAGCGCAACATCTCGAGCGCACCCGCGACATCCCCGGTCACCGCCTTCTCCGCCACGGCGAACCCGGTCACGTCGGCCCGGCCGCGGTGGTAGCGACGCACCTCCTCGGCGGTTACCTGGCCCCCGGTGTCGGCCACCAACTGCGCCGCGGCCGAAGCCAGCTCACGCAGGTCCGAGCCGACCGAGTCGATCAAGGTGCTGATCGCGTCGGCGTCGGTCTTGCCCCCGGCACGGCGGATCTCGTTGCGGACAAAGGCTTCCCGGTCCCCGGGCTTGGTGATCTTCGGGCACTCGACGAGGTGGGCACCGGCCGAGCGCAGAGCCGCCACCAGATCCTTGCCCGGCTTGCGCCCACCGCCGTTGTGTAGCACGACCAGCTGCACGCTGTCGGCCGGTTCCTTGAGGTACGCGGTGACCGCGGCGGCGATGTCCTTGCCCGCGTCGTGAGCGTTCTCGAGCACGATCACCCGTCGCTCCGCGAACAGCGACGGGCTGACCAGCTCCACGAGCTCGGGCGGCGTGATGTCCGAGATCTTCACCCGGGTGAGCTCCGCGCTCGGGTCGGCCAGCTTGCTCGCCTCCACCGCCGCCCGTACCGCGCGTTCCACCAGCAGCTCCTCGTCGCCGAGCACGAGCTGCAGGGCGGGCGGGGTCACGGCGGGCGCCTTCACGCGGCCATCCTCGCACCACCGCTCCCGCCGGCGCGCGAGGTGGGGGCCGAACGCGGCTAATCACTCAGCGCAACCTCCACAGCGGCCACCGCGCCGAACGAGTGAAACCCGCATGCGCGGGCACCGAGCCGGCACGGAGCGCTTCCCCGGCGCCTCGGAGCAGGTCAGGACGGCATGGCGCGAGGGGGGAGCACGCGCTGGCGCCACCAAGGATCACTAGAGGTCTTCTCGGATGATGGACCTCACAATGGCCCCGTGACCGGGCCGTGCCGTACGGTGGTCAACAGCACAACTGAATACCGCTCATCCAGAGGGGCAGAGGGATCGGCCCGAAGAAGCCCCGGCAACCGGCGTCAGCCATTTCGCGTACGCGAGGACGGCGACGAACACGGTGCCAATTCCGACCCGTACGCGGGACAGATGAGGAGATACCTCGCGATGACAGTCACTGCCGACGCCGGCACCACCACGCTCGACCTCGGACCCGCCCACGCCCTGAGCTGTCGTGAGTGCGGCCACCAGGTTCCACTCGCCCCCGAGTTCGCGTGCGCGGAGTGTTTCGGCCCCCTCGAGGTCGCCTACCAGTTCGGCGACATCAGCCGAGCCGCGATCGAGGCGGGTCCCCGGTCCATCTGGCGCTACCGCCACCTCCTTCCCGTTCCGTCCGATGTGGACAAGTATCCGAACACGGACCCCGGCCTGACCCGCCTGGTCAAGGCCGACCGGCTGGCCGCCGCTCTCGGCGTGAAGTCCTTGTGGGTCAAGGACGACACGGGCAACCCCACGCACTCGTTCAAGGACCGCGTGGTCGCCGTGGCGCTCGCCGCGGCCCGCCAGCTCGGCTTCACCGTGCTCGCCTGCCCCTCCACCGGCAACCTGGCCAACGCGGTCGCCGCCGCGGCCGCGCGCGCCGGCTGGGAGTCGGTGGTGCTCATCCCGTCCTCGCTGGAGCGCGCGAAGGTCCTCACCACCGCCGTCTACGACGGCGCCCTGATCGCCGTCGACGGCAACTACGACGACGTGAACCGGCTCGCCACCGAGCTCGCGGCCGAGCACGAGGACTGGGCGTTCGTCAACGTCAACGTCCGGCCCTACTACGCCGAGGGCTCCAAGACGCTCGGCTACGAGGTTGCCGAACAGCTCGGGTGGCGCCTGCCCGACCAGATCGTCGTTCCGATCGCCTCGGGTGCCCAGCTCACCAAGGTGGACAAGGGTTTCCGCGAGTTCGCTCACCTGGGGTTGGTGGAAGACAAGCCGTATCGGGTGTTCGGCGCCCAGGCGACCGGCTGTTCCCCGGTGTCGGCCGCGTACAAGGCGGGCCTGGACGTGGTGAGCCCGGTCAAGCCGGACACCATCGCCCGCTCGCTCGCGATCGGCGCCCCCGCCGACGGCCCCTACGTGCTGGACGCCGTGCGCCGCACGAACGGCGCTATCGAGGACGTCAGCGACGAGGAGGTCGTCGAGGGCATCCGCCTGCTGGCCAGGACCGAGGGCATCTTCGCCGAGACCGCGGGCGGAGTGACCGTCGCGACCGCCAAGAAGCTGATCGAGACCGGCCAGCTCGACCCGGACGCCGAGACGGTCCTCCTCATCACCGGCGACGGCCTGAAGACCCTCGACGCCGTGCAGGACAGGATCGGCCCCCGGGCGACCGTGCCGCCGTCGGCGGCCGCGGTCCTCAAGGCGCTGGAGTCCTGACCCGACATCGCCGCGCGCTCACCGAAGCGCCACCGCACCACCAGGTCCGCCCGGACCGTCGCCGCACCCTCGCGCGCGGCGGCGGTCCGCGGGCCGTTCCTCGGGTCACGGCCCGCGGTCCGCGCTCGCCGGGGACGATCGCCGCGTCCCCGTCCATGTCGGTCCGGACCACCAGTGCTCCGGTCCGGTCGAGCATGCCCAGCGTCGTCGGGTTCGGGTGCCCGTACCGGTTCCCTGCCCCCACGCTCACCACGGCGATCCGCGCACCCACCGCCGAGAACAACTCCGGTGACGTGTAGCGGCTTCCGTGGTGGGGCACCTTCAACACCTCGGCGGACAGGTCGACACCCGAGTCGAGCAGGGTCGCCTGGGCGGCCAGCTCCACGTCGCCGCTGAGCAGAACCCGCCCCGCCGACGTCGCCGCCCGCAGCACCAGCGACGCGTTGTTGATCTCCGTTCCCTCGGCCTCCGCTCCCGGCATCACCTCCCGTGCTTGCGGCGCCAGCACCTCCAACACCAGTCCCGGCCAGGTCAGCCGCCGGCCGGCCTCGAGCTGAACCACCGGCACGCGTGCCGCTCCGGCCAGCTCCCGCACCTCCTCCCATGCCCAGTCCGGTTCACGAGCGGCGCTCACCCCCACCGCGCCGACCGCTCGGTCGTCCAGCACCGCCGCCAGCCCACCGACGTGGTCGGCATGCAGGTGACTGAGCACGACCAGCGGCACCCGCGAGACGTCGAGCCGGTCGAGGCAGGCGACCAGCGGCGCGGGCTCAGGCCCCGCGTCCACCACGACTGCCCGCCCCGGGTCGGCCGTCGCCAGGACGGTCGCGTCCCCCTGGCCGACGTCGCAGGCCACCATCGCCCACCCCGGCGGCGGCCATCCCGGCGAGATCACCCGGACCGGCAGGACCACCACCAGCAGTGCGCTGAACGCGGCACAGACCAGCACCCGAAGCCGCGGCCGCCGCAGGAGCGCCACCAGCAGCAGCACACACGCCACCAACAGCAGCCCGCCCCACCAGCCCTCCGGCCAGCCGATCGCCGCACCCGGTACCCGTGAGGCGTGCCGGGCGACCAGGATCAGCCAGTCCACCTCGGGTCCGGCGACCCGGACCAGGAGCTCCGCCAGCCACGACCAGGCCGGCGCGACGAGCGCGGCGAGCACCCCCAGCACCGTGGCCGGCGCGACCACCGGGGCCGCCACCAGGTTGGCCAGGACGGCCACCAGGCTGACCTCCCCCGCCATGCCCGCCACCACCGGCGCGGTGACCAGATGGGCCGCGGCGGGCACCGCGAGCGCCTCGGCGAGCCCTCTCGGCACACCGCGGCGGGCCAGACGCTCCGACCACCGGGGCGCGAGCAGCACCAGCCCGGCCGTGGCCAGCACGGAGAGCGCGAACCCGACGCTGACCGCCATGGCCGGGTCCCAGAGCACCAGCACGATCACGGAGGTGCCCAGCGCCGGCAGGGCGCCCCGCTCCCGCCCCATCGCCAGCGCCAACAGCCCGACCGCGCCCATCACGCCGGCTCGCAGCACGCTCGGCTCCGGCCCCGCGAGCACCACGAACCCGACCAGGGCGAGCATCGCACCCGCCGCGCACCCTCGGGGCCCGACCCGCAACACGCGCAGCAACAGCAGCACGGCGACGCAGACCACGGCGAGGTTCGCGCCGCTGACCGCGAGCAGATGCGCCAGCCCCGCTGTCTGGAACTCCTCCTCGACCTGCCGGGACAACCTGTCGGTGTCCCCGACGACCAGGCCGGGCAGCAGTCCCGCCGGCTCCGGGTCCAGCACCGACGCGGCGTCCCGCAGACCGGCGCGGAGCTCCTGGGCGCCGCGTTGCCACGCGGGCGCCACGCCGAGCGCGGTGGGCGGACCGCGCACTCGCAGCACCGCCACGGTCAGCTCGCCCGGTCGCGCCGGCGCCAGCCGCGCCGAGGCCGTCACGTCCTGCCCGGGCAGGAGTGCGGCCCACCGATCCACCGGCGCGACCAGAACCACCCGCCCGGAGGAGACGACGGTCGTTCCGCCGACCACGGCGCCGCGGGTGCGAGCCGGGATCACGACGGCCCGCACACCGCCCTGCCGCCCGCCGAAGCCGGCGGCGAACAGCGGTCGCGGCCGCTCGGTCACCGTCACCCGAAACACCCCCTCCCCGCCGGCGAGCGCGTGCTCCCGAAGCGGGTCCTCCGCCGCGGCCCGCAGCCGCGCGGTCCCGCCGATGCCGACCACGAGACCGCAGACCAGCAGCGACCACCCGATCCCCTGCCGCCACCACCGGACCATCCCTGGCCTGCCCCGGGCGAGGCGCACGACCACGACTCCGGCGATGACCGCCAGGAGGCCGACGACCGCGGCCCACCACCAGACGAGCAGCAGACCGGCCATCGTCGCGAGCCAGACAGCCAGCGCCGCGGGCGCGAGCCGCCAGTCCGGCGCGACCGCCGGATCCGTCCACGGGGAGCTCACGGTTCCGCCCCGCGGTGGCCGGAGCGCGTCACGCGCCCTGGGACGACGGTTCCGGGCGCTGGCAGACGGTGTCTCACCAGACCACCACGAGGTCCTTGAGCCGGGCGAACCGCGTGGGACCGATCCCCTCGATCTCTCGAAGCTGCTCGACCGAGGCGAACCGGCCGTTCTGCGTCCGCCAGTCGATGATCCGCTGGGCGGTCACCGGACCGATGCCGGGCAGCGTGTCCAAGGCGCTGAGCGACGCCGAGTTCAGGTCGACCGGGCCGGTTCCGCCGGTGCCGGCAGCCGGCGCCCCACCGGGCCCACCGCCTCCCGAGGTGCCGGCGCCCGGGTCCGCCCCCGGCGGAACGGGCACACCGACGTAGATTTGCTCTCCGTCGCTGAGCCGGCGGGCGAGGTTGAGGCCACCCAACTGGGCGCCCCGAGCCGGACCGCCGGCCGCCTCCAGGGCGTCGGCGACCCGGGATCCCTCGGGCAGCGTCACCAGCCCGGGGCGGGCGACCTTGCCCACCACGCTGATGACCATGGAGCCGCCGGCGGTGTCCGGCGCCCCCGCGGTGCGGCCGGACGCGCTGACCGACGCGACCGGCAACGCCGGTGCGATCTCGGGCACCTCGGGCGTCTCCGGTGCCGACGCCAGGACGAGCCCGACGGCCACGGCGATGCCGAGGACGACCCCGGCCGCGGCGAGCGCGGCCAGGCGCCACCGCGGCGCGCCGGGACTGTCGGTCGACGCCGGGCGTTCGAGCAGACGTCCCGCGCCGCGTCGCCACCATGGCTCCACAGGACGAGGCTCCACAGGACGAACACCCGGCGGCAGAGCGTCCGGGGCCTGGTCGGCGTCCTCCCCCTCGGCGAAGGCACGCGGCGGGTCGGCGCCGTCGGTCGGTGACCTCGTGTCCAGCGGGTACACGAGCTCGCCCGGGTCTGCCCGGTGCGCGAGGGCCGGATCAGGAGGGGGCGGGTCGCCCCAGGTCGGATCGGTGATCAGCGGCCCGCCGGCGATGCCGGCCGGTGGGTCGGGGGGTGGTGGCGCGGCACGAATGCCCGGCGGACGGGACGATTTCGAGCCCGGCCGGGTGTCGGCCGGAGAGCCCCACGGTCCGGTGTCGAGGAGGCGATGCGGGTCCTCGGGGGCGAGGTCGAGCCACGTCTGGCCGGGTGGCGACGGGGGATGGTCGGCGAGGTCCGGCCTGACCTGGCGGATCAGGCGCTCGAGACGGCTACGGGCGAGGGCCGCACGACGGTCGCGGCGGGAGGTGGTGTGGATCACGCCTTCGACGCTAGGCCGGACGGGCGGGGTAGCGGGGTGGCCGGAGCCGAACTGTGGACAACCGGGCAGGTTGTGGACAAGTGGGGTGTTTCGCGGGAGGGAGCACGCGAAATGTCGGTGCTGCGTGCCACGCTGGCGGGTTCAGCCAGTGGCGGGGCAGACGACCACGCCGAGCATGCCCGGGCCGGTGTGCGCACCGATGGCCGCGCCCAGCTCGGAGACCACACAGCCGGACGGCGGAGCGAGCCGCTCGTCGAGCCGGGTGGCGAGTTCGACGGCGCGGTCGTGCGCGGCCAGGTGGTGCACGGCCACCTCCACCGCGCTCGCTCCGGTCGCCCGCGCCGCCTGTTCGGCGAGATCGACCAGCCGCAGCACCGCGCGATTGGTGGTCCGCACCTTCTCCAACGGCGCGATCCGCCCGTCCAGGACGTGCAGCAGCGGCTTCACCGCGAGCGCGGTCCCGAGGAACGCCGCGGCCGACCCGATCCGACCACCCCGCCGCAGGTACTCGAGCGTCTCCACCACGAAGAACGTGGTCGTCCGCCCCGCGGCCTCCACCGCGACGTCCTCGACCTCCGCACCGGAGGCGCCGTCGGAGGCCACGCTGGCCGCCCGCAGGACCGAGAAGCCGAGCCCCATCAACGCCGTCCGCGAGTCCACCACCCGCACCCGGTCCACCCCGACCTCCCGAGCCGCCAGCCGCGCGGACTCCCAGGTACCGGACAGCTCCCGGGACAGGTGCACCGACACGATCCCGTCGGCACCGTCGTCGAGCAACCGCTGGTAGAGATCCACGAACTCGTCCGGGTTGGGCCGCGAGGTGGTGACGGTGCGCCGCCCCGTGAGCGCCCTGGCGACCTCGCCCGGCCCCACGTCCACACCGTCCAGACCGGACCGGTCGTCGACGAGCACGTGCAGCGGCACGACGTGCACGGCGTGCCGGGCGGCGAATCCGTCCGGCAGGTACGCGCTGGAATCGGTGACCACGGCGACCGGCACGGTCGGTCAGCCTACGGGGTGCTCGTCCGGTTCCCGGGTAACCAGCGGCGCGACGACGTCGGCCAGCGCGGCGCCGACCCGGGCGTGCGCCTCCCAGCCCCAGTGCATGCCGTCGGGGTTGCCGCGCCCGCTCAGCACGTGCTCCCCGGTGAGCTCGGCCAGGTCGAGCAACGGCACGCCGGCGCCGGCGGCCCACGCCCGGATGGCCCTGATCGCCTCGACCCGTCCGGTGTGGACGAGGCCGTAGGACGCCGCCCGGTGCACCGGCGGCAGCACCCCCACCGCCGGGAGATCGGGACGCAGCGCGCGGATCGACCCGAGCATCCGGTCGAGGTAGCGGATGGTCAACGCGGGAGGCAGGGCCACGGGACGCCCTCGGGTGGCTCTCGCCAGCCACGGCTGAGCCGCCAGGTAGCGGGCGCGGACGAACCGCCGCAGGGGCTCCGGCCGCAGATAGCGCAGCCCTTCCCGCAGATAGGTCGGCAGCGGCGAGGGCAACGTGTCCATGCTGCCCACGGCCAGGACCAGTACGTCCGCCTTCGGCAGCAGCGACCAGACGCGGGGGTCCCCGGCCAGCGACCAGAACGCGTCGCGGGAGGTCCAGCCCAACCCGGCGAACAGCTCGGCACGGCCTCCCAGCGCCGCGGCCGCGATGTTGGGCCACAGCCGCTCGTCGTCGGCGGGGTGCGGTCCGTCCGGGCCGTGGAAGCTCAGCGAGTCACCGAACACGAGCAGGGTGGGCGCGGGCATCGGCTCAGCCGGTGATCCCGGCGTTGTAGGCGCGCAGGCGCCAGGCCATGCCGCTCGTCGTGCGACGGGCCAGTACCACCCAGTGGCAGTTGCCGATCCCGCCCAGCTTCGCCCAGGCGGCGACCGGAAGCTCGAGCAGGTGTCCGGTCAGCGCGGCGATCATCCCGCCGTGTGCGCACAGCACGGCGGTCCCCTCCGTGGACTCGTCCAGGTCGGCGACCACCTCGGCCGCCCGGGCCGCGACCTCGAGCCGGGACTCGCCTCCCGGCGGCGTCCAGGTCGGGTCGGTCTGCCACACCTGCCGCGCCCCCGGCCACTGCTCGTCCACCTCGGCGCTGGTCATCCCCTGCCACAGGCCCAGGTTTGTTTCCCGCAAACGTTTGTCCACGCGCAACGGAACCCCGGCGACCTGGGTGAACGTCGTCGCGGTGTCCATCGCGCGACGCAGGTCGGAGGTCACCACGATCTCCGGCGCGAACCGGACGAGCGCCGGCACCGCGAACCGGGCCTGGTTGCGTCCCACCTCGGTGAGCTGCGAGTCGAGGTGCCCCTGCATGCGGCCGGTCGCGTTGTAGTCGGTCTCGCCGTGCCGCCACATCACGAGGCGGCTCAGGGTCACGTCGAGCCGCCCTCGACGCCACCCGACTCGGCGACGGCCGCGTCCGGGTCGAACTCGATCCGAGGGCAGTCCTTCCACAGCCGCTCCAGGCCGTAGAACGCCCGTTCCTCGGCGTGCTGCACGTGCACGACGACGTCGACGAAGTCCAGCAGCACCCACCGGCCCTCGCGTGCGCCCTCCCGCCGCACCGGCTTGGTGCCGGCCTCGCGCATCTTCTCCTCGACGTTGTCGACGATCGCGCCGACCTGCCGCTCGTTCGGCGCGGACGCGATCACGAAACAGTCGGTGATCACCAGTTGCTCGGAGACATCGAGCACGATCACGTCGCTGGCCTTCTTGTCGGCAGCCGCGTTGGCCGCGACCAGTGCCAACTCCCGTGCGTCGTGCGTTGCGACCACGTCACTCCTCGATCGTCGAAGTCGGCCTACCAGCCGGTGAACCCCAAAAGCGTACCCGGGCCCGACGTGATCACGGGGCACCGTCTCGGTAGAGGTCACGCTTGGAGATGTACTGCACGACACCGTCGGGCACCAGGTACCAGACCGGGCGACCGGCAGCGACACGCGCCCGGCAGTCGGTCGAGGAGATGGCCATCGCCGGCACGTCGACCAGGGCCACCGAGCCGTGGGGCAGGTGCGTGTCGTCCAGCTGATAACCGGGGCGGGTGACACCCACGAAGTGGGCCAACGCGAACAGCTCCTCGGCCTGGCGCCAGGACAGGATCTGCTCGAGGGCGTCGGCGCCGGTGATGAAGTACAGCTGCGCGTCCGGGTGGGCGGCCTTCAGGTCGTGCAGGGTGTCGACCGTGTAGGTGGTACCGCCGCGGTCGATGTCGACCCGGCTGACCGAGAAGCGGGGGTTGGACGCGGTGGCCACGACCGTCATGAGGTACCGGTCCTCGGCCGCGCTGACCTGTCTGTTGCTCTTCTGCCACGGCTGCCCGGTCGGCACGAAGATCACCTCGTCCAGGTCGAAGATCGCCTGGACCTCGCTCGCCGACACCAGGTGCCCGTTGTGCACGGGATCGAACGTGCCGCCCATGATCCCGATTCGCCGACCCGACATAGCTGGTCAGAGTACGGGAGCGGCTCCGGACGCCTTCGGCTCGCGAACTTTTCCGAGCGAATGGTCCATTCGCTCGGGCGATTTCTGGCGACTGTCGGTGCCGTAGGCCAGTGTGGAGGTCGTGGACCAGTCAGCCGCTCTCCGTGCCTCAGCCGAACGTCGCCTCCGCGCCCTCGCCGGTGAGGGGGCCCGGCTGCGTGATGACCAGTGGACCGCCATCGAGGCCCTGGTCGTCGCCGGTCGTCGGGCTCTGGTCGTGCAACGCACCGGCTGGGGCAAGTCGGCGGTGTACTTCCTGGCGACCGCCTTGCTCAGGGAGCTTGGCGCGGGGCCGACGGTGATCGTGTCGCCGCTGCTCGCGCTCATGCGCAACCAGATCGAGGCGGCGGCCAGGGCCGGCGTGCGGGCGGCCACGATCAACTCGGCCAACCTCGACCAGTGGCACGAGGTTCAGCAGGATGTCCTGGCCGGCCGGACCGACGTGCTGCTGGTCAGCCCCGAGCGGCTGAACAACCCCGACTTCCGGGACACGGTCCTGCCCGAGCTGACCGCCTCGGCGGGGATGCTCGTCGTGGACGAGGCACACTGCATCTCCGACTGGGGCCACGACTTCCGGCCCGACTACCGACGGCTGCGCACGCTGCTCGGTGAGCTGCCGCCGGGGGTGCCGGTGCTCGCCACCACGGCCACCGCGAACGACCGCGTGGTGCGCGACGTCGCCGACCAGCTCGACCTGGGTGGCCAGGACACCCTGGTCCTGCGTGGGGAGCTGGACCGGGAGAGCCTGCACCTGGGGGTGTTGCGTCTGCCCACCGCGCAGGCCAGGTTCGCCTGGCTCGCCGAGCACCTCGGGGAGCTGCCGGGCTCGGGGATCATCTACACGCTCACCGTGGCCGCGGCGGACGAGGTGTCGGCGTTCCTGCGCGAGCGCGGGTACGAGGTCGCGGCGTACTCGGGCAAGACCGACCCAGACACGCGGGAACGGATCGAGCAGGACCTGCTGGCGAACCGGATCAAGGCGGTCGCGGCGACCTCGGCGTTGGGCATGGGGTTCGACAAGCCGGACCTCGGGTTCGTGGTCCACCTCGGTGCGCCGCCGTCCCCGATCGCGTACTACCAGCAGATCGGCCGGGCCGGCCGAGGGGTGGAGCGGGCCGAGGTGCTGCTCCTGCCCGGCGTCGAGGACCAGGACATCTGGTCCTACTTCGCCTCGCTGGCGTTCCCGCCGGAACAGGTGGTCCGGCGGGTGTTGGACGTGTTGGCCGACGCGGACCGGCCACTGTCGACGGCGGCGATCGAGCCGGCCTGCGACCTGTCGCGCAGCCGGCTGGACATGGTGCTCAAGGTGCTGGACGTGGACGGCGCGGTGCGCCGGGTGAAAGGAGGGTGGACAGCCACCGGGCAGGGCTGGGAGTACGACGCCGACCGCTACCTCGGCATCGCGAACGCCCGCCGGAGCGAGCAGCGCGCGATGCTCGACTACCAGCGGACCGAGAGATGCCGGATGGAGTACCTGCTCCGCCAGCTCGACGCGCCCCGCGCGGAGCCGTGCGGGCGGTGCGACAACTGTGTGGGCGGCCGGTGGAGCACGGAGGTGGCCGAGGCGCAGGTGGTCGCCGCGCAGCGGCTCCTGCACCGGCCGGGCGTCGAGATCGCCGAACGCCGCATGTGGCCGAGCGGCATGAGCGGGCTCGACGTTCCACTCTCGGGGAAGCTGCGTGCCGGGGATCTCGCCGAGCCGGGACGCGCGCTGGGGCGGCTGACCGACGTCGGGTGGGGGAACCGGCTGCGGACGCTGCTCGCCGTCGACGCCCCGGACGAGCCGGTGCCCGACGACGTGATCGAGGGCTGTGTGGCGGTGCTCGCGTCGTGGGAGTGGGCGGCGCGTCCGGTCGCGGTCGTGGCGATGGGGTCGGTGAGCCGGCCGAAGCTGGTGTCGAGCCTCGGCGAGCGGATCTCGACGATCGGCAGGCTGCCGCTGCTGGGTGAGCTCGGAGTTCGGCCGTCGGGCGAGCGTCAGGCGAACAGCGCCCGGCGCCTGGCGCAGGTGTGGCGCTCGCTCGAGGTGGGACCCGAGCTGGTCGATCGTCTGTCCACTGTGGACGGTCCGGTCCTGCTCGTGGACGACCGGGTGGACACGGGTTGGACCATGACGGTGGCGGCCAAGCTGCTGCGTGACGCGGGGGCTTCGGCCGTGCTCCCGTTCGCGCTCGCCACAACGAGCTGACCGACGACGTTCAGGCTCGTTCGCCGGTCCCCCTCAGCGGCGGAGGGGAACCAGATCATCGGCGTGGACCACTTCACGCCGACTTTCCGAAGGGAGGTCCTGTGTCTTGCGGCCGATGAGTGAGGGGAGCTCGACGGCGTCGTAGGCGACCACCCCTCGGGCCACCGTGCGTGCCGCGGGGTCGACCAGCTCGACCACGTCACCCGCGTCGAACTCACCCTCGACGGCGGTGATTCCGGCGGCGAGCAGGGACCGGCGGCGGGTGACCACGGCGGCGACGGCGCCGTCGTCGAGGTGGAGGCGGCCGCTGGGGCTGGCGGCGTAGGCGAGCCAGAAGCGTCGCGGGGTGAGGCGCCGAGGGCTCGCCGCGAAGGCGGTGCCCACCTCGGCCGGGCCCAGGGCCTGCGCGGCGTCCTCGGCGGCGGCGATCAGCACGGGGACGCCCGCGGTGGAGGCGAGCCGGGCGGAGGCGAGCTTCGAGGCCATCCCTCCGGTGCCGAGGTCGGAGGTGGGCTCGTCGGCGCGGACGTGCTCCACATCGGACTCACCGGCCACCTCGGTGATCCTTCGGGCGTCCCCCCGGCGGGGGTCGCCGTCGTACAGACCGTCCACATCGGAAAGGAGAACCAGAGCGTCAGCACCGACAAGATAGGCGACCAAAGCGGCGAGCCGGTCGTTGTCGCCGAAGCGGATCTCCTCGGTGGCCACGGTGTCGTTCTCGTTGACGACGGGGACGACCCCGAGGGCGAGCAGCCGTGACAGGGTGCGCTGGGCGTTGCGGTAGTGGGCGCGTCGGACGACGTCGTCGGAGGTGAGGAGGACCTGGCCGACCCGAAGCCCGTAGCGGGCGAACGAGGACACGTACGCGTGCCCGAGCACCAGCTGGCCGACGCTGGCCGAGGCCTGCTGGGTGGCGAGGTCGCGCGGACGGCGGCCGAGCCCGAGCGGGGCGAGACCTGACGCGATCGCGCCGGAGGACACCAACACGACCTGGCTACCGGCGGCGCGGCGGGTGGCCAGGGCGTCGACCAGAGCATCGAGCCTGGCCGGGTCGAGGCCTCCCTCGGCGCTGGTGAGGGAGGACGAGCCGACCTTGACCACCACGCGCCGGGCGTCGGCGATGCGTGACCGGGCGTCAGGCAGGACCGCGACCCGGTCGGTCACGACGGATCCGAACGACGACCCGCGAGGTCGTCGGGCAGGTCGTGCCCGGCTTCCTCGGCGCGCCCGCCGTCGCGACCCCTGCCGTGGTTGTCGTCGGTCCCGACGCTGTCCCCGTCGAAGTCCCCGTCGAAGTCCCCGTCCGGGCCGTCCTCGAGGTCGTCGTCCACGTCGTCCACGTCGTCGTGGAGGTCGTCCTGGAGGTCGTCGTCGAAGGTGGGGGCGGTGGCTTGGGTGGGGCGGTCGGGCTGGGAGGCGGGGGGTTCCAGGCCCCTGCGCGCCCGCTTGGCGGCCTTGCGTTCGGCCGCGCCGACGCGGCTGTTGCGGTCCAGCCGGGGGTCCTCGCCCCGCTCGTACAGGAGCACGCTGATTCCCGCCGGCGTGGACGGCTCCCAGTCGAACGTGACGTCGCCGATCGTGACGGGGCAGCCCGGTTGGGCACCTCGCTCGGCGAGGGCCTGTTCGACCCCGAGGCGGGCGAGGCGGTCGGCGAGGTAGCCAACGGCCTCGTTGTTGTCGAACGCGGTCTGGCGGACCCAGCGTTCGGGGCGCTCCCCGCGCACGATGAACGCGCCCGGCTCCTCGGGGTCCTCCACCACCGTGAAGCCGGCATCGTCGACCGCGCGTGGACGCAGCACGATGCGGCTCGCCTCGAGGGTCGGGCGGCTGGCGCGGTCCTCCGCCACGATCTTGGCCAGGGCGAACGACAGCTCGCGCAGGCCCTCGTGGCTGGCGGTGGACACGCTGAAGACCGGCAGCCCTCTGGCCTCGAGGTCGGCGGTCACCATCTCGGCGAGCTCGCGTGCGTCGGGCACGTCGATCTTGTTGAGCACCACGACCCGGGGGCGCTCGGCGAGGCTCTCGCCCAGCGCCGGGGAGTAGCGGGCGAGTTCGGTCTCCAGAGCGTCCACGTCGGACACCGGGTCACGGCCGGGCTCGTAGGTCGCGCAGTCGACGACGTGCACCAGCACCGAGCAGCGTTCGATGTGGCGCAGGAAGTCCAGCCCGAGGCCCTTGCCCTGGCTGGCTCCCGGGATCAGGCCGGGCACGTCGGCGATCGTGTAGGTCGACTCGCCGGCGGTGACCACGCCCAGGTTCGGCACGAGCGTGGTGAACGGGTAGTCGGCGATCTTGGGCCGCGCTGACGACAGCACCGAGATCAGCGACGACTTCCCGGCCGACGGGAACCCGACCAGGCCGACGTCGGCGACCGACCGCAGCTCCAGCACCAGGTCACGGGTCTCGCCCGGCTCGCCCAGCAGGGCGAACCCCGGCGCCTTGCGGGCCTTGGACGCGAGCGCGGCGTTGCCGAGACCGCCGCGACCACCGCGGGCGGCGGTGAACCGGGTGCCGTTGCCGACCAGATCGGCCAGCAGCTCGCCGTCCTCGGTGAGCACGACCGTGCCCTCCGGCACCCGCAGCTCGAGGTCCTCGCCGGCCGCGCCGTCGCGGTTGCTGCCCTGGCCCTGTTTGCCGTTGGTCGCCCTGGCGTGCGGGCGGAAGTGGAAGTCGAGCAGGGTGTGCACCCCGGAGTCGACGACGAGCGCGACGTCGCCGCCGTCGCCGCCGTTACCGCCGTCGGGGCCGCCGAGCGGCTTGAACTTCTCGCGGTGCACCGAGGCGCACCCGTTGCCGCCGCTGCCCGCTGCCACATGGATGACCACGCGATCGACGAATCGGGACACTGAGGAACCTTCCAGAGAATGCACGAGGGGCGGGCCGCCTCACCGCCGGCCCGCCCCTCGTGGGGTCTTGCTCCAGTCTGCCGGGCCTCAGCCCTCGACCGGGACGATGTTCACGGTCTTGCGACCGCGCTTCTCGCCGAACTGGACCGCACCCGCGGCCAGGGCGAACAGCGTGTCGTCGCCGCCACGGCCGACGTTGACGCCGGGGTGGAACTTGGTACCGCGCTGACGGATCAGGATCTCGCCAGCGTTGACCACCTGGCCGCCGTACCGCTTCACGCCGAGGCGCTGAGCGTTGGAGTCGCGCCCGTTGCGGGAGCTGGACGCACCCTTCTTGTGTGCCATTGCTGTCAGCTCCTACTTGGTCTTGATGCCGGTGACCTCGACGCGGGTCAGCTTCTGCCGGTGACCCTGCCGCTTGTGGTAGCCGGTCTTGTTCTTGAACTTGTGGATGCGGATCTTCGGGCCCTTGGTCTGGGAGACGACCTTGCCGGTCACCGCGACGTTGGCCAGCTTGGCCACGTCGGTGGTGACGTCGTCGCCGTCGACGACGAGCAGCGCGGGGAACGTGAGCTCGGCTCCCGGCTCACCGTCGAGCTTCTCGACCTCGACGATGTCGCCGACGGCGACCTTGTACTGCTTGCCGCCGGTCTTGACGATCGCGTACATCGGGACGGAACTCTCCTGCTGCTCGATGTTTCTCGACTAGGGCTACGCGGCCGGACTCCGTGACGGCTCACGTCGAGCCGGTGCCGGTCCCGCGCACGAGTCGGCCCACCAAGCGGCGGGCCGACCTACAGATTACGTGGCCATCGAAATGAGGGTCAAACCGGGGTCAGCCGTCGTGCGTGGCGCCGGCCGGAGGGCCAGCCGGGCGGGACGCACCGCGGCGCACCGGGCGCCTGGCCGGCGGGGTCACCGCCGGCACCCCGGCCGCCGCACCGCCCGCGCTGTCGGCTCCCGTGGACCCCGCGGCCTGCTCCACGCCCGGTCCGTGCCCGTTGGTGTGGTCCGACCCTGCCTCGCCAGCCGGATCCGAACCGCTCGCCGGGTCACCGGACGCTGCCGACGCGGAGCCGTCGAGGACGCTCGAGGCGCCCGGCTCGCCCGCCGGAGCGGTCGGGTGCGTGGCGGCCGCGGCCGTGCTCCCCGCCTGCGCGGCGGTGACGCTCGGCTGCCCCGCGCTCCGACTCGACCGACGGCGGGTCCTGGAGGGAACCGACTCGGCCTGTGCCGGCACGAACGGGTCGTCCGCGACCGCGGCACCAGCGGAGTCCGAGTAGATCCCGCCGCCGACGAGGTCGGTCCCGGCGGTGTCCTGGCCGAGCGTGTCCCGGCCGGCGGTGCCCTGGCCGAAGGCGTCCTGGCCGAGGGCATCCTGGCCGGCGGTGCCCTGGCCGGCGGTGCCCTGGCCGAGCGTGTCCCCTCCGAGCGTGCCCTGGCCGGCGGTCTCCTGGCCGGGGGTGTCGCCTACGGCGGAGCTGCTGGCCGTACCTACCTCGGCACCCTGCCTGGCCGCGTCCCGCGAGCCGCTCCTGCCGGACCGCGAACGGCGTCGGCTGCCGCCGATCTGTCCGGTGGAGGCGACATCACCGCTGTCGCCCGCCGCGTCGACAGACGAGGCCGCCAGCCCAGCACCACCGCCCCTCGAACCGAAGGACGAGCCAGCATCACCTGCCCCGCTGCCGACCGTCGAGGTGGCCGTCGCCGGATCAGGAGACGGCGTGCCGGCGCCGGTCAGGCCGGACGACGACGTTGCCGCCGCGAACGATCCGCCAGCACCAGCCCCGGCCAGTGCCGAGGAGTCAGCCGAACCGGCACCAGCAGGCACCGGGGCGGACGCGCCGGAACCCGGCGACGAGTCGACCGAACTGCCGGCGGAAGCTCCCACGGCCATGGGCGAACCGGCATCGGGCGAGGTGGCCTGGGGGGAGTCGCCGGAGAGGGTGGACAGGCTGTCGGAACCGGCGGACTTCGGGGCGACGGCGGCGGTCGTCGCCGCGGCGATGTCGCGGACGGCCTTCGCCGCCTCCTTCGCGGAGGCGTCCTTGGCCGCCGCTTCCTTGGCGGCGGCTTCCTTGGCGGCTTCCTTGGCTGCCGCGTCCTCGCCTCGGCCTCCGCGGGAGCGGCGGCCGCCGTGCTGGTGAGTGCCGGCGTGGCCGTTGCCACCGCCGCCAGAGGACTTGCCGACCGAGTCGGTCGAGATCAGCACCCCACGGCCCTTGCAGTGCTCACAGGTGGTGCCGAACGCCTCGAGCAGACCCGTCCCCACCCGCTTGCGGGTCATCTGCACCAGCCCGAGCGAGGTCACCTCCGCCACTTGGTGCCGCGTGCGGTCCCGGCCGAGGCACTCGGTCAGCCGCCGGAGCACCAGGTCCCGGTTGGACTCCAGCACCATGTCGATGAAGTCGATCACGATGATGCCGCCGATGTCCCTCAGCCGTAGCTGGCGGACGATCTCCTCGGCGGACTCCAGGTTGTTCCTGGTGACCGTCTCCTCGAGGTTTCCACCCGATCCGGTGAACTTCCCGGTGTTCACGTCGATGACGGTCATCGCCTCGGTGCGGTCGATGACCAGGTACCCGCCCGACGGCAGCCACACCTTGCGGTCCAGCGCCTTGAGCAGCTGCTCGTCGATCCGGTACTCCGCGAACACGTCGGTCGTCCCCACGTGCCGGCGCACCCGGTCCGCCAGCTCCGGCGCGACGTGCCGGACGTAGGCGTCCACCGTCTCCCACGCCCCGGAGCCCTCGACCACCAGCGCCGAGAAGTCCTCGGTGAACAGGTCGCGCACGACCTTCACCAGCAGGTCCGGCTCCTCGTACACCAACGCCGGCGCGTTCACCCTGCGCACGCCGTTGCTGCCCTGCGTCTTGTCCTGGATCACCTGCCACTGCGCCTGGAGCCGGCGCACGTCGCGAGCCAGCTCCTCCTCGCTGATGCCCTCCGAGGCCGTCCGGATGATCACGCCGGCGTCCTCGGGGACAACCCGCTTGAGCACGTCCTTCAACCGGCGCCGCTCGTTCTCGGGCAGCTTCCGGGAGATGCCGGTGGCGCCGCCGCCGGGCACGTAGACCAGGAACCGGCCGGGCAGCGAGATCTGCGTGGTCAGCCGCGCGCCCTTGTGACCGACCGGGTCCTTGGTGACCTGCACGAGCACGCTGTCGCCCGTCGAGAGGGCCTGCTCGATCCGGCGGGCCTTGCCCTCCAGGCCGGCGGCGTCCCAGTCGACCTCACCGGCGTAGAGCACCGCGTTGCGGCCGCGGCCGATGTCGACGAACGCCGCCTCCATCGAGGGCAGCACGTTCTGCACGCGCCCCAGGTAGACGTTGCCGACCAGCGACCCGGTGCCCGACGAGGTCACGAAGTGCTCGACCAGCACGCCGTCCTCGAGCACCCCGATCTGGATCCGGTCGCCCCGCTCGCGCACCACCATGGCGCGGTCGACCGACTCCCGGCGGGCCAGGAACTCGGCCTCGGACAGGATCGGCGCCCTCCGCCGCCCGGCCTCGCGGCCGTCCCGGCGGCGCTGGCGCTTGGCCTCCAGCCGCGTCGAGCCGCGCACGCTGCGCACCTCGTCGCGGCCGTCGGACTCGCCCTTGTCCTTCTCCTTGTCGTCACGCGCCTCACGCACGTGCACGACGGTGTTCGGCGGATCGTCCTCGGTCAGGCCGCTCTCGTCGTCCCCGCCGCCCTTGCGCCGGCGACGCCTGCGACGGCGACGGGTCTGGGCGTCGGTCTCGTCCTCGGCCGACTGCTCGTCGTCGGCGGGCTCCTCGGGCTCCTCGGCCTTCTCGACCTTGTCGGCCCTGGTCCGGCTCCGGCGCCTGCTCTCCGGCTTGTCGGACTTCTCCTGCTTGTCCGCGACCTTGTCCGCGGCCGGCTCGACCGGCTCGTCGTCGATGCCGTCCTCGCCCAGCTCGTCCGCCCCGCCCTTGCCCCGGCCTCGGCCGCGGCGACCGCGGCGACGGCGCGGACGCGAGTCGTCGTCCTCGGCGGTCTCATCGTCCGGGACGTCGTCGGCCGGCTCGAGCGGCTCGGGCTCGTCATCGACCCGGGTCTCGATCCGCGGCTCGGGCTTGCGCGGCGGCGGGGCTGCCGCCGGCTCGGGCGGCAGGAACAGCGGCGACGCCGAGGCGAACACCGGGGTGGGCGGGACCACGCGCCTGGGCGGCGCCGACGACGCGGCGGAGTCGGCCGGCCCGGCGGAAGCGGCCGGCGCACTCGGGCCGGCGGGGGCGCCGGAGCCAGCGGGGGCGCCGGAAGCAGCGGGAGCACCGGAAGCAGTGGGGGCGCCGGAAGCAGTGGGGCCGGCGGGGGCCGGCGGCGCGGCGGAAGGCTCGGCCACGGTCAGGCCGAACGACTCGGCGACCCGCAGCGCGGTCTCCCGGTCGATGCTGGACTGAACGCTCCGCCCGTCGGCGCCCAGCTCGGTGACCGCGTTCAGCACCTCGCGACTGCTGCGGCCGAGCAGCTTGGCCAGCGCGTGGATCCGCAACCGTGCGGGCAACTCGGCCAGTGCGGCTGAGATGGATGTGGGCGTATCCCCGCCGGAGTCTCCGGCAGGCGTCGTCGTATCCGACATGTAGCTCCTTCGCCCCCGGGCGCGGTCCCACCGCGGCGATGCCTGAGCACCGGCGCTGTCGGACGCGGCCGCGCAGGGGCCTCGTCGTCTGGCCTCACCGTGCTCCGACGGTGAGGCGTGTTGTCGTTCCGCCGCGAGGCGGCGGGAATCCTCGCCTCTCGCCGTGTGGTCGCCGAGCGAGCTCGCCGGCCGGTCACGGCAGGTCAGTGCAACGCCACGCCGAGTCGGCTCCCCGAGCGCCGGACCGGATGTCAGCCCTGGCGAACGGCCCTGTCCTGGGCCAACGGGTCGGCCAGTCCTCCGCTGTCGTCGAGCTGTCCCTGGGCCATCCGGGTCGCCTTCGCGGGCACCGGCGGTTCCAGACCAGCGACGACACGGAGCGCACTCAGCACGTCGTCCGGTCGCACGGCGGGCGTTGTCTGCCGCACAACCACGTCGAGTATCCCACACGGGCCCCCGGAGGGTCGCGGCTCGCCGGGGACGTCCGCGTGGACAGTGGCGCTTACCACGGCCGCCCTGGCATCGATCGTGCGCATCCCGTGCTTGGTCAGCCGCTCGACCTCGACGACCGACGCGGCCAGCAGCCGGGCCACCGCCTCGCCCAACAGCTCGGCCGACACGCCGTCCAGCTCTATCCGCCACCGGCTCGCCTCAACCCGGTCGGCGAGGCTGCCGCTCCCGTCCGCGACGACCGCCTCCAGCAGGTCGAGCCCGGGTGGCATGGCCGCGTCGAGCACGGCCACCAGCTCGGTCGGCTCGACCGGCGTGACGACCGCGATCTCGACGTACTCGGCCTCACTGGCCACCCCGGTCGGCGCCGCGCCGATCCAGGAGATCTTCGGGTGCGGGTTGAACCCCTGCGAGTACGCCATGGGCACGCGCGCCCTGCGCAGGGCGCGTTCGAAGGCGCGGGCGACGTCGCGGTGTGAGGTGAACCGCAGCCGTCCGCGCTTGGCGTAGCGCAGCCGCAGCCGCTGTGCCGCGGGGGCCGATGGGTTGGGGCGGTCCTGCCTGCTCAGCGTTACTCCTTCTGGTGGTCCCTGCCTACTCCGGTGGTGTTCGCGCCCACCTGCTGGCACGGTACCCCCAGGTCCAATTGGAGCGTTGCGCTTGTCTGGTCGCGGTGTGGGTAGTTACCGTCGGCGGACATTGGACTGCCGGAACCCCCCCGAACCGGCCGGCCCGACAACTGGAGGTTCACCCGTGCCTCTGCTGCGCCGAATTCCGGTGGCAGCGGTAAGCGCCGTGATGCTCGCGAGCAACCTGGCCACGGCCGGGGCGGTCGCGAGTGCGCAGACACCCGACACGCCGCCCGTGTGCTCGAGCAGCCAGCCCGAACTGCGCTACCTGGTGCTGTTCGACGGCGGCACCACCCACCGGAGCGCGGCGGCCGAGATCGCGGCCGCCTGCGGCACGCTGACCGGGTACTACCCGCAGATCGCGGTCGCCGTGGCGACCTCGACCGACCAGCGGTTCGACCAGCGGCTCGGCCCGGACCGCGCCTTCTCCGCCCAGCGGGTAGTCGAGGAGCGGCAGGCCGACGACCAGGACGAGGACGACGACGAGACGGAGTCGTCCGGGGCCAGGGTCACCGAGAACGCCGCTGCCGTGCCCGCCGTGGACCGCACGAGCGAGCAGTGGGACATGGCGATGATCGGGGCGGACACCGCCCGGGCGATCAGCCGGGGCGACCGGGACGTCGTCGTCGGGGTGCTCGACTCCGGAGTGGACCCCCACCACCCGGACCTCAGGGGCGCGCTCGCGCCGTCGCTGTCGGCGGGCTGTCTGTCCGGCGTGCCCGACACGGCGCCCGACGCCTGGATCCCCACCGCCTCCGCGCACGGCACCCACGTCGCGGGCACCATCGCGGCCGCCGACGACGGGCGCGGCACCGCCGGCGTCGCCCCCGGGGTGCGGATCGCCTCGGTGAAGGTGGTCGACGACGAGGGCTTCATCCTCCCCGAGTACGCCGTCTGCGGTCTGATGTGGGCGACCGCGAAGAAGATGGCCGTCACCAACAACAGCTACTTCGTCGACCCATGGCTGATGACCTGTGACCGGGGCAGCGAGCGGGTCGTGTTCGAGGCCGTGCGGCGAGCCGTCGACTACGCCACAACCCAGGGCGTGCTGACGGTCGCCGCGGCTACCAACGAGGCGACCGACCTGTCCGCCCCGGGTGGACGGACCGACACCTCCGAATCGGAGGAGCCGCGGACGCTGGACACGAGCTGTCGCGTCCTCCCGGCCGGGCTTCGTGGCGTGGTCGCCGTGTCCGCGGTCGGCCAGAACGAGCTCAAGGCCAGCTACAGCGCCTACGGTCTCGGCGTGATCGACGTCGCGGCGCCGGGCGGAGAGCCCAAGGAGATCTCCCAGCCGGCTGGCGCGGAGTCGGCGACCAGACCGGAGGACGGCTGCGTGCTGTCCACGGTCCCGGGCGGGTACGAGCGGTACTGCGGCACCTCGATGGCGGCCCCCCACGTCACGGGCGTCGCGGCCCTGCTCGCCTCCGAGCACCCCGACGCGTCACCGCAGAAGCTCACCCGGATGCTCACCGACCAGGCCGAGCCCATCGGCTGCCCCGCCGACTACGACCTCGACGAGACCGGGGCCCAGGACGCCTACTGCGAGGGGTACGAGCCCTACAACGGCTTCTACGGCCACGGTCTGGTCGACGCCGAGGCCGCGGTCAGCGAGGACGCCGCGCCGGCGATGGCCACGGCGGGCAACGGGTCCGGCGACGAGCCGGCGAGCGCCGAGGACGACACCCCCGGCGACGACGTGGTCACCCAGGGGACCCCGGCGCTCCCGACCAGGTAGGGCGGGCTTGGCTACACCGGGGTCAGCGGCAACAGCTTGCGGCCGGTCGGCCCGATCTCGATGTCGGTGCCCATCGCCGGGCAGACACCGCAGTCGAAGCACGGCGTCCAGCGGCAGTCCTCGAGCTCCCGCTCGTCCAGCGCGTCCTGCCAGTCCTCCCAGAGCCAGTCCTTGTCCAGGCCCGAGTCCAGGTGGTCCCAGGGCAGGACCTCGTCCTCGGTGCGCTCCCGGGTGGTGAACCACGCGAGGCTCACCCCGAGCGGCTCGAGCTCGGCCGCGGCGGCGGCCGTCCAGCGCTCGAAGGAGAAGTGCTCGCTCCAGCCGTCGAACCTGCCCCCCTCGCGCCAGACCCGCTCGACGACCCTCCCGACGCGACGGTCGCCCCGGGACAGCAGGCCTTCGATCAGGCTGGGTTTGCCGTCGTGGTAACGCATCCCGATGTTGCGGCCGAGGTCGCGGTCGCTGTTGACCGCCTCGCGCAGCTTGCGCAGCCGGTCGTCCACGGTGTCCGGGTCGCACTGGGCTGCCCACTGGAACGGGGTGTGCGGTTTGGGAACGAAGCCGCCGATCGACACCGTGCAGCGGATGTCCCTGCGTCCGCTGGCCGCGCGCCCAGCCCGGATGACCTCCTTGGCCATCGAGGCGATCTGCAGCACGTCCTCGTCGGTCTCGGTCGGCAGCCCGCACATGAAGTAGAGCTTGACCTGGCGCCAGCCGGCCGCGTACGCGGCGCTGACCGTCCGGATGAGATCCTCCTCCGACACCATCTTGTTGATGACGCGGCGGATCCGCTCACTGCCGCCCTCGGGCGCGAAGGTCAGCCCGGAACGGCGGCCGTTGCGGGACAGCTCGTTGGCGAGGTCGATGTTGAACGCGTCGACCCGCGTGGACGGCAGCGACAGGCCGGTGTTCGTGCCAGCGTAGCGGTCGGCGAGGCCCTTGGTGATGTCGGCGATCTCCGAGTGGTCCGCACTGGACAACGACAGCAGGCCGACCTCCTCGAAGCCGCTGGCCTCGAGCCCACGCTGGACCATCGCGCCGATTCCCTCGATCGAGCGCTCCCGCACCGGTCGGGTGATCATCCCGGCCTGGCAGAACCGGCAGCCGCGGGTGCAGCCGCGGAAGATCTCCACGCTCATCCGCTCGTGCACGCTCTCGGCGAGCGGCACCAGCGGCTGCTTCGGGTAGGGCCACGCGTCGAGGTCCATCGTGGTGCGCTTGGCCACCCGCTCGGGCACCCGGTCGCGGTTGGGCCGCACGGGCGCGAGCCCGCCGTCGTCGAGGTAGCCGACGTCGTAGAAGCGCGGGACGTAGACGCCACCGGTCTCGGCGAGCCGGGTCAGGATCTCGTCGCGGCCGCCCGGGGAGCCGGCCAGCTTCCAGGCCCGGACCAGGTCGGTGATCTCGAGCACCGCCTCCTCGCCGTCGCCGAGCACGGCGGCGTCGACGAAGTCAGCGATCGGCTCGGGGTTGAACGCGGCGTGACCGCCGGCGACCACGATCGGGTGGTCTTCGGTGCGGTCGGCGGAACGCAGGGGGATCCCGGCGAGGTCGAGTGCGGTCAGCAGGTTCGTGTAGCCGAGTTCGGTGGCGAAGCTGACGCCCAGCAGGTCGAACGCGCCGACCGGGCGGTGGCCGTCGACGGTGAACTGGGGCACGCCGTGCTCACGCATCAGCGCCTCGAGGTCGGGCCAGACCGCGTAGGTGCGCTCTGCCAGCACGTCGGGCTGCTCGTTGAGCACCTCGTAGAGGATCATGACGCCCTGGTTGGGTAGGCCCACCTCGTAGGCGTCCGGGTACATCAGGGCCCACCGGACGGTCGTGGCGTCCCAGTCCTTGACTGTCGAGTTGAGCTCCCCGCCGACGTACTGGACCGGCTTGGACACCCTGGGCAGCAACGGCTCGAGCCGGGCGAAAACGGACTCCATAATGCGCCAAGCCTAACCCCGGTCCGCCCGCGCCACGCTTGCGCCGGATGTTCCCGCGCGAGACAGTTGAACCCTTGACTACCTTCCCCGTCACCGGGAGGCCTCCATGGACGTCCTCGCCCTCATCGGCCGCATCCTGTTCGTCCTGCTGTTCCTCGGCTCCGGCTTCGCCCACATCGCCCAGGCCGACGCCATGAGCGGGTACGCCGCGAGCAAGGGCGTACCGCAGGCGAAGCTCGCCACTGTCGCAAGCGGCGTACTTCTCGTCGTCGGCGGCCTGATGGTGCTGCTCGGGGTGTGGATGGACCTCGGAGCGCTGCTGCTGGTCCTGTTCCTGGTGCCGACAGCGGTGCTCATGCACGCGTTCTGGAAGGAGACCGACCCGCAGACCAAGCAGCTGGAGATGATCTCCTTCCAGAAGGACGTGGCCCTGGCCGGCGGCGCGCTGCTGATCCTGGCCCTCTACGCCGGCTACGGCGAGGAGCTGGGCCTCACGATCACCGGACCGCTGTTCTGAGCGGCCTCAGCCCAGCAGCAGCCTGCCCAGCCGGCGCGCGGCGACCGTGACACCGACGGCGACCATGACCGCGAAGTACGCCAGGTGCCCGAGCAGTGACACGTCGACGAACCCGGTGCACAGCGCACGCATGATCTCGATCGCGTGGTAGAGCGGCATGCAGCGCACCGCGACCTGCACGACGTCCGGGTACACGGTCAGCGGGAAGAACGTGGTGGAGAACAGGAACATCGGCATCAGCGCGAGCTGCACCAGGTCGAAGTCCTGCCAGGAGCGCATGAACGTCGTGCAGGCCATGCCGACGGCGGCGAAGGCGAACGCCACGAACAGCGCGGCGGGCAGCGCGAGCAGGGCCCAGGCCGAGGTGATCAGCCCCATGCCGAGCATGACCGCGAGGAACCCGCACGCGTACATGCCGCCGCGCAGCAGGGCCCACGCGATCTCGCCGACCGCGATGTCGATCGGCCCGAGTGGGGTGGCCAGCATCGCGTCGTAGAGCTTGGCGTACTTGAACTTGAAGAAGATGTTGAATGTGGCGTCGTAGACCGCGCCGTTCATGGCCGACGCGGCGAGCAGCGCTGGCGCCACGTAGGCGACGTAGTCCATGGGCTCGCCGGTGGGACCGGCCACCTCACCCACCAGCCGACCGAAGCCGACCCCCATGGCGAACAGGTAGAACAGCGGCTCGCAGAACCCGGACACCACCGTGAGCCAGGCCCGCCGGTTGACCAGCAGCGAACGTTCGACCAGGACCCGGACGCGACCGGCGTACATGCCGGTCGGCAGGACCCGCAGGAGCAGACCGCGGGGCCCCGGCGGAGCGGGGCGTTCGAGGGTGCCGGTCATGAGCTCAACCGCCGTCGGAAGTTGCGGGCCGCGAGGCGGGCGCCGAGGAGGAACAGGACCACCAGGAAGGTGAGGTGCCCGAGCGCGGGCCACCAGGACAGCGTGCCGAACGCCGCGTCGCGACCGAGCTCGGTGCCGTGCCAGACGGGGGTGAACCAGGCGATCGGCCGCAGCCACGCCGGGAGCTGCTCGACGGGGAAGAACGCCCCGGCGAACAGCGTCATCGGCATCACGATGAACCGGAAGATCGCGCTGAACTGCTGCCCCTCGCTCTCCAGCGTCGCCGAGTAGGCGGCGACCGGGGCGGCGAAGGCCATGCCGGTGAGCACCGCGACCAGCAACGTGAGGACGACACCCGGTCCGGTGAGCGCGCCGAGGACGGCGGCCACCAGCAGGTAGGCGGCGCCGGACCCGGCCAGCCGGATGGCCAACCAGGTGAGCTGCCCGCCGAGGATCTGCGCGGGGGTGATCGGCGAGGCGGCGATGGCGAAGTAGGTCTGCTGCCACTTGAAGGCCGAGAGGATGGGATACGTGGACTCGAACGACGCGATCTGCACCGAGGTGGCGACGAGCAGCGCGGGGGCGAGGTACACGACGTAGGCGAGCCCGCCGGTGGCCTCGGTCGGCTGGACCTGAGAACCGAACCCGAAGCCGAGCGCCAGCAGGAACAGCACCGGCTGGACGATGCTGGAGACGACGGTCGCCCGCCAGTTGCGCCGGTACCAGGTCCACATGGCCTCGACCACGAGCAGCGCGGCGCGCACGGGTCCGACGACCCGCCCGGTGCTGGTGGCTGTCGCGGTGGTCATCAGTCCACCAGGGTCCTGCCGGTGAGGCGGAGGAAGACGTCCTCCAGGGTGCTGCGACGAACCAGGCTGGACAGCGGCTGCACTCCCCTGGCGTGTGCGGCGGCCAGCACCGCCTCGCCGTCCGCGGCGTAGAGGAGCAGGCGGTCGGGCAGCACCTCGAGCCGGTCGGCGAGCCCCTCGAGCGCCACCTCGGGAGCGGCCGCGTCCGGCGGGAAGCGCAGCTCCAGCACCTCGCGGGTGGAGTAGCGGCCGATCAGCTCCGCCGGGCTGCCCTCGGCCACGATCCGGCCGCCGTCCATCACCACGAGCCGGTCGCAGAGCTGCTCCGCCTCGTCCATGTAGTGGGTGGTGATGATCAGCGTGACGCCGCTCTGCTTGAGCCGGAACAACCGGTCCCACAGCAGGTGGCGGGCCTGCGGGTCCAGGCCGGTCGTCGGCTCGTCGAGCAGCAGCAGCTCGGGGTCGTTGATCAGCGAGCGGGCGATGGTCAGCCGCCGCTTCATGCCGCCGGACAGCGGCTCGACCTCGTCGTCGGCGCGCTCGCCGAGCTGGGCGAAGTCCAGCAGCTCGGTGGCCTTGGCCCGGACGTGCGCCTTGGACAGCCCGAAGAAGCGCCCGTAGACATGCAGGTTCTGCCGGACGGTCAGCTCGGTGTCGAGGTTGTCCTGCTGCGGCACGACCCCGAGGCGGGCGCGGATCGCCGGGCCGTCCCGCTGGGGGTCCATGCCGAGCACGGTGAGCTCGCCGTCGCTGCGCGGGGAGACACAGCCCACCATCCGCATGGTCGAGGACTTGCCGGCGCCGTTGGGACCGAGGAAGCCGAACGCCTCGCCCCGTCGGACGTCGACGTCGATCCCCCGCACCGCCGCGAACTCCCCGAAGCGCTTGACCAGCTGCCTTGCCCGAACCAGTGCCCCGTCGTCAACCACGTTCGCAGACTAGATGCCGACACCGACAGTCGACGAACGAGTTAGGGCACGTCCGCACAGCCCTCGATCGCGGTCTTCGCGCCCAGCTCGCCGCTAGGCCGCATAGGAGGGAAGGTCCAGCGCCGTCGTGGCCCGGCGGGCCGAACGGCCGACCAGCCCGGTCCGGACGAGCAGCGGAGCCACCCGGAGCAGCCGGTTGCGCAGCCACAGCCCGCTGGCCGTGGCCGGCGCGAGCATGCTCCCACCCGTGTCCGCGAGCGCCTGGTTGACCCGCACGAACGGGCGCATGGTCCGTTCGTAGGAGGCGAAGCCGGCGGCGAACGAGCCGGCGCGGGCGAGTTCGCCGGCGAGCACGTAGGCGCCGACCAGCGCGGTGCTGGTGCCCTGGCCGGAGAAGAACGAGGGCGCGTGGGCCGCGTCACCGGCCAGCGCCACCCGGCCCCGCGACCAGCTCGGCATGTGGATCTGGCTGGCGAGGTCGAAGAAGACGTCGTCGGCCGTGCGCATGGCCTCGAGCAGGCGGGGGATCTCCCAGCCGTCGCCGTCGAACGCGCGGGCCATCAGCTCACGCTGGGCGGCGACGTCGTCCAGCTCGGCCAGCGGCGGTTCCGGGCGGGCGAGCATCAGGAAGCCGTGCAGGGTGTCGGTGCAGCCGGGGGCGTACAGCACCCCCATCCGCCCCGGTGCGGCACCGTTGACGCCCTCGTGGGCAAGGCCGAGGTCGTTGGGCAGGGTGAACCCGGCGAAGCAGTACCCGAGGTAGCGCGAGTAGCGCTCCTCCGGCCCGAACGCGAGGCGCCGGGTGTTCGAGTGCAACCCGTCGGCGCCGAGGACCAGGTCGAACTCCCGCCGCGCACCCCCGGCGAAGCTCACCTCGACGCGGTCGTCGTGCTGGTTCAGCTCCGCGATGGAGTCGCCGAAAACGAACTCGACGTCGTCGCGCACCGCCTCGTGCAGGATCGTGGCCAGGTGCCCGCGCGGGACCTCGAGGTCGCGGCCGTCGCCCCCGCCGGTGAGCGCCTCGGGCCGCAGCGACCCCACGCTCCGGCCCCGGGCGTCGACGAAACGCAGCGTGTGGGTGTGGATGTGGGCGGCCCGCACGCGCTCCAGCACGCCCATGCGCTCCAGGACCCCGAGCGCCGTGCCCCGGACGTCGATGGGATAGCCGCCGAGGCGCATGGCCGGCGCCTTCTCCACCACAGTGACCTCGGCGCCGTTGCGCCGCAGCCAGTACGCGAGCGTCGGACCGGTGACGCTCGCACCGGAGACCAGGACCTTCATGACGAACCCCGTTTCCTCGTCGATACTTCTACACTACACCGTACAGTGTAGTTCGGATACGATCACGAGGTGGCTGACGGAAAGGTCCTGCGTGCGGGCTCGGCGCCGAAGCGCGCGGCCATCCTGACGGCGGCTCGGGAGCTGTTCCTCAGCGTCGGCTTCGACCGGTCGAGCGTCGACGCGGTCGCCGCGCGGGCCGGGGTGTCCAAGCGGACGGTCTACGACTACTTCGGGGACAAGCAGACGCTGCTGCAGGCGGTGGTCGACACCGCCGGCCGGGCCACGATGGCCACGATCGAGCGCACGCTGGACGAGACCCTCGCCGGGGTGACCGAGCCGGCGGAGCTGGAGGACGCGCTGGTCACGTTCGCGATGCGGATCTCGACGGAGATGCTCGGCTCGGCGGAGTACGCC
This sequence comes from Actinophytocola xanthii, assembly GCF_001921205.1. Lineage (GTDB taxonomy): Bacteria > Actinomycetota > Actinomycetes > Mycobacteriales > Pseudonocardiaceae > Actinophytocola > Actinophytocola xanthii. Next base: position 25,561 of record NZ_MSIE01000027.1, on the reverse strand, counting down.
ACGCTCGCCCGGCTGGCGCTGGCCGACTCCCGGCCGCGGGGGGCGCAGGTGGACAGCCAGCTGATCACGAACGCGCCCGAGGAGGCCGTCGCCGCGCGGTTCGCCGCGCTCGGGCGGGCCGGCCTGCTCGAGGTCCCGGACCCGCGCCTGGCCGCCGACCACTTCGTCGCGCTGACCTTCGGGGTCGCGCTGAACCGGCTCGGCGCGGCCGACCTCACCCGGGACGAGCGGGTGCACCCCCTGGTCGTCGAGGGTGCCCGGGTGTTCCTGCGGGCATACCGGGCCGCGTCCTGACAGGCCCCCGGAAAGGGCTCCTGCCAGGACGGGCTACCACGTTCTCGGCGTCAGTGGCCGGGGAACCAGAGGTCGATCTCGCGCTTGGCCGACTCCGGCGAGTCCGAGCCGTGCACGATGTTGTACTGCACCTCGACCGCGTAGTCGCCGCGGATGCTGCCGGTGGCGGCCTGGACCGGGTTGGTGGCGCCGGCGAGCTGGCGGAAGGCCGCGATCGCGTTCTCCCCCTCGACGACCATCGCCACCAGCGGGCCGCCGGTGATGAACTCGAGCAGGGACTCGAAGAACGGCTTGCCCTCGTGCTCGGCGTAGTGCTGCTCGGCCACCGAGCGCTCCACGTTCCGCAGCTCCAGGGCAGCCAGCGTCAGGCCCTTGCGCTCGATCCTGGAGATGACCTCGCCCACCAGGCCACGGCTCACACCATCCGGCTTGACCAGGACCAACGTACGCTCGCTCACGACACTCCTTCATAGCGGGAAGCTTCTGCGGCCGAAGCCTAGGGCACGTCCGCACAGCCCTCGATCGCGGTCTTCGCGCCCAGCCCGCCGCTGGCCGCGTTGTCGGACAGGCCGAGTACAACCCGGTACGAGGCCCGCCCTCCGCCTTGCCAGCGACGACCTGGATCACCAAGCCCATCGACCGGAACTGCGCGGCCGCGCCCTGGCACCCTCACTCCCGCCGGTTACCGTGAAGTCGTGCCCGCAGATCTGATCACGATCGACGCCGAGTCAGCACAACCGCCCTTCGAACAGGTGCGTGCCCAGCTCGCACGCCAGATCAGCGACCGGACCCTCGCCGTCGGCACGCGGCTGCCGACGGTCCGCGCGCTCGCCACCCAGCTCGGGCTGGCCACCAACACCGTGGCCAGGGCCTACCGCGAGCTCGAAGAGGCCGGGATGGTGGAGACGCGGGGCCGGGCCGGGACGTTCGTCAGCGCGCTCGGCGACCGCAGCCGGGTGGCCCTGCGCGACGCGGCGGCCGAGTACGCGGCCACCGCCCGTGCACTGGGCATCGACCCGGGCGAGGCGCTCGAGGCCGTACGCGCCGCGCTCAGGTAGTCGGCGGCAGGGCGACGACCCGGGTGTTCTGGAACGAGTCCTGCAGCCAGCGGCCGTGCTGGCGCACCATCACGTTGGTGTTCCTGGACAGCGAGTCGGGCCGGCAGGTCGTCGAGGGCGGCACCAGCTGGCAGCCGGTCCGGACGATGACCGCGCGGTCGGGGCCGGCGAAGCGCACGTGCTCGTCGAGCGTGTGCAGCCGGGTGTGGTCGATGTAGGTGTCGAAGTAGTACTGCATCCCGGTGGCGATGCCCTCCCGGGTGCGCAGGTGGTCCCCGTTGAAGGTGACCACGTCGGCCTCCCGGGTGAACGTCGCCGCGAAGGCCCGCCCGTCCTCCCGGAACCAGGCGTCGGCCTGGCGGTCCCGGATGCGGGCGAAGGCCGCGAGGGCCTGGTCCCGGTCCCCGCCGCCACCGGCCGCCGCGGGCTCCGCGGCGGCCAGCAACGATGCCGAGACCGCGGCCACCGCCGCGACGGTGAGGGTGACCAGCGTCCTGGTGCGCCTGGTGTTGCCCATGCTCTGTCTCCGTCCTCGATGCACGTCCGCCGCGTTCGGCGGACGGCCCAGAACGTAGGGCGGGCCTCGGGACACCGTCGTCGTCCCGCGGTTGCCTCCCGCACCCCGGGCACTACTCCCGGAGTCGCACCCGCGCCGGCCGCGCCTCAGCCCTGCTGGTCGGGCAGCCGGCCCTCGGCCATGCGGCGGGCGACGTCCCAGCGCATCCACAGCAGGATCGCCCACACCAGGCCGAACACCAGCCCGAGCACGCCGAGGGCGGGCAGGGCCACCCAACACGCGATCATCACCACCTGCAGGCCGGCCGCGAGCCCGAGGCCCCAGGGCTTGCGCAGCACCGCGCAGGTCAGCAGCAACGCCAGCGCCAGCGTGCCGACCAGCACCCCCTGCCAGGTGGCGAGCCCGCTGCCGAGGTTGGCCACCACCGGCATCGAGAGCAGCACGACGATCACCTCGAGCAGCAGCGTGCCCGCCGCGACCCCGGTGAAGGACCTCATCGGGTCCACCGGCCGGTCGCCGCTCACGTCGGCTCCTTGCCGAACAGCGCGCGGGCCTCGCCCGCGGTCACGACCGACCCGGTGACCACCACGCCGACCCCGGAGAGCTGGGCATCCGCCTCGGCCTCGGCCAGCTCGACGGCCAGCTCCAGCGCGTCGTCGAGCCGCGGGGCGACGCTGACCCGGTCCGGGCCGAACGCCTCGGTGGCCAGGTCGGCGAGCTCGTCGGGCGCCATCGCGCGCTCGGAGGAGTTGGTGGTGACCACGATCTCGTGCAGCACGGGCTCGAGCGCCGAGAGGATGCCCGCCGCGTCCTTGTCCCGCATCACCCCGACCACGCCGACCAGCCGGGTGAAGCCGAACTCGCTGTCCAGGGCGTCGGCGAGGGCCCGGGCGCCGTGCGGGTTGTGCGCGGCGTCGACGAACACGCTCGGCGCGGAGCGGACCCGCTCCAACCGCCCCGGCACGACGACCGACGCGAAACCCTCGCGGACCGCCTCGAGGTCCAGGGACCGCTGCGCCCCGGCCCCGAAGAACGCCTCGACCGAGGCCAGCGCGAGTGCGGCGTTGGCCGCCTGGTGCTGGCCGTGCAGCGGAAGGAAGATGTCGTCGTAGGCGCCACCGAGGCCCTGCAGCCGCAGCATCTGCCCACCGACGGCCACATCGCGGCGCAGCACGCCGAACTCGAGGCCGGCCCTGGCCACGGTCGCCCCCACCTCCGCGCAGCGGGCGAGCAGCACCGCCGCTGCCTCGGGCTGCTGCTCGGCGAGCAGCGCGACCGCTCCCGGCTTGATCACCCCGCCCTTCTCCCGCGCGATGCCGGCGATGTCCGAGCCGAGGTACTCGACGTGGTCGATCCCGACCGGAGCGATGGCCGCGACCCTGGCGTCGGCGACGTTGGTGGAGTCCCAGGTGCCGCCGAGACCCACCTCGAGCACCGCCGCGTCCACCGGGGCGTCGGCGAACGCGGCGAACGCCATCCCGGTGAGCACCTCGAACTTGCTCATCGCGACCTCGTTGCCGCGGTCGACCATCGCCACGTACGGCTCGACGTCCCGGTACACCTCGACGTAGCGCTCGGGTGAGATCGGCGCCCCGTCGAGCGCGATCCGCTCGGTCACGACCTGCAGGTGCGGGCTGGTGAACCGCCCCGTGCGGAGCCCGATCCGGGTGAGCAGCGCGTCGATCATCCGGGTCACCGACGTCTTGCCGTTGGTGCCGGCCACGTGCAGCGCCGGGTAGGACCGGTGCGGGTCGCCGAGCAGGTCGACCAGCATGCCGATCCGGTTCAGCGTCGGCTCGATCTTCGTCTCGGGCCAGCGGGTGTTGAGCTCCGCCTCGACCTGGAGCAGGTCTTCCCAGGCCGTCTCGTCCACAGCAGACATCGCTCAGACCGCGGGCAGCGCGTCGAGCCGGGCGGTGATCCGCTCGATGTCGGCCTCGGCGATCTCCCGCCGCGCCTTGATCTTCGCGACCACCTCGGCCGGCGCCTTGTCGGTGAAGTTGGGGTTGCCCAGCTTCGCGTCGCAGCCGGCCAGCTCCTTCTCCGCGGCGGCCAGGTCCTTCGCCAGCCGCTTGCGCTCGGCGACCACGTCCACCGTGCCGGACAGATCCAGCTCCACGGTCACCGTGCCGTCGGCGAGCGCGACCTCGATCGACGCGCTCGGCGCGAACCCGTCGACCGGGGACTCCAGCCTGGCCAGCGAGCTCACCGCGGGAACGAGGGCCGACAGCCCCGCGCCGTCCACTCCGGAGAGCCGGGCCGGCACCCGCTGCCCGGGCTTGACGCCCTGGTCCGAGCGGAACCGGCGGATCTCGGTGACCAGCTTCTGCACCGCGACCACGTGCCGGCCGGCGGCCTCGTCCGGCTGTGCGCCGGTGGCGGTCGGCCACGGCGCGACGACGACGGACTCCCCGCCGGTGAGCGTGGTCCACAGCCGCTCGGTGACGAACGGGACCAGCGGGTGCAGCAGCCGCAGGACCAGGTCGAACACGTGCCCGAGCACCGCTCTCGTCGACTCGGCGCGGTCCCCACCCTCGGCCAGCTGCACCTTGGCCAGCTCCAGGTACCAGTCGCAGAGCTCGTCCCAGGTGAAGTGGTAGAGCGCGTCGCACAGCTTGGCGAACTGGTAGCCCTCATACAGTCTGTCCACCTCGGACACCAAGGCGTCGGCGAGGTCGAGGATCCACCGGTCGGCCTCGGTGAGCGACTCCCGGGCGGGCACCGGCCGGGCCGTGGTCGCGCCGTTCATCAGCGCGAACCGGGTGGCGTTCCACAGCTTGTTGCCGAAGTTGCGCGAACCTGCCGCCCAGTCCTCGGCCAGTGCCATGTCCCCACCCGGGTTGGCACCGCGGGCCAGGGTGAAGCGCGTCGCGTCCGCGCCGAAGCGGTCGAGCCAGTCCAGCGGATCGATGACGTTGCCACGGGACTTGGACATCTTCTTGCCCGACGCGTCGCGGATGAGCCCGTGCAGGTACACGTGGTCGAACGGCTGCACACCGTCCATCGCGTACAGACCGAACATCATCATCCGCACGACCCAGAAGAACAGGATGTCGTAGCCGGTGACCAGGACGCTGTTCGGATAGAACTTCTCCAGGTGCGGGGTCTGCTCGGGCCAGCCGAGCGTGGAGAACGGCCACAGCGCCGAGGAGAACCAGGTGTCTAGCACGTCGGAGTCCTGGGTCCACCCCTCGCCGGACGGCGGCTCCTCGTCCGGTCCGACGCAGACGACCTTGTCGTTGGGCCCGTACCAGACCGGGATGCGGTGACCCCACCAGAGCTGGCGCGAGATGCACCAGTCGTGCATGTTGTCGACCCAGTCGAAGTACCGCTTCGCGAGCTCGGGCGGGTGGATCGTGGTCCGACCGTCGCGCACCGCGTCGCCGGCCGCCTTCGCCAGCGGGGCGACGCGAACGAACCACTGCAGCGACAGGCGGGGCTCGACGACCGTGTCGCAGCGGGAGCAGTGCCCGACCGAGTGCTTGTACGGCCGCGTCTCGGCGACGATCCGGCCCTGCTCACGCAGCGCGGCGACGACCGCGGGCCGGGCCTCGAACCGGTCCAGGCCCTCGAACGGCCCGTGCGCGGTGATCAGACCACGCTCGTCCATGATCGTGATGGCCGGCAGGGACGCCCGCTGGCCGATCTCGAAGTCGTTCGGGTCGTGGGCCGGCGTGACCTTCACCGCACCCGTGCCGAACGTGGGGTCGACGTGCCCGTCCGCGACGATCGGGATCATCCGGCCGGTCAGCGGCAGCTCGACCTCGGTCCCGACGAGGTGGGCGTACCGCTCGTCGTCCGGGTGGACCGCGACAGCGGTGTCGCCGAGCATCGTCTCGGCCCGGGTGGTGGCCACGACGATGGAGCTCTCGCCCTCGCCGTACCGGATCGAGACCAGCTCGCCCTCGTCCTCGGAGTGCTCGACCTCGATGTCGGAGAGCGCGGTGTGGCACCGCGGGCACCAGTTGATGATCCGCTCGGCGCGGTAGACCAGGCCGTTCTCGTAGAGCTTCTTGAAGATGGTCTGGACCGCTTTGGACAGTCCCTCGTCCATCGTGAACCGGTCGCGCGACCAGTCGACCCCGTCGCCGAGCCGACGCATCTGCCCGAGGATCTTGCCCCCGTACTCGGCCTTCCACTCCCAGACCCGCTCGACGAACGCCTCCCGACCCAGGTCGTGCCTGGTCAGGCCCTCGTTGGCGAGCTCGCGCTCGACGACGTTCTGGGTGGCGATGCCGGCGTGGTCCATCCCGGGCTGCCAGAGCGCCTCGTACCCCTGCATGCGGCGGCGCCGGGTCAGCGCGTCCATCAGCGTGTGGTCGAGAGCATGTCCCATGTGGAGGCTGCCGGTCACGTTGGGTGGTGGCAACACGATGCAGAACGGCGCCTTCTCGCTGCGTGCATCCGAGGTGAAGTAGCCGGCGTCGACCCACCGCTGGTACAGCTCCGCCTCTACCGAGGCCGGTTCCCAGGCCGGTGGTAGGTCGGTGGTCTGCGGCGATGAGGTGTCAGTCACCTCGAAGAGTCTACGAACCGTGATGGAGGGCGCGCATTCGAGTTCCCTACGTCCCACCTTGTTAACGCGGCGAACTGTCCGATCGATGAGCTGAGCACCAGAGGGTATGAGTTTTTCCTGGTTAAAGGATCAACCACAGATGATTTTGGGGAGCCGGTGAACCCACGTCGTTCAGCCGCGGATCCCGCGACTGGTGACGCCGAGTGGGCGGGTCGGACGCGAGGGGCGCCCGACACCGACGTCCGGCAGCCACGCGGGACCCGCCGGCGTCACCCGGTGCGCTGGCTGGCCGCTGCGCTCGTGGTGGCGGTGGCCGCTGCCGTGGTGGCCGTCCTCGTCCGGACCGGCGCGTTCGACGCCGAGCTCAACGACGACGAGACAGCCGCCGTCGGCGGTGGCGCGGCCGAGGCGGCACCGGCCACGGACCCGGCGATGCTCGACCTGGACCGGCCGTTCGAGCCGACCCCGGCCGCCGGCTGGGCCGACGGGGTGGAGGGGATCGTCCCGCCGACCGCGAAGCCGGTCGGCGACTTCACCGCCTCCGAGGTGGCGGACGCGCTCGACCAGGTGCGCGACGTGCTGGTGGCGAGCCGGCTGGACCGGACCCTCGTGGTCGACCACGACCCCACGCGGTTCCTCTCCCTGCTCGCGCCCGACGCGCGCCGCCAGCTCGAGCCGCTGTTCGACGGGCGCGAGCCGGACGTCCAGTCGCTGGTCAGCCTGGCGGCGGGAGGAAGCGCCCTGCTGCCGGCCGAGCCGAAGGTCCGCGGTGAGATGACCGTGTCGCGGGGAGGCACCGGGGAGCTCGTCGTGCACACGAACTACGTGTTCGTCTACGCGTTCCAGCCGACCCAGCCGCTGCGGCTGGTGGACGCCATGGACACGATCGTCGTCGTCCGCGCGGACGTCGACTACGTCCTGCGTGCCGGGGAGCGGTGGACCGAGGGCAGCCGAGGCCTGTGGTACGACAATGCGACGGGCTACGCCTACTCGATCGGCTGCGCGCAGTACCGCCGCGGCTACCTGGCCCCGGCCACGAGCGAGCGCGCGGTGACCCCGGACACCACGCGCGAGCCCGCCTCCTACTTCGACCCGGCGAGCCCGGTGCGGTTCACCGACGGGTGCTCTGCCTGAACCGGCGGGCATTTTCCGCGGCTCTGGGACGTTGACCCCGGCAACGACGACCGTTCCCAGGGAGTTGAGATGAGCCAGGCGCCCGACACGTTGACGATGTACTCCACCACGTGGTGCGGCTACTGCCGCCGGCTGAAGTCGCAGCTGGACCGCGAGGGCATCGAGTACCGCGAGGTCGACATCGAGCGCACGCCGGGCGCGGCCGAGTTCGTGATGAGCGTGAACGGCGGCAACCAGACGGTGCCCACGCTCCACTTCCCCAACGGCACCGCGCTGACCAACCCGAGCCTCGCGCAGGTGAAGGCGCAGCTGGTCGGCTGACGCCTCTGGTCAGCGGCCCAGCACGGCCATCGCGGCGTTGTGCCCGCCGATCCCGCTGACCCCACCGCCGCGCCGGGCGCCGCTGCCGCAGAGCAGCAGGTTGGGCACGTCGGTCTCGACACCCCAGCCGGGGCCGTCATCCTCGACGTGGGGCCAGGCCAGGTCGCCGTGGAAGATGTGGCCGCCCGGCATCGCGAGCTCCCGCTCCAGATCCAGCGGCGTGCGGGCCTCCACGCAGGGGCGCCCGTCGGCGTCAGTGGCCAGGCACTCCTCGATCGGGTCTCGCAGGTGCCGGTTGAGACCCGCCAGGTACCGGTCGACGAGGGTCTCGCGCAGGCCCGCGTTGTCCTCCTCGAACAGGTCGGCCGGCAGGTGCAGGCCGAACAGGGTCAGCGTGTGGGTGCCGGCGTCCACGATCGAGGTGTCGGTCAGCGTGTGGCAGTACGTCTCGCCGGGCAGCGGGTCGGGCACGGTGCCACCGGCGCTCGCCCGGTAGGCGTCCTCCAGCTCCTGGTAGGACTCGTCGAGATGGAACGTGCCGGCGAAGGCCAGCTCCGGGTCCACGCCGCTGCGCAGCCGGGGCAGCCGGTCCAGCAGGATGTTGATCTTCAGCTGGGCGCCGCGCGGGGCAGCGGGCGCGCGACCACGCAACCGGTCCAGGACCGCCGGTGCCACCCCGGACAGGACCGTCCCGGCGGCGACGGTGTGCTCCTGCTCGCCGGCGACGTAACGGACCTGCGCCTCCACCCCGTCAGCGGCGACGGCGGTGGCCGTGGCACCGGTGCGGATGGTCGCGCCGGCCGCGCGGGCCACCCGCTCCAGCTCCGCGGTGACCGCCCCCATCCCGCCGACCGGCACCCGCCACTCGCCGGTGCCGTCACCGATGAGGTGGTAGAGGAAGCACCGGTTGGCCAGCAGGTCCGGTGCGCGCAGCGAGGTGTGCGTGCCGATCAGCGCGTCGGTCGCGACGACCCCACGGACCAGGTCGTCGGCGAACGTCTCCTCGACGGCCTCGCCGAGCGGGCGTTCGAACACCTGCCGCCACACCCGCTCGCCGGCCGCCCCGACCACCAGCGAGCGCAGCTCGGCGCGGGTGGGCAGTGGACCGAGCATGGTCGGCGCCACCGCCCGGGCCATGGCCGCCAGGGAGTCGTACCAGGCCGACCAGCGCTCGAACTCGGCGTCCGAGCCGGTCAGCGCGCGGAAGGACTCGGCGGTGGCCGGCCCCGGCTCCCGCTCGACCAGCAGTCCGGTCGGCACGCCGGACCGGACGGTCGGCGTGTAGGAGGACACCCGGCGCGAGCGCAGGGAGATCCGCAGCCCGAGGTCGTCCACGATCGCCCGCGGCAGCAGGCTCACCAGGTAGGAGTAGCGGGACAGCCGGGCGCCAGTTCCGGAGAACGGGCTCGCGCTGACCGCCGCGCCGCCAACCCGCTCCAACCGCTCCAGCACGAGCACGCTGCGGCCCGCACGGGCCAGGTACGCGGCGGCGACCAGGCCGTTGTGCCCGCCGCCGACCACCACCACGTCGTAGCGCTCCGTCACACGATCACGCTACTCGGGCGCGTCCGCACCGTCCCGGTCGATGGGCTTCGTGATCCAGGTCGTCGCTGGTGGCAGTTCGGCGCGCCCGTGCACGTCGGCGCTCCCCGCGGGCCGGCTCCGGCGGCGGGTGCTGCTCACCCCTGCGGGCCGCCGCCGCCAGCCGGGCCTGCTCGGCGGCCGCCATGAGCTCCTCGCGACGGCTGGTGGCGATGATCTCGGAGCTGAACGGGTCCATGACGAGTCCTTTCCGGGCAGGGCGAACCAGGCCGCCGGGGTGGCGACCGTGAAGGGTCTGGCTGGGGGTACTCGAGGTCAGTCGGTGCGGGGGGCGACCGTTGTCGAGAACAGCAAGGTCACCGGCCGCGCGCCCTCGGGACGCAGCTCCGGCCTGGTCCGGCGCTCGCTGAACCGCCCCATCAGCTCACGGACGGCGGCGCGCAGCTCCTGCACCTCCTCGGCGGTGAGGTAGTCGTGGACGTTCTCCACCCCCACGGCGTGGCGCCACTCCGGCGGCTCGAGATGCTCGACCGCATGGCGCTCCCGGATCTGGTTGAGCTCGTAGTCGAGGAAGGCGCCCGAGGCGGCCCGCACGGCGAGGGTGCCGTCGGTGTCCATGCCGACCGAGTCGAGGGAGATTCCGCTGACAACCCGCCAGGGCTTCTCCCGCCCCTGCCCGCCCTCGGCCTTCTCCACGAGGTGGTACTTCGCGAGCAGGTTGAGGTGGTATGAGCAGTTCGCGACGCTCTCCCCGGTCTCCTTCGCGCACTGGGTGGCGGTCGCCGTGCCCTCTCGGCCGACGATCTCCAGCAGCTGCCAGCGGAGGGGGTGGGCGAGCGCGCGCAGAGCCTTGGGGTCGGTGATGCGCGGAGACGGGTCGGCCATGGGATCAACCTATCTTTAGCAACAACCCTTTAGCAAGAGTTCTTGCTAAAGGTTCCTTGTTATGGGCGTGTAGGCTGTATGCATGGGAAGGGTGACAGTTCGTCGGCCAGTGCTGCGGTTCGCGGAGGGCACCACCCGCCGTCGGCAGGACAGCCTCGCCGCGGAGGAGCCGCTGGAGCTCCGGGTCGATGGGCGGGCCCTCGCGGTCACCATGCGCACCCCCGGTCACGACGTGGAGCTCGCACACGGGTTCCTGCTGACCGAGGGCGTGATCGGCGCCGCGGCCGATGTGGTCACCGCGCGCTACTGCGACGGGGTGGACGAGGAGGGTCGCAACACCTACAACGTGCTCGACGTGGCCCTCGCGCCCGGGGTCGAACCCCCGGACACGGGCGTCGAGCGCAACTTCTACACGACCTCGTCCTGTGGGGTGTGCGGCAAGGCGGCGCTCGACGCGGTGAAGCTGAAGACGCGGTTCTCCCCCGCGGCGGACGGGTGCGTGGTGTCCCCGGAGACGCTGACCGCCCTGCCCGACCTGCTGCGGGAGCGGCAGCGGGTGTTCTCCTCGACCGGCGGGCTGCACGCCGCCGGCGTGTTCACCACCGAGGGCGAGCCGCTGGTCGTGCGGGAGGACGTGGGCCGGCACAACGCCGTGGACAAGGCGACCGGCTGGGCCCTGCTGGAGGGCCGCGTGCCGCTGGCCGGATCGGTGCTGATGGTGTCCGGCCGGGCGTCCTTCGAGCTGGTGCAGAAGGCGGCGATGGCCGGCATACCGGTTCTCGCGGCGGTGTCGGCGCCGTCCTCGCTGGCCGCGGAGCTGGCCGAGGAGCAGGGGATCACGCTGGTCGGGTTCCTACGCGGGTCGAGCATGAACGTCTACACCCACGCGGAGCGGATCACCGGTTGCTGACCATCCTGACGTGCCGGTCCGCCACCCAGTCCCGGACGGCCGGCCAGGGTCCGTAGCCGGCGGCCGGGTCGAGGTGCCCACCGCCGGGGACGACGTCGAGGTCCACCTTGAGCCCTGCCGCCATCTCCACGGCCTCGTTCACCGAGCACGCCCCGTCGTCGTCCCCGACGACCACCTGCGTCCATCCCGCCGCACGCCGCACACCGGCGGCGTCCAGCGGCCCGGGTGAGAAGTCGTGCACGTCGGGGTGGGTCCAGCGAGGCCCGGGCGGTGCGACCAGCAGGACCCGGTCGAAGCGCAGGTCGTCGCGGTCGTCGGCGAGCCGGGCGGCGTGGTGCAACCAGAGCAGGGCGCCGCAGGAGTGCGCGAGCAGGACCCGCTCACCGTCGCGAGGGGCGGCCTCGAGGTGGTGGCACAGCTCGGCCAGCCAGACGTCGAGGTCGGGTCGGTCGGGGTCGGTCAGCTGCGGGACGTCGACGACTCCGCCGGCGTTCGCGAGCTCACCCGCGAGCCAGCTCTGCCAGTGCTCGGGCCCGGCGACGGTGTGGCCGTGCAGGAGCAGCACGTAGGGCGGCATTGCCCGGCGGGTGGCTAGGCGGACTTCTCGCGACGCTCGCGGCGGGAGGGCTGGCGGGCCACGATCGTCGGGTTCACGTTCTCGCGGACCGTCTGCTCGGTGATGACGACCTTGGCGACGTCGCTGCGGCTCGGGATGTCGTACATCACCGGCTGCAGGACCTCCTCCATGATGGCGCGCAGGCCACGGGCGCCCGTGCCGCGGAGGATCGCCTGGTCGGCGACGGCCTCGAGGGCGGTGTCGGTGAACTCAAGCTCGACGCCGTCCATCTCGAAGAGCTTCTGGTACTGCTTGACCAGGGCGTTCCGCGGCGCGGTGAGGATCTGCACGAGCGAGGGCTTGTCCAGGTTCGTCACGCTGGCGACGACCGGCAGGCGGCCGATGAACTCGGGGATCAGCCCGAACTTGATCAGATCCTCGGGCATCGTGTCGGCGAAGAAGTCGGCGGTGTCGATCTCGGCCTTCGAGCGGATCTCGGCGCCGAAGCCGAGGCCGCGCTTACCGATCCGGTCCTGGATGATCTTCTCGAGGCCCGCGAACGCGCCGGCGACGATGAACAGGACGTTGGTCGTGTCGATCTGGATGAACTCCTGGTGCGGGTGCTTGCGACCACCCTGCGGCGGCACCGACGCCGTCGTCCCCTCCAGAATCTTCAACAACGCCTGCTGAACACCCTCACCCGACACATCTCGCGTGATCGACGGATTCTCCGACTTCCGCGCGATCTTGTCCACCTCGTCGATATAGATGATCCCCGTCTCCGCCCGCTTCACGTCATAATCAGCGGCCTGGATCAACTTCAACAGGATGTTCTCCACATCCTCACCCACATACCCCGCCTCCGTCAGCGCCGTCGCATCCGCGATCGCGAACGGAACGTTCAACAACTTCGCCAACGTCTGCGCCAGATACGTCTTCCCACACCCCGTCGGACCCAGCAACAGGATGTTGGACTTGGCCAGCTCGACGGTCTCCTCGCGGGAGTCGCGGCCCTCACGGCCCTCGGGGCGGGCCCGGTCACCGGCCTGGATGCGCTTGTAGTGGTTGTAGACGGCGACGGCGAGGGTTCGCTTGGCCTCGTCCTGGCCAATCACGTACTGGTCGAGGAAGTCGTCGATCTCGGCCGGCTTGGGCAGCTCGTCGAGCTTGACGTCGCCGGCCTCGGCGAGCTCCTCCTCGATGATCTCGTTACAGAGGTCGATACATTCGTCGCAGATGTACACGCCGGGGCCGGCGATGAGTTTCTTCACCTGCTTCTGGCTCTTTCCGCAGAAAGAGCACTTCAACAGGTCCCCGCCGTCACCGATACGCGCCATGACCGCTGACCTCTGTCCCCTCCGACGTACCCGTGGGCACGTCTGGATGTGTGGCTTCTGGATCGGGCCTCGAGTGCCAGTGTTGCCCACCGCGCTCCAGGCCCGGTCGAGTGCCTGTTGCCTTCGACGGTACCTGCCAACCCCCACTCAGTGGGAGAACCTACCCGTCGAGTTGTCGGATTCGGCCGATCAGGTGGCCCCGTTTCCCCGGGTCCGGGGCCACCTGCCGCCGGGAGTGGTGCGTTGGCTCACGGCTTGGTAGCAGAGAGCTTCCGGTAGGACAACACCTCGTCGACGATGCCGTAGTCCTTGGCCTCGTCGGCGGTGAGGATCTTGTCCCGCTCGATGTCCTTGCGGATCTGCTCGGCCGACCGGCTGGTGTGCCGGGACAGCGTGGACTCCATGAGCCGGCGAACGCGCTGGATCTCGTTGGCCTGGATCTCCAGGTCGGAGACCTGTCCGTAGACGCCCTCCATGGCGGGCTGGTGGATCAGCACGCGGGCGTTGGGCAGGGCGAAGCGCTTGCCGGGGGTGCCGGCCGCGAGCAGGACGGCCGCCGCCGAGGCCGCCTGGCCGAGGCAGTAGGTCTGCACGTCGGGCCGGGCGAACTGCATGGTGTCGTAGATCGCCATCAGCGAGGTGAACGAGCCACCGGGCGAGTTGATGTACATGATGATGTCGCGGTCCGGGTCGACCGACTCCAGGTACAGCAGCTGCGCCATCACGTCGTTGGCCGACGCGTCGTCGATCTGCACGCCGACGAAGATGATCCGCTCTTCGAACAGCTTGTTGTACGGGTTGGACTCCTTGACCCCGTAGCTGGTCCGCTCCACGAAGGAGGGCAGCACGTACCGGGACTGCGGGAGGTGAAGCTCACTCACTGTGATCTCCTCGGGGCTGGTCAGCTGCCGCTGCCGTTGGGGGTCTGGCTCGCGCGGGTGACCACGTGGTCGACGAAGCCGTAGTCACGGGCCTCCTCGGCGGTGAACCAGCGGTCGCGGTCGGCGTCCTCGGTGATCTGCTCGACGGTGCGGCCGGTCTGCTCGGCGGTGATCTTCGCCATCTCGAGCTTCCACTTGGCGTAGACCTCGGCGCGGATGGCGATGTCGGAGGCGGTGCCGCCGACCCCGGCGGACGGCTGGTGCATCATGATCCGCGCGTGCGGCAGGGCGTAGCGCTTGCCCGGGGTGCCGGAGGAGAGCAGGAACTGGCCCATCGAGGCCGCCAGCCCCATGGCCCAGGTGGCGACGTCCGGCTCGATGAGCTCCATGGTGTCGTAGATGGCCATGCCGGCGGTGACCGAGCCGCCCGGGGAGTTGATGTAGAAGGTGATGTCCTTCTCCGGGTCCTCCGCGGCCAGCAGCAGCAGCTGCGCGGTGATCCGGTTGGCGATCTCGTCGTCGACCTCGGAGCCGAGGAAGACGATGCGCTCCCGGAGCAGCCGCTCGTAGACGGAGTCGTTGAGGGTGAGGCCTGCGGTCGTCGACCGCATGTCGGGCGTCCGCAGTGGTTGCGTCACGTCTGCCTGCTTTCTGCGCTCACTCCGGCACCGCGACGGCGCTGGAGATGACCTTGATCTGTCTCATGTCCGACAGTAACGAAGCCGGGGGTCGGGGCATGCCCAGGAATGCTCAAGTTCGCTCAGAGCGTCACTGGTCCGCCGTCGCGGGTTCGGCGGCCTGCTCCGGGGTGGCCTGCTCGCGGGGGCCGAACAGCTCCTCGAGGTCGACGGTGTTGCCGGAGGCGTCGGTGACGGTGGCCAGGCGGACCACCGAGGCCAGCGCCTTGCCGCGGCGGACGTCGGCGAAGATGGCGCCGAGCTGGCCGGACTGCTGGGCACGCTGGACGTACTCGTCGGGGCTGACACCGAAGCGCTGAGCCTGGTAGATGATCCGCTCGGTGAGCTCGTTGTCGTCGACGGTGACGTTCTCGGCGTCGGCGATCTGGTCGAGGACGAGCTGGGTCTTGACGGCCTTCTCGGCCTCCTCGCGCACGTCGGCGTCGAACTCCTCGCGGGTCTTGCCCTGGGCGGTGAGGAACTCGTTGAGGCGGTCGTCGTCGTGGTCGAAGGTGTGCACGGCGTCGTGCTGGCGGACCTCGATCTCGGACTCGACGACGCGCTCGGGGAGGGGGACCTCGGTGCTGTCGAGGAGGGCGTCGAGGACCTTGTCGCGGGCCTGCACGCCCTGCTGCATGCGCTTGACGCGGGTGAGGCGCTCGCGCAGGTCGCCGCGGAGCTCCTCGATCGTGTCGAACTCGCTGGCGAGCTGGGCGAACTCGTCGTCGGGCTCGGGCAGCTCGCGGACCTTGACGCTGCGGACCGTGACGACGACCTCGGCGTCGCGCCCGGCGTGCTCACCGGCGACGAGCTTGGTGGTGAAGGTCCTGGACTCGCCGGCGGAGGTGCCGATGATGGCCTCGTCGATGCCCTCGATCATCTCGCCGGAGCCGACCTCGTAGGAGAGGCCGGAGGTCTTGGCGTCCTCGACCTCCTCGCCGTCGACGGAGGCGGTGAGGTCGATGGAGACGAAGTCACCGTTCTCGGCGGGGCGCTCGACGCCGGTGAGGGTGCCGAAGCGGGCCCGGAGCTCGTTGAGCTGCTCGTCCACCTCGTCGTCGCCGAGCTCGATGTCGTCGACGGTGACGGAGAGCTCCCCGAAGGCGGGGACGGTGATCTCCGGGCGGACATCGACCTCGGCGGTGAACGCGAGGTGGTCCCCGTCCTCGATCTTGGTCACCTCGAACTCGGGCCGCCCGAGGGCGCGGACCTCCTCGGCGGAGAGGACCTCCATGTACTTGGCGGGGATGGCCTCGTTGACGACCTCGTCGAGGATGGGGGCGCGCCCGATGCGCTGCTCGATGACGCGGGCGGGGGCCTTGCCGGGCCGGAAGCCGGGGATGCGCACCTGGCTGGCGATCTTCTTGTAGGCGCGGTCGAAGTTGGGCTTGAGCTCGTCGAACGGCACCTCGACGTTGATCCGGACCCGTGTCGGGCTCAGCTGCTCGACGGTGCTCTTCAACGTGATCTCCTCGGGCTGGTTTGACCTGGGACACCCGGGCCGACCTGAGCCACGGGGTCCGGTCGAGTCTATGGAACTGGAGAGGTCGCGGGCACGTCGGGGTTGACCCGTTGGATGGTCTCCCCACTGGTCGGGCTGACAGGATTTGAACCTGCGACCCTTCGCTCCCAAAGCGAATGCGCTACCAAGCTGCGCCACAGCCCGCCGCCCCCGCGAGGACGGGGGACACACCACCACCCTATCGCGACACGCTAGGCTGTTTCGGCGGACGCCCCCTCGGGCCGCACGCGGGTGTAGCTCAATGGCAGAGCCCCAGCCTTCCAAGCTGGTCATGCGGGTTCGATTCCCGTCACCCGCTCTCTTCTTCCCTCGCAGGTCAGCGGCTCGTCGGCCGGCTCCTGTGGACATCACGCCGGCTCCTTCCCGGTCGTCGTGCCCTCCGCGTGCCCCTTCTTCTTCCGTGCCTTCTTGACCATCTTCTCGATGCCCCGCGCGATCTCGTGCCCTCGCTCCTCCCTCGCGTGCAGGTAGATCAGCGCGGCGCGGGTGGAGGCGTGGCCCATCCGCTCCATCAGCTCCCGCAGGATGGCCCCGGTCTCGGCGGCGAGGGTGTTGCCGGTGTGCCGGAGGTCGTGCAGATGCAGGTCCGGGATACCGGCCGCGTTCCTCGCTTTGGCCCAGATCGAGTGAAAGTTGTTGCGGGTCGGTCGGGCACCCTTCGGCCCCTCGAACACCCACGCCGACTTCGCCGGCCGGACGTACTGCCTCAGGTGCGCCTCGATCTCCGGCACCAGGAACGCCGGCACCACGACCCGCCGCTTCCCGGCCGCCGACTTCGGATCAGTCTCGAGGATCTGACCGGAGTTCGTCTGCACCGCCTGCCGCCGGACGTGGACGACACCTTTGTCCAGGTCGAGGTCACCCCGCTGGAGCCCCACCATCTCCGCGAACCGCAGGCTCCCGAACGTCGCGAGCAGCACCATCAGCCGGTATCGCGGCCGGATCGCGTCGGCCGCCGCGAGCGCCTGGGCGATGGTGGCGATCGGTCGTTCCGGGCTGTCCTCCTTCCCCGCCCCGCGGATCGTGCACGGGTTCGCCTTCACTAGCTGGTCGTCCAGGTAGGCCGTGTTCATCACCGCCTTGAGCAGCCGATACGCCTTCGCGACGGTGACCGAGCTGGCGCCCGCGTCGAGCAGCTCCTTACGCCACCGCCGAACACGCGCCGTGGTCAATTCGGCGAGCATCACCCGTCCGATGTACGGATCGATGTGCAGCCGCAGCAGACCCCGGTACAGCTCCACTGTTCGCACCGCCAGGTTCGGCCGCTCCTCGATCCAGGTCGCCGCGTACTCGCCGAGCGGGATCAGCCCCACCTCCGGGTCGGCCCAGTCCCCCCGACCGATGTCGGTTTCAACCGCGGCTAACCACCGGTCAGCGTCACCCTTCGTCGCGAAGGTCTCGGGAGCGGTCCGCAGCAGCCCGTCCGGCCCCGGGTACCGCGCCTGCCACCGTCCGGAGGGCAGTTGCCGAACTCTCCCGAATCGCCGCCGCGCGCTCACGACGCCCGCCGAACATGTCGCCGCACCGCTTCCCGGTCGAACGCCTCGACCCGACCGGCCGCCGCAAACGCTTCCAAGTCGTCGATCTTGATGCGGACGAACTTGCCGACCTTGTGGAACGGGATCCGCCGCTCCGCGATCAGCCGCCGCAGGAACCGCACACCCGTGCCGAGGTACTCGGCCGCCTCATCCACCGTGTAGTAGACCTTCATTCCCGCTGCCCCTTATGCCGCTGGTTGAGTTGCCGAAAGTTCGCCGGCCGCGAGTAGCGCGCTGTCGTACTCGGCCCGCCATCTGATCCGTTCCGCGATCGCGTGCATGAGCAAGTGCGCCCGGGGAGGCACGTTCGGGTCACCGGGCTGCACCTTGTGCCAGACCAACCGCCGAGGCTCCTCCGCTGGCTTCTCGATCCCGATGTCGGCGAGGGCCTGGAGCACGAACGCCCGCCGATCGGCCTTGTGGTCGGCGAGGCTCTTGCCCGACCACTTCCGCGACACCAACACCCGCCTGCCAGGCAGCCCCAGCGTGGTCCGCCGATGAGCCCGCCCCTTGCAGTGCCCCGGCGTGGTCTTCGCACCCGCACCGAGCGGCTGAACCCCGTACAGCAGCCACACCGCGCACCGCGGCGAGCACGGCGTGACCGACAGCTCCTCGTGCAACCGGTCATGGTGCCGCCGCTGCCGCTCGCTCTCCGCCTGGACGACCTCCCCGATTGACTTGGTGAGGTACTTCGTCAAATAGCCGACGTGCCGCCCGGCCTCTTCCGAGCCGCCGAGGATCCCCTTGGAATGCACCTGCCGCCCAAAGGCGACAACGTGCGCCGGCTCCTCCACCGCTTCCAGGGCCTCAGCCCAGCTCGTCAACGGCTCCCTCGTGTCCGGGTCGACGAACCGCTTCCCGTCCCACGTAGGCAGCTGTTCGATGTAGACGAGTTCGTCATGCGCCGGCCACCACACCTGGTGGTACGTCGCAGCCGTGACCGCCCGAAGCAGCTCGTGCGGGACGGAACCGCGGATCGCCGCGTGCAGATGCGGCGCCACCCGCTTCTGCGGCTCCACAGTCGCGAAGTACTGCACATCCCAGCCCACGCAGCGCCGAAGGTTCTGCCACCACCGATCGACCAAGGCCGCGAAGTGCACAGCGTCCCGAGCCGCCCGCCGGTAGTCGTAGGTGGACGGATCAACCGGCGTGCCGTCATCCCGCACCCGCCCGTAGCTGTCACAGGTCAACGTCAAGAACATCGACGGCCGAAACCGACCCGCGAACTCCCGCCCCAAGGTCCGCCGCTCCACCCGCTTCCGAGGCAGATCCGGCGCATCCTGCCGCCGCCTCGTCGACCGCTTCGGCGACGCCTTCTCGGGCAGCTCGGGCGACGGGAGCCGACCACGCATCCCGAGTTGCCGAAGCTCCTCATCGACCGAGCGAATCTCCTCCCGCAGCTCGTCCACCTCGGAGCCCTCAGCCTGCCGATAAGCGGCCACCAGGTCCGCCCGCAGCGCCAGCAAAGCCTTGTGATCCTCACTCGGCGACTCCGGCGTGAAGTCCGGCTCCTCCGCCAGGTGCCAGCCCTCCCGGCACTGCACGATCCGCAACGCCCGGGCCTTCCGAGCACAGGGCCCACACTGCGATTCCACCGTGGACCCACACGGCACCGCGACATGCCGCAGCTCCCCCGTGTCCAGGTCCCCGACCTCCATCGTGAACGGCCGCACGCACACCCCGTGCTTCTCGGCAGTTACGGTGACGACGTCGATCGCCAGCGGCACCCGCATCCGCTCCGCCCGCGTCTGATGTGTCATGCCGCACCCCCGCTCCGCTCGTCGACGCGGTCAGGAAACGCGACCACCTCCGCCGACACAGGCGGTATCGCGACCCGGCCAGTGAGGTAGGCAACGAGCTGGCCCAGGTGGTCATCGGTCACGTGGAACACCCGAGCCCGGACCGGCTCCCGCTTCCCGTCCTCCTTGACCCAGGCCACGCCCGGTGTGTGTTCGGAGATCTCGTGCGCCGCCGCACCGCGCTGACGAACGCCGTCCCCGAGGACCATGTCGACCTGCGCCGGCTCGTCGAGCCGCATGGCGATGCGGGTGGAGAAGAGGTGCCGGAAGGCGATGATCTCCTTGCGTGGGTCCTGCAACAGCCCCAGCACACAAACCCCCGGCGCCCGCCCCTGGGAGGTGATCGCCTGGACCGCTCGTGTCGCGCGGTCGCGGAGGTTGCGGTCGGTCTGGTAGGCGATCACGTCGGCCAGCTCATCGACCACGAGCAGCAGGAACGGATCCCCCGACTCCGGCGTCCACGCCCGTCGCCGGCCCCGGTAGGACTCGGCCCGCCGCTTGACCTCCTGCGCCAGCCACTCCAACAACGTCACGGCGCGGGAGCCGTTGTCGTAGACGACCTGCTCGAACACCTCCGGCGCCTGCCCCAGCTCCATCCCACCCTTGGGGTCGATCCCGAACACCTTCACCTGACCCGCCTTGATGGCCGGCGCGAGCGCGCACGCGACCGCCCACAGCAAAGAGCCCTTCCCCGCCCCGGACACGCCCACGGTGAGCACGTGGGTGCCGAGGAGCCGCAGCCGCAACGGCTTGCCGGTCTCGGTTCGGCCGATCACCACCCGCCGCAGATCCACCCCGGCCGCGTCCTCGGCCAGCGCCGGCACCGGGATCGAGCACGACAGAGGATCAGAGTGGATGAAATCCAGTTCCAGCCGGCGCGGCTTCACCACCCGCACTCGACACGACTGTGCGTTAAACGAATGCGCCAGACCCGACGCGTGCAGCTCCCACTGTTCCGGCGCCTGCCCCTTAACCATCTGAACCCGCACAAGGTCACGCCAGCCCTCGGCACGCACCCGACCGAGCTTTGGGCGGTACTCCCGGCCCCGCTTGTCCTTCGCCAGGTCGGACAACCGCATCACGGTGCGCCAGTCGTAGGCGTAGACGAAGAATCGGCGGGTCTCCGTGCGCGCCCATCGCAGTGCGAACCGCTCACACGACGAGGGGTGGCGCCACCACCACACCCACACCACAGCCAGTAGGCCGGCCAGCAGGGTGCCGAACCACCAGGGGCCGAGCCCCGAGTAGGACCACCAGCCGGCGGCCAGCAGGCACAGCATCAGTGGGTACCGGTACATCACCCGGCCCAGTTGGTAGCCCACCCAGCCGAGCAGCACCACGGCCGCGACCGGTGAGAGCACGAGTTTGACCCAGCCCGGCAGCATGGTCCACCACGGCAACCGCGGCCGCGACACCTCCAACGGCGCCGGGTCGACCCATCGGGAATCGCGCACCATCAGCGACCACCGCCGATGGCAGGTCCGAACTCGAGCGGTAACGCGCCCACGCATCGGGCACAGCGGGTCTCGCCGGGCAGCAGCCGAGCGAACCGTCGGCACCGTGCGCAGCGTGTTCGGGTGACCCCCTCTGGTGCCCGCACTGGAGTTGGCTCTAGCCTTGTCACTGTTCACTCCTCACCGGGTGGACAGCGCAGAAGCGGACGAGGTTGGTAGCCGGATATCCGCTTCTGCGCCTACGCATTTGTTGCAGCACAGGAAGACGTGCGGCATCGCCACACGACCCAACGTGCGTTGTTTGTCTAAATAGGACCAATTATCGGCTGGTGTAGGTCTCCAGCAGGTCGATCAGATCGTTCTCGATCGTCTCCGCTTGGCGCCGCTCGATCCGCGCCCACGCCAACGCCTCAAAGCGATGTCCGGGGTCCGCAACGGCCATGTCGTCGTACGCCTTCGCGCACCGCCGGTGGTAGGCGATGAGGTCGGTCAACCCCGCGTCGGCTCCTGGACACCGCGCCCACAGCTCGTCATGCAGATCCATCACCGGGCTACGTCCGTCGCCGGCCCATGACCTGTTCGACACTCGATTCCTCCTCTCAATCGGATCGATGGAGGTGGCGCGGAGCGGACATGGCGGGATTGCCATCGGGGATGCCCGCCCCGCGCCGGCTCAGTTGCCCGCTCCGGAGTCGCCGAACTCGTCCCGTGCCAGGTAATGGCGTGGATGGGTGTTCTCGGGTGGCGCGGGCTGTCCGTCGGGATCGAGCAGATCCGCCAACCGGCTCGCCTCGTGCGCCAGCTCGCGGCAGAAGTCGGCCAGCGCCCGGGCGCCCGCGATGGACGCCGGTGGGTGGATGGTCATGTTGACCGGGTCCAGATAGACCATCAGGACCGGTCCACCACCCGGTCCGCGAGTCATCGTCGCCGCAGCGTTCGGCCCCGGAGCACACGCGACCTGATAAGCCGTGCTGTAGCCGGTCATCGGCGCGCACCACCCTGGTCGAGATCGGTGGCGAGCCGGGTGGCCGTGTGGGCGAGGTTGAGGCAGAACCGGGCGAGGATGATGCCGCCCCCGTTCACCGAAGGGACGTCGATCACGACGCGTCCCGGGTCCATCGACAGAACGAGCGACAGCCACCCGGAGGCGATCTGTCGCACCTCGGCACCCGCCTCGCGGCCAGGGGCACATGTAACCGTGAACATCGCTTCCCCGTTCAGGCCGCAGCGGACTTGGACGGGGCGCTCTTGGCCGGCCCGGCGTCAACCGCGCGCAGCCCGGTGGCCCTCACCACCCAGGTGATCCACTTGGCTTGCCCTGACGTCTCGGCCCGCGGCTGAACCGTCAGCCCCTCCAGCACAACTGGCCGGAACGGCAGGTTCCCCATGGCCGACGGCGGCACCGGCTGAACCTTGGCCGCGATCTCCACCGTGATCGACTTGTCGCGGTCCTTCTCAGCGGACGGGTCCGCGATCGTGACCTTGTAGATCGGCAGCCCAGTGGCCTCGTCGATCCGTGGCCGCACCGGCCGGTTGCGAGCCTTGTCCTCCTGTGACTGGTACTCGGTGACCGGAACGACCTCGCCCACGATGTACGCGCCCTGCGGGAACACCACGTCGAAGTCAACGGCGAACCTCGTGCCGTACGGAACAGCCATGATCTTGTCTCCCAGTGTCAGACTGGCTTGAGCCAGTAGTGGCTTAAGCCAGTGAAACACAGGACCGCGACGGACGCAACCAACTGGTTTAAGCCACTTGTATGCTCACTGGCATGAGCCCCCAGACGAGCGGAGACGCCGGCCAGCTCCCGAGCCGCCGCATCGCCGATGCCGTGCGCGAGCTGATCACCTCCGGCGAGCTGGCCCCGGGGGACAAGCTGCCATCCGAGCGGGAGCTGGCCCACCGCTTCGGCACCGCCCGCAACACCGCCCGCGAAGCGATCCGCCTCCTGACCGAGGAAGCCCTGGTCACCCCGCACCACGGCAAGGGCGTCTTCGTCCGCGAGAAGCAACGCCTGTTCCGCTGGGGCAACGACCGCTACTCCCGCAAGACCTACCGTGAGACCGGCCTGACCCCGTTCCGCTTGGAGATGCAGCGCCAAGGCAAGGCCGCCAGCATCCAGGCGGTGGCGATCGACCGCGTCACTCCTCCGCTCGACGTCGCCGAACGCCTCAACGTCTCCCCCGACGAGGAGTCAGTCCTACGCCGCCTGAACGAGTACCACGCCGACGACGAACCGGTACAGCTCGTCACGACCTATGTCCGCTGGTCGGAAGCCGAAGGCACCCCCCTCGCCGAGCCCAAGACAGGCCCCGGCGGCATCTACGGCCGGCTAGAGGACAAGGGCCACACCCTCACCACCGGCCGCGACGAGATCACAGCCAGGATGCCCACCCACGCCGAGGCCCAGTTCCTCCAGACCCCGTCCGGCGTCCCCGTCCTGGACGTCCTCCACACCAGCTTCGACCAGAACGGCGAGCCCTTCGAGGTGAGCAGGTTCGTCCACCGCGCCGACCGCTCCGGCCTCGTCTACAACTTCCCCATCGAGAACTGAAGTGAGGACGTCCACAAAGGGCACCCTGCTCATAGCGACGCTCGCGCTGGTTTGGGGCTCCAACTTCCTCTGGATCAAGATCTCCCTGGAAGCCTTCAGCCCCATCCAGCTGACCGCGGCCCGCATGATCCTCGGCGCCCTCGTCCTCCTGGCCGTCATAGCGGCCCGCCGCGACAAACTCCCCCGCGACCTACCGACCTGGGGCCATCTCTTCGTAGCCGCCCTGGTCGCCAACGCCGCCCCCTACCTCCTCTTCGCCCTCGGCGAGACCCGCGTCGACTC
Source organism: Actinophytocola xanthii (assembly GCF_001921205.1). Lineage (GTDB taxonomy): Bacteria > Actinomycetota > Actinomycetes > Mycobacteriales > Pseudonocardiaceae > Actinophytocola > Actinophytocola xanthii. Next base: position 1,784 of record NZ_MSIE01000027.1, on the reverse strand, counting down.
CGGCATCGCCGGCGCCCTCAACGCCACCACGCCGCTCTGGACCCTCGCCCTGGCCTTCGCCGTCCGCCAGTCCAACCGTCTTGGAGCCCTCCAGCTCGCCGGCCTGCTCCTGGGCTTCCTGGGCAGCCTCCTGATCTTCACCCCCTGGAACGCCGGCGGGGTAGACACGCTCGGCGCCCTCTACTGCCTGCTAGCAGCGTTAAGTTACGGCATCAGCTACCTCTACATGAGCCGCTACCTGACGCCGCAGAACCTGACCCCCACCGTGCTCTCCACGAGCCAGCTCATCGCCGCGAGCATCCTGACCGCCGCCTGCCTCCCCCTAGACACGGCCAGCGCGCCCACCTGGTCGCTAACCCCGTGGCTGTCCCTAGCCGTCCTCGGCATCATCGGCACCGGCCTGGCGTACGTCATCAACTACGCCCTCATCCGCACCGAAGGCCCAGTAGGCGCGTCCGTCGTGACCTACCTGGTCCCCATCGCATCGGTCGCCCTCGGCTTCCTCATCCTCGACGAGAACGTTCCCCTGCTCTCCCTGCTCGGCGTCGCTGTCATCCTCATCGGCATCTACGCCTCGCGCCGCACCTCAGCGCCGGCCAGCTCATAGTCCACCCGCTCGACGCACCTGGTAGGTAGGAAGCCATGGCGCGAATCGACCACTACCGCAACCCACACGCCCCCGCCGCGAACAGCATCGTGGTGGCCGTGACCGCCTTGGTCCAGAACGAAGCGGGCGAGATCCTCCTGATCCGCCGCACCGACAACGACCTCTACTCCATCCCCGGCGGCGCCCTCGAACTCGGCGAGACCCTCACCCAGACCGTATATCGCGAGGTCCTCGAAGAAACCGGCATCGAGGTCGCGGTGACCGGCCTAATCGGCATCTACAGCGACCCCAACCACGTCATTGAGTTCACGGACGGCGAAATTCGCCAAGAATTCTCGATCTGCTTTTACGCCAGTCCCACCGGCGGTGAACTGCGAACGAGTAATGAATCAAAGGAAGTCCTCTGGATCCACCCGGCCGAGCTTGACCAACTGAACGTCCACGCCAGCATCCGCCTACGCATAACTCACGGCCTCGAACGCAGAGACTTCCCCCACTACTCGTAGTCCGCAATTGACCTTGCAGACTCCCAGCCAGCCGGAACTTAAATTTGGCCTGACTATAAACCAACAGCAGTAAGATGCTGGGCGTCGATTCAATAGTTCTAATTAAAGAAACGAGTGGCCAAAGGAGGACACTAATAAAGCCCTAGGCCACCTGCTACTACTAGTATTCATTACGATCCCAACAACGCTCAAACTCGGACTGTCCAAGCCGAGTATTCCAAACAGTTCTACTAGTGGGTCTTAGCTGGCTTGATTGTCGGGGTCGTGTCGCGTCGAACCAACTAGTCGTCTCGATCTTGGCTTCTCCCAGATCAAGAGCTTGATCTAGCGCTGGCGCAAGATCCGAGTCGGCGGACGCCAGAATAACCAGGTCGACATTACTCTTTAGCGATTCCGTAACAACCGCCAGTGCGCAAAGTACGTCGATACCCTTTTCCCGCTTTCCGTTGAATACTTTATCTCCCTTCTCGTCTTTCAATATCTTACCGTCATCATCATACTCGTACAGATATTTTAGAGGTCTTTGATGAACAATTACACGCTTGTCTCTTTGCCAATGCGCTTTCTGTGATTGATTGCGTGCATACGCCTTTGCGTCATGTACCGGAGAGGGCTGACCACGGAAGACTAGTGTCCTGAGTCGGTAGTTCGTTGGCAGTTGTAGGGTGTGG
>NZ_MSIE01000026.1 GCF_001921205.1 Actinophytocola xanthii | reverse complement strand
CCCTCGCCGCATACTGCGAACGAATTAACGACTCACGACACTAGCACTTGCTTCAGTACTGCACGCGCCATATCCTGGCGCTGCAGAGCGTTCCTACGCTGAATCACCTGATGCGCAAAACTTAAGGGGTCTACCAGCGCCTTATGAAGCGGCTCATACCTGCTGACAGCGAAAAGACCATGACCCGTCAGGTGTACGTTCTGATAATCCACGACTAGCACAGCCCGCAAGTCGTTCACGGATACTCTCCAAATAAAAAAGCCCCACCAGTCCCGGAGGACGGTGGGGAACTAGGGTTCCAGCATGACATGGCACGACGCCGAGTGCAAGTGACGTTCGTCCTATTCGCTCTTTCGATTGTACACCCCCTTCCGAACGAGTATCCGCAGGTCAAGCGCATGACGTCACTTCCTGTCGCATGATCAAGCTCACGTAGCGTTATTAACTCGTTGCCGAACTCAGCTGTATGGGATCAAGGCGCGCCGCCGGTGGCGGCGCGCTCGGCCCGTCACGCTGGCAACGTGGACCGCATCCATCGCGGCACGGCCGGCTTCCGCTCCGCTCACGCCGGCCGGCCAGCGCGGCGCGGCCCAGGGCAGACGTGGGGCAGCGCCACCACCGGCGGCGCGCATGATCGCTCCCATAGCCCGTGGCATCGCTTCATCGAGCGGCTTCGTGTCGCACGGAGCCAGGGCATCCCCCGAACGGGTTACTTCGCGCTACGCGTACAGGTCCCCGGAACTGGGCCACCGGCCGCCACGGGTCGTCGTCGATGGACGTGTTGTTGACGTACAGGCCCACGCCTCGAATCCAGATGGTGCGAGGGTCCTGTTCGATGGTGGCGAGGTCGGTGTCGGTCAGCTTGAGCGGCGATCCCAGCTCGCCACGGCCCACCTTGAGCCCCTCGGCCTTGATCCGCTGGACGGCCTCTTTGCGGCTGGATGCGACGACGGCAACCTGCCCCACGGCGCAGACACCGAACGGGTTCGGGACCTTGAAGGCGTAGGCAGTCACAACCGCTTCCTAGCGACGGCCGCGGGGCAGCTCGTCCGCCTCGGAAGCGATGCTCACTCCGTCGCCGGGAGCGATGGCGAAGAAGAGCGGGGGCCACGGGCGCTCACCGGCTGGACGGACGGAAGGACGGAGTTCAGCCAGCACCCGCCGTACCTGGTCCTCGGACATGTCCTGGACCAGGCGCATCAGCTCGTCGCGCTCGGCGCTCACGGAGTCCACGCTAGCAAGCCGGCCCCTCATCGCCCGGTGATCGTCTAACACCGGGACGCCGGCATCAAGAGCGCTGCGCGTCGCTGGCGCGATGGAGCTTCGCTCCACTCTTGACACCGACCTCCCGGTGCTACGGATCGGCAGGGGCGAGGGAACGGCGGGGTGTAGGGGCCGTCCAGCCGATCGAGGGAAGGCCACCGGCCGAGAGACCGGCTAGGCTCGGGAGAGGTCGCCGCAGTTCAGCGGCCTGCGATGGCCACACGCGGGGTGGCCCGGTACCCGGGGTTTCGTGCCCCCCGCGTGCCCCTTCTCCCGGCCAACAGCGGTCAAACGGCGTCCGTCACGGGGCAATGGGCCGGAGAAACCGCAGGTCAGGGCGTTGGCCGGTCGAGCCACGGATCGGCGGCTGATCTTCCAAGCTGGTCATGCGGGTTCGATTCCCGTCACCCGCTCCAGTCTTCCCCCGCAGGTCAGCAGCCTGTTGCTCCGACCGCGGGGACATTCCGCCAGCTCAGGGTTCGGGTCCTGCTTCTCCGCTTGCCCTCCGCTCCGCCGTGCCTCCTTCTCGGCCTTCCGAACCATCTCCTCGGCAAACAGCCCAGTGCCCGCACATCGCCAGTCCGCGAGGCCACGCTGACGGCAGGGCCATGCCGACCGGGGTCACCGAGAGCACGACACCGGCCGGATCAAGTACCCGATCGGGTCACGACAGCGGCGCGCGCCGCAGCGCTCGGTCATTCTGGCTGATGCCGGCACTGCTCGATCAGGCGCTGCCAACGCGTCGTCCCGTGCGGCAGGGCTGGATGAGACCGGGGGTGCGTGCCAATGAGCGACCAACCGATGTCCCGCCGGACGATGATGCGCCGTGCGGCGGTGACGGGCGTCGGGCTCGGGGCGGTAGGGGTGAGCGGGAGCGACGCAGCGGTAGCGCCGCCGGCGGCGGCCAACCGGTCGATGATCGGCGTTCCGTTCCGGGCCACCCGCCGCCCCCGCTTCGGGATCATCGGTCTCGGCAACCGCGGCGGGAGCATGCTGCCGCTGCTGCTCGCCGTCCCCGGCGCGCGGGTGACCGCCCTGCGCGACGTCCGCGCCGACCTCGCCTGGCGCGCGGCGCGCCTGGTCACCGACGCCGGGCAGGCGTCGCCGGCCGTGTACACCGCCGGCTACGAGGACTACCGGAACCTCTGCGTCCGCGACGATGTCGACTTCGTCTACGTCGCGACCCCCCTGGGAGTGGCACGCCGCGATGGCGCTGGCGGCGATGGGCGGGTGGCGAGCACGTCAGCGTCGAGTGTCCGATCGGGCTCACCCTCACCGCCCTCTGGGACCTCGTCGACACCTCCGAGCGCACGCGCCGACACTGCCTCCAGCTGGAGAACTGCTGCTACGACCGCAACGAGATGCGCGTGCTGCGCATTGCACACGTCGGGCAGCACTTCTCCCCGACCTTCTACAAGAACCAGTGGCGCCGCCGCTTCCACACCCGCTGCAACGGCGACCTCTACCCCACCCACGGCCTCGGGCCGGTCGCCGCGTACCTGGACCTGCACCGGGGCGACAGGTTCCTCCGGATGACGGCGATGAGCACACCCGCGCTCGGGCTCGCCGAGTACCGCCCTCCTGGCGACCCCACCTTCGCCGAGCGCTACGTCAAGGGCGACGTGACGATACGCCTGCTGCAGACGGCGAAAGGCCGGGTGATCCATCTCGCCCACGTCGTGTCCAACCCGCACCCGTACACCCGGCGCAACCACCTGGCCGACACGAACGGCGCGGGTCTTCCTCGAACCCGGCATGAGCGGCCACCGGTGGGGCTCGTTCGACGACTACGCCGCCCACGACCGCTGTGGACCGACGTCGGGCCCGGCGGGCACGGCGGCATGGACCACATCATGCTCTGGCGCCTGGTGCAGTGCCTGCGCCTCGGTCTGCCGCCGGACATCGACGTGTACGACGCCGCCGCGCGGAGCGCCCCGCTGCCGCTGAGCGTGCTGTCGGTCGCCGGGCGGGGCGCCTCGGTGTCCTTTCCGGACTTCACCCGCGGCCGCTGGCAGAGCCCGCATCCTGGCACCGACTCGGAGAAGCCGGCCTAGCTACCACTTCCTCGACGCAGAACGGAACGAGAACGAGGGGGTCGCCACACGGTGTGCCGCTGCGACGCCACCAAGAAACGTCCCCGGAGACCAGCGGCGACAGGCCGGGCCACGCCGCTACCTGCCCGCGGCGTGGCCCGGCCTTCACAACAGTGCTCGACCTCAGCCGATCTCGTACGCCCGGACGACGGTCGCCGCGACCGTGTTGGCGTCGGTGTCGGTCGCCCGGTAACGCAACGACACGAAGCCGTCCGTCGGGTTGTCGACCTGGGCCTGCCAGCGGTCGCCTGCGCGGGTCACCGGCGCCTGCCGCCAGGTCTCACCGTCGTCCGTGGAGTACTCCAGAGCGACCGTGCTGATCGTCGCCCGGCCGTCCTGCCTGCTGACGGTGAGCGGGATGGCCACCTGGCCGGACGGCGCTCGGTTCGTGATGTCGACCGGCGGTTCGGCGCGAACCGACAGCAGCGGCAGTGGGCGGTTGAACGGCCCCTGCTGGAAACCGGACCGGAAGGTCCACTCCCCGCTGACCTTCGTGGCCAACGGCCACCACGGCTGGTCTCTGGTCACGTCGGCCACGAGTCGGTATTGGTGCGTGCGCTGGCCTACCCAGAACGTTCCGCGGCCGGCCAGTTGCTGCGAACCGAGCAGCTTGCCGTCCTGGTAGAGCGCGGTCGACCCAGAGCTCGTCTCTTCCAGCTCCGGCGCCGAGGCATGGCCGTCGGCGTCGGTGAAGAACGGCACGGTGATGTCCATCATGTCCTCGCGCCGGAAGGCCCACGGGCTGTTACCGACCAGCGGGTTGTACGTCCTTCCGTTGAAACCCGGGCTGAACGCCGCGCGCTCCCACGACAGCTGTGTCTCACTTCCCGCCGTCATCGTGATCCGTGTCCCGCGCCCGTCGTGATCGTTGTGGACGCTGAGATTCCAGGTGCCGGGCGTGAAATGCTCCACCCGTTCTCGCCCAGGGGTGACCGGGGTGGTGCCCCCCAGTCCGACCGGCTCGCCAGTGCCGACGTAGGACGCCCGCACCTGCAGAATCGTGTTCTCCGCCTGCCCGTAGTAGCGGGTCCGCACGGTCGCGAGGTCCTCGGTACGCACGGTGCGGGTGACGTCGGTCGGGATGGCGCCGTCACTGGGGAAGGCCAGCTCGTAGCGTTCCCTCTCGGGTTCCCGGGAGGTCCAGGTCACCTCCCCTCCGTTATCGGCCACTGCCTGGAACCGGTCGACGAAGGCGGGGTGGACGACGAGCACCGGAAAGCCTCCGCGCCCGCGGCCCGTGCCGGGCGACGCATCGACGATCGCCGCCGAGGCAGCCCCGGAGGCGGCCACGTTGGCGATCCGCTGGTCGATGTCGTCCTCCTTGCCCACGCGAATGAGGACCATCTTTTCTGTCGTGTCCACACCGGACAAGTCCTCGGGGGTGCCGCGCCCGCCGTCCACGACCTGCTCCCGGCGGGTGCCGTACGAGGGTCGGCTGGATCCCCAGTTCAACCCGATTTCGGCGCGCGGCGTGGCCTCGGTGAACATCTCCACGGCCGGTTCCTCCAGCCGATAGGTGTCGTGGTAATGGAATGCCGGGGACGTCACGCCGGGCGGCGAGTAGACGTACCTTTGGGTGAACCTCGGCTCCCCTAGGTAAATAGTGCCGGCCCTGTCGACGCCACCGGGCTTCTCCACGACCAGAAGGGTCTCCCACAGCCCGGACCGCACGTCCGGCCGGTCCACGGCGATCGACACCCGCCGCGCCTGCCGCGCGTCGAACTCGATCGCGGTGTCCTGTGTCAGCTCCACCAACGGCTGGGCCAGCACGACCTCCTCACCGGAATCGCCGGTGAATGCCACCCAGACCGAGTACCTGCCCCGGGGAAGTCGAACCGTGCCACCTGAGGTCGGCCACCTCCTCTCGACGGTGTCCTGTTCCACCACATCGAGGAGGTAGTCCGTCGTCGGCTTCCCGTTCCGGTCGAGCACCGAGATGTCGAGGTCGTAGGTCTCACCCTCGTCCTGAACGGACACCGGTGTCCTGGTGGACCGGCCGTCCGCCGCGGTCGCGGTGAGCACACCGGCGTACTGGCCGGGCTGTCCGGACCGCGGGGTCGTCGTGATCGTCACCGACGCACTCTCCCCCGGCGCGATGGTCAGCTCGTTCGTCGACAGCGTGGCCAGGCCGGCCGGCGCTCCCGCGAGATCCAGCTCGAGGGACAGCGTGCTCGCGTCGGTACCGGTGTTCTGGTAAGTGACCACGTTCTGCTGGGGTTCGATGTTCGGCCATTTCAGGTTGGCGCTCACGACCGAGGGCGACACCCGCAGGGTCGAGGAGATGGCGTTCGCGATGTCGACTCGGCCGGCGCCGACCTCGTACTCGCCGGCGTCGATGTCGGCAGCCGTGGACACCAGCGCGGACTTGAGCTGTTCGCCGGTCCAGTCCGGGTGCTGCTCGGCGAGGATGGCGGCGGCGCCTGCCACGTGCGGGGACGCCATCGACGTGCCGGAATGACTCACGTGGGTCCCGTGTGCCTCCGCGGCGACGATGTCGCTGCCGGGCGCCGCGATCTCCGGCTTCATCGCGGCATCCACCGGCCGTGGACCCCGGGTGGAGAACTCCGAGACCGCGTCGGACTTGGTCGTGCTGGCGACCGTCAGCGCCGCGTCCGCCACGGCGGGACCGCTCATCCTGCCGTCGGTGCTGGCGTTGCCGGCCGAGACGACGAACAGGGTGCCGTAGGTGGCGGAGAGCTCGTTCACGGCCTGGGAGACCGGGTCGGTGCCGTCGCTCGCGAAGTTTCCGCCGAGGCTCATGTTGACCACCTTGGCCCGCTGATCAGCTGCCGCCCAGCGCATCCCGGCGATGATGTCGTCCAACTGACCGGAACCGTTGTCGCCGAGCACCTTGCCGATCGCGAGCTTCGCACCCGGCGCGACACCACGGTACGTGCTGTCAACGCTGGCCACGGTCGACGCCACGTGCGTGCCGTGGCCGTGCTGGTCATCGGTGTCCGGGCTGTCCGAGAAGTTCTTCGCCACCGCGACCTTCCCGGCCAGGTCCGGGTGCTCGGCGTCGACCCCGGAGTCCAGCACGGCGACCGTGACACCCTCGCCGGTGAGCCCGGCCTGCCACGCCGCCGGTGCACCGATCTGCGGCACGCTGACGTCCAGGGACGCGGAGAGCTTGGCATTGAGCCAGATCTTGCCGCCGGTCTCGGTCAGCTGCCGCCAGGACTGGGTTTTCTTCGGCGCCCGCACCGACGCCAGGCCGAGCGGATCGAGCTTGCGCTCGGCCCGCAGACCCGCCGTCTTCTCGACGAGCAACGGCGTCGCGTCGGTGTGTGCGTCGTCGTAGTTCTGCCGCAGCAGACCAGTGATGTTGAACAGCTCGAGGTCGAGCTGTCCGCTGGCCACCAACGGCTCGGCGTCGCCCGGGATCACGTACTGGTCGCCGTTGCGGGTCATCGTCGCGTACCGCACGGAGTGTTCGCGCGACGCCGGAGTGATGGCGAGGTCCGCGGTGACGACGTCCCCGGTGATCAACGTGACCTGCCTGCCGACAGGATCGGCCGTGGGGGGCGGCGGCGCCGCCGCCGCTGGCGGCGAGGCCGCGAAGACCGAGCCGGCCAGCAAGGTCAGCACGCAGGCTGACACGCGTATACGCACGTAAGCGTCCTTTCGTGGATGGATCCGGACCTTTCGTCCGGTCAGAACCTCAGGCGCACGTCGGTGGCGACGGCGGTCAACAGGTCCTGGCTCACGGGGAGCCCGTTCTGCCCCGGCTCGAGCGTCGCCGTGCAGTCGACCAGGACGACCACGCCGTCGGCCCGCAGGTGCACCACGGTCACGCCCAGCGCACTGGCGCCCTCCGCGAAGCGGTACACCCGCAGGTGTGAGCCGTCCGGCTGCGGGGTGTCGCTGACCAGGTCGTCCCGGCGACCGATCGCCGGGTCGCCGGCGAGGTCGAGCTCGTCCTCGCCGTGGTCGATGTGGACCGTCACTTCCACGTTCGGCGTACCGGCCAGCCGGTACGTACCGACGACCCCGCGCCGCCCCCGGAGGACCACGAGCCCGGCACGCGGCTCGTCGAACACCAGCCCCGGCATTCGGTCGGCCAGCACAGTGGGAATGACCCGCTCGAGGTTCTCGGTCACGGTGTCCGACCCCAGGAAGGACTCCACGGCGGGCGGACTGGCTCCCACCGGCATCTGACCTGCGCCGGGAGTGCCGATCGAGGCGAACACCGCCGCCACGACCAACGTCACGCCGCCCGCCGTCAGGGCGACCGCGCGCCGGCGCCTGCCCCGCTGGGCCGCCTCGGTCACCAGCTCGTCCGGATCGAAGCCGAGCGGCGGCTCGTCGCTCACCGCCTCCCGCATCCGCTCCGCGATCCGCTCCTCGATCATGAGAACCCACTCCTCGACGCCGTTTCGGCCACCTCGTTCCAGACGGCCTTCATCGCGGCCAGACCGCGTGCGGTCTGGCTCTTGACAGTTCCTTCGGAGCACCCGAGCGCCTCCGCCGCCTCTCCGACGGTGAGCGACTCGAAGTAGCGCAGGACGATCACCGCTCGCTGCCTCGGCGGTATCGCGGACAACGCCTCGAACAACTGGCCGCGCAGATCCTGTCGCTGCTGGGCCAGTGCCGGGTCGGCCACGGCGTCGGCACCGTCGGGCACCAGTCCGTCCCGTCGCTCGGCACGGCGCCACGGACGGCGCTGCTCGTCCAGCCAGCAGCGGAGCAGGGTCCTGCGTGCGTACTGGACCGGCCGGTCGGTCCCCACCACCCGAGGCCACGCCCGGTGCAGCTTGATCAACGTGGTCTGCACCAGGTCCTCGGCCAGATACCAGTCGCCGCAGAGCAGGAACGCGCTGCGGCGCATGGCCATCGCGTGGCTCCGGGCGAACTCACGGAACCGGTCCTCGTCAGCCTTCCGCACGCGCACTCCCTTCGCACCGCGATTACTTACGGACCCGGCGGACGATGGGTTGCAGGAGCGACCAGGGGTCTGCCGCACGAGTGGCGGATGTCGTCGGTGAAGCGAGCGGTGCTACGGGCGCGAGGGGCAACGGCGGGACACGAGCCGGCCATCCGATCGAGGGAACGTCACCGGCGACAGTGGTTGGAGCAGTTAGTGTCGGGGGCGTCGCCGCAGTTCAGCGGCCTGGCACTGACCGCACGCGGGGTGGCGCGGTACCCGGGGTTTCGTGCCCCCCGCGTGCTCCTGCCGGCGGTCGGCAGCGACGCCATCGGCTGGCCGCTGTCGGGAGAGCGAGCTGCGGTTCGCGGACGATCCGGGCAGCTGTTTCGTGTCGGCCGCGGTGAGAGCGTCAAAGCTCGCTCACGGTTCTGAGCGGGAGGTCGCCCGCGCGGTGACCGCCATCGTGGCGGCGGCCAGAATGGCGGCGACGACCGCCCCGGCGGTGTTCATAGCCCAGTCGTTGGTGTCGCAGGCCCGGCCAATGGCGGGGATCAGTGCCTGCACAGTCTCGATGGCGGCGGAGAACACCGCGGCGACCACCAGCGTCGGCAGCGGTCGGCGGGTGCTCAGCGCGCCGAAGTACACCGGCGGGACGAACAAGGCCACGTTCGCCAACAACTCCACGCTGCCCACGGTGGGCGCCGAGAACTGGATCACGCAGGCCACGCTCTCGACCCGAGACCGGGTCGGCACCAGGGTCAGGGCGAGGACCGGCAGCACGGACAGCGCCACGAGCACCCACAGGACGCGCACCGCGAACCTGCGCGAACGGAGAACCACACACCCCACACCGACACACAGGACGACTGCCAGGACCAACACCACCGGGACGAGTGCCGAGTTGTCCAGCAGGAAGTTCGTGATCATCGGACCGCCGATCCTACGAGCGGCCAACTCACGCCCGGGTCCACACGTCCAGTTGGTCGTGAACGAGGTGACTGTTCGGCCTGCTGTCCTGGATGATGCCGCGGCCGTGCTGCGTGTGCACGTTCGCGCGCGCACCAGCTATTACCAGGGCTATCTCGACGACCACGAGTTGGCGGCGCAGAACCGGCGCCATGTCGCCGACTACGAGCGCATGATTCTCTCGCCGGCGCGGACCGTTCGGTGCGCCGAGCTCGGCGACGAGCTCGTCGGGTTCGTGGTGGTCGGCACCCCCTACTTCCCGGATCCGGACCCGTCGGTGGACAGTGAGCTCTACCAGCTCCACGTCGATCCGGAGCGGCACCGCGTGGGGGTCGGCAGCAACCTGCACTCGTCCGCGCTGGACGTGTGGCGGGACGGAACCTCGGTGGCTCGGCTCTGGGTGTGGGAGTTCAACGAGCGGGCCCGCGCCTTCTACGAGCGGCACGGGTGGGAGGCTGACGGCGGCTGCCGACCGGACGATCCGCGGGTCGGGCGGTACCGGATGCTGGGGTACCTGCTGAACGTGGGAACACCAGGGCGAGAACCGACAAGGACGGGGAGCGAGTGAGTACGGCTTTCACCCATCGGTTACGGGTTCGCTACAGCGAGTGCGACCAGCAGGGCGTCGTCTTCAACGGGCAGTACCTCTACTTCTACGACGTCGCGCTGACGGAGTTGTGGCGGGAGCGGGTCGGGGGCTACCAGGAGATGATCGACCAGGGGGTCGACCTGGTCGTCGCCGAGGCGCGGATTCGCTTCGTGCGCGGGGCCAGGTTCGACGAGCTGCTCGACATCACCATGGACGTCACCCACCTGGGCAACACCAGCATGGTGGTGCGGCCGGTGTTCCAGGTGGACGACCAACTCGTCGCCGACGGGGAGGTCCGGCACGTGTTCGTCGACGCGAGCACGCTGGCCAAGACACCGATGCCGGACGACGTCCGGGCGGCACTGTCCGCTTAGGTCGTGCGACGCCGGTACTCGAGCTGCAGGACAGGCCGACGGTCGCCGTAGTCGTGCTCGCGCCGCCGGCCGGTCTCCTCGAAGCCGAGCGCCTCGTAGCAACGGCGCACGTGGTTGGTCCCACCCAGCGTCCACACCCGCAGGTGGCGGAAACCGGCCTCGGCCAGCGACTCCCTGGCCGCGTCCACCAGCATCGGGGCGACGCCGCGGCCGCCCACCGTCGGGTGCACGGACAGCTCGAAGATCTCCCCCTCCCGGAGTCCCGCGCCGTGCGGGCCGAAGTGGACGAACGCGCCCACCTTGCGGTCCCGCTCCGCCAAGAGCACCGTGTCCCGCCCCCAGCGGCCGGCGCTGACCGTCGACGTCCACGTCCGGCGCTGGCGGTCCACGAGGAGGTCCAGCCACCGGCCCTCGAACAGGTCCCGGTGGGCGGCGCGCCACGCCTCCGCGTGCATCTCGCCGACCGCCTCCGCGTCGACGGTCGTGACCTCGCGTACCAGCAGCGGGACGTTCACTCGCACGAGTGACAGCTTAACGGAACGTCACCACACGATGAGCGACATGGTGGGTTTGCCCGCTTCCTCGCCGGCTACCCGGCGGCCAAGGATGCGCCGGAACTCTCGACTCTCCGCGCCCGTTGACTGTTCGAGCCGGTCAGGACACCGGCACGTGGGAGGGGAGCACCCAATGGTCACCCTGATCGTGGTCGTCGTGTTGTTACTCGTCGTCGTCGGGGTGGGGTTGTCGTTCGCGCGGAACCAGGCCAACGCCCGGCAGCAGCGCCTCGAGGACGCGAAGGCGGAGGCCCGGCGCTGGGTGGAGCGGCTCGGCGGCCAGGTGATGAACCTCACCGGCACCAACGAGGCCTCCAGTCAGGCGCTCGCGGACGCCGCCGAGCGGTACACCGCGGCCGGCTCCCAGATGGAGCAGGCCAACACCGCCGAACAGTCCCGCCTCGTCACCAAGACCGCGATGGAAGGGCTCTACTACGTCCGTGCCGCGCGCACGGCCATGGGCATCGACCCCGGCCCGGAGCTGCCGGCCGACCCCGACCAGGAGCGCGCGGGCAAGGTCACCGAGGACCGTCGGGTCTCCGTGGAGGGCCACGAGTACCAGGCCTCGCCCCAGCCGGGGAGCCACACGCCGCACTACTACCCAGGCGGACGCGTCGCCGGGCGGCCGGTCCCCCAGGGTTGGTACAGCGAGCCCTGGTGGAAGCCCGCTCTGGTCGCCGGCGCGTGGGGCTTCGGCTCGATGCTGCTGTTCAGTGCGATGTTCTCCGGCATGTACGGCATCCCGGACGCGGCCGCCTGGGAGCAGGGCTACGACGCCGGCCAGCAGGAGGCCATGGAGTCCGGTGACGCGGGCGACGGCGGCGACGGCGGCGGCGGGGACATGGGCGACGGGGGCGGCGACTACGGCGGGGGCGACTACGGCGGCGGCGGAGACTTCGGCGGTGGGGGAGACTTCGGCGGCGGCGACTTCGGCTTCTGAGCCGCGCCGGGACGCGGTGAGAACGGAGGGCTGGCGAGCCTCCGGTCGAGGAGGGCCAGGCGCGGGGAGCGGTACGCCGTCGGGCGGAGGAGCGGTGAGCGCGCTGGGTCCTCCGCGCCGGGCTCACCCGCTCGCCCGGGCCAGCTCCGCTCGCTGAGCACGGACGAACTCCGCGTCCACCGGATCGCCGTGACCAGGCACGACGACCTCCGGCGACAGGGCAAGCAGCACGTCCAGCGCAGCCGGCCACTGCCCGGGATCCGCGTCCGGACCGACCGACGGCGGGGCGCCCTGCTCGACCAGGTCCCCGGCGAACGCCACGGCGGCGTCCGGGACGTGCACGAGCACGTCGTGGTCGGTGTGCGCTCGGCCCGGATGGATCAGCTCGACGACGCGGCCGCCCAGGTCCAGCGTCGCCCGGTCGGCGAACACCTCGGTCGGCAGTACCACCCGGGCCGCGGCCAAGCGGCGCGCCAGCTCCGCCTCCCCCTCGCGCTCGTAGCGGGTCACCCAGTCGTGGCGATGGTCCGGGTCGAGCATGGCCGGACGACACCCCGAGTGCGCCCACACCGGACACGGCGTGAACGCGGCGGTCCCGCAGAAGTGGTCGAAGTGGGCATGGGTGATCACCACCGTCCACGGGAGCGGGGTCACGGCTCGCACGGCCGCCGCCCACTCGGCCCCGTGCACTTCGTCGGTCCCGGTGTCGACGACCAGACAGCTCTCCTGCCCCACGACCAGACCCAGTGTCTGATCCAGCCGTTCGTGGCGGCGCGCCAGGACACCAGGAGCGACCTCCGTCCAGCGCACGGTCACGCCGCGTCCGCCAGCACCCCGCCGGTCAGCAGCGGGACGACCGTGCTCACGTCCACCTGGGTCGCCAGCGTGACATCGCCCGGCAGCCCCGCCTCGATGAGTTCGCGGCCCGACACCGAACCCGCCACCAGCGCCGGCACCTCGTCGCGCGCCGCGCGGAAGGTCAGCGCGGCGAGCGCCGCCTCGGGCGAGGGGTCGTCGGCCCGCGTCGCGGCGGCGATCGCGCCGGCACCGAGCCATTCCTCGATCGCCGGGCGCAGCCTCTTGTCCTCTGTGTCCCGCCACCGCTCCCCCGCCGGCACGATGCCGACCGGTCGCCCGCCCGCCAACTCCGCGGCGGCCGCGGCCACCGCGGAGGCGTTGCGCAGGCACCCGGCGAGCACCGTCGCGCCGGTCTCCGCCGCGGCGGCGCAGAGGGTCGCGCCGTTGAGCGAGGTGATGCCGAGGAAGGCGCCCGGCGGCAGCGAGAGGAGCGAGGACGGGCGCAGCGTCCAGCCTGGTCGACTGTCCGCACCGAGGCGCGCGCTGTTCATGCCGACCAGCCCGGTGGGGGTGAGCGTGGCACCGGCCTCCTCGGCGGCGCGGGCCGCGCGCTCGTCGTGCCAGCGCAGCGGGAGCACCCGCCCGCCCCGGCCGAGGGCGATGTCCACCGAGGTGGTGAACACGAGGACGTCCACGACGACCAGCACGGCACACTCCCCGCCCAGCGCGCTGACGCCGTCCAGACCCCACTCGAGGCGCAGGTCGTACCCGCCCTGGTTGTAGACCGTCACCGGGCCGATCCTGCCAGAACTGGCAGAATGCCAGGCCGTGCGTGTTTACCTGGGATCTGACCACGCGGGCTTCGAGCTGAAGACGCATCTCGTCGACCACCTCAAGGCCGCCGGCCACGACGTGGTCGACGTCGGCCCCGCCACCTACGACGCCGACGACGACTACCCCCCGTTCTGCATCGAGGCCGCCCGCCGCGTGGTGGCCGACCCCGGCAGCCTGGGGGTGGTGATCGGCGGCTCCGGCAACGGCGAGCAGATCGCCGCCAACAAGGTCACCGGGTGCCGCGCGGCGCTCGGCTACGACGTCCAGACCGCCACGCTGGCCCGCCAGCACAACGACGCCCAGGTGGTCGGCATCGGCGCCCGGATGCACAGCCCCGCCGAGGCGGCGGAGATCGTCACCGCCTTCCTCGACACCCCGTTCTCCGGCGACGAGCGGCACGCCCGACGCATCCGGATGCTGTCGGACTACGAGCGCACCGGCGAGCCGCCGGCGTTGCCGAGCTGACGTGCCCGAGGGCCACACGCTGCACCGACTGGCGCGGCGTCACCAGAAGCTGTTCGGGGGCCGCCCGGTGGCGGTCTCCAGCCCGCAGGGGCGGTTCGCGCCCGAGGCGTCCGTGGTGGACGGTCGGGTGCTCAAGCGGGCCGAGGCCTACGGCAAGCACCTGTTCCACGTCTACGCCCCGGACGCCATCGTGCACGTCCACCTCGGTTTGATCGGGGTCTTCAACGAACAGCCCCGCCCGGAGGCGCCCCCGCGCGGTGCCGTACGGATGCGGATGGTGGGCGAGACCCACGTCGCCGACCTCAACGGGCCCAACCGGTGCCGGCTGGTGAACGCAGCCGAGCGGTCCGCCCTGCTCGCCGAGCTCGGCCCGGACCCGCTGCGCCGCGACGCCGACCCCGACCGCGCGTGGCAACGCCTGTCCCGCTCGCGACAGAGCGTGGCCCAGCTGCTGATGGACCAGCGCGTGCTCGCGGGCGTGGGCAACGTCTACCGCGCCGAGGTGCTGTTCCGGCACAACCTCGACCCGATGACGCCGGGCCGGGAGCTGGACCGGGCACTGTGGCTGGCCATGTGGACCGACCTGGTCGCGCTCATGCGCACCGGTGTCCGCCGCGGGCGGATCGACACCGTCCGCGACGAGCACCTGCCCCGGACGATGGGCCGCGCGCCGCGCCAGGACAGGCACGGCGGCGAGGTGTACGTGTACCGGCGCACCGGGCAGCCCTGCCTGGTGTGCGGAACGCCGGTCGCGACGGCCGAGCTGGCCGGGCGCAACCTCTACTGGTGCCCGACCTGCCAGGCCTGATCCCGGCCCCTCAGCGCTGGATGGACTTGAGCTCGGTGAACTCCTCGAGCCCGTAGCGGCCGAACTCCCGGCCGTTGCCGGACTGCTTGAAGCCGCCGAACGGAGCCCTCGTGTTGAACATCCCGCCGTTCACGTCGACCTGCCCGGCACGCAGCCGGCCGGCTATCGCGAACGCGCGGTCCACGTCGCCCCCGAACACGCCGGCCGCGAGGCCGTACTGGGTCCCGTTGGCGATCCGCACCGCGTCGGCCTCGTCGGCGTAGGGCAGCACGCACAGCACCGGACCGAAGATCTCCTCCTGCGCGATCGTCATGTCCTCGCGGACGCCGGCGAAAACCGTCGGCCGGACGAAATAGCCGGGCCCCTCCACCGGCTCGGGCCCACCGTGCGCGAGCGTGGCGCCTTCCTCGACACCCTTTCGGATGAAGTCCACCACCCGGTCGCGCTGCGCCGCCGACACCGACGGACCGATCCGGGTGCTTTCCTGGGTCGGGTCGCCCGGCTGGTACTTCGACGCCGCCGCCACAGCCGCCTGCACCGCCTCGTCGTGGCGGTCGGCAGGGACCAGCAGGCGGGTCAGGGCACTGCAGGCCTGGCCGTTGTTCATGAAGCAGTTGGCAACCGTGATCTTCACCGCGCGCACCAGGTCGGCGTCGTCGAGCACCACCGAGGCCGACTTGCCGCCCAGCTCGAGCGCCACCCGCTTCACCGTCTCCGCGCCCACGGCGGCCACCCGCCGGCCGGCGCGGGTGGAGCCGGTGAACGAGACCATGTCCACCAGCGGGTGCGCGGCCAGCGCCTCCCCGACCACCGGACCGGTGCCGTGCACCAGGTTGAACACCCCGGCCGGCAGCCCCGCCTCGTCGACGATCGACGCGAGCAGGCCCGCGGTCAGCGGCGCGACCTCGCTGGGCTTGAGCACCACGGTGCACCCGGCCGCCAGTGCCGGGGTCACCTTGGCCACCATCTGCTGGAGCGGGAAGTTCCACGGGGTGATCGCGGCGACGACACCGACCGGCTCGCGCACGACCGTCGAGTTGCCGACCGTGACCGGGTCGAGCGCGCCGGCCTCGATCTCCTCCAGCACCCCCGCGCTGATCCCGACCGGGTTGGTGACCTGAACCTTGCTGGCGAACGTGATCGGGGTGCCGACCTCCGCGGTGATCGTCGCCGCCAGCTCGTCGGCTCGGGCGCGCAGGCCGTCGTTGATGCGGCGGACGGCCGCGACCCGGTCGGCCAGGGGTGTGGCCGCCCAGTCCGGGAACGCGGCCGCCGCGGCCCGCACGGCGGCGTCGGCGTCGGCCGCGGTACCGGCCGGCACCGACGCGATGACCTCCTCCGTCGCCGGGTTCACCACGTCGATCCGCTCCGCGCCCTCGGTGTCGGCGAAGGCGCCGCCGATGTAGTGCGCGGTACGAGCCTGGGTCGGGGCGGCCATGGGTCCTCCATCGACTGTGACACTGGGAGCCTTGTCGGCCTCCAGCCTGTCACATCTACGGAGGTCAGTCGAAGGAGAGATCCCCGGTCCGGGTGCGCTTCAGCTCGAAGAAGTCGGGGTAGCTCGCCAGCGCGGCCGCGCCGTCGAACACCTTCAGCGCATCCTCCCCGCGCGGGATCGACGAGAGCACCGGTCCGAAGAACGCGACGCCGTCGATGTGGATGGTGGGCGTGCCGACGTCCATGCCGACCGGGTCCATGCCCTCGTGGTGGCTCTTGCGCAGTGCCTCGTCGTGGTCGCCGGTGTGGGCGGCCTCGGCCAGCTGCGCGGGCAGGCCCACCTCGGCCAACGCCTCCTTGATCACCACGTCCAGGTCGTTGTTGCCCTGGTTGTGGATGCGGGTGCCCATCGCCGTGTAGAGGTCGCGCAGCACCTCCTCGCCGTGGGCGGCGGCCGCGGCGATGGCGACCCGGACCGGTCCCCACCCGTTGTCCAGCATCTTCCGGTATTCCTCGGGCAGGTCGCGGCCCTCGTTGAGCACCGAGAGGCTCATCACCCGGAAGCGGAGGTCGATGTCGCGCTGCTTCTCCACCTCGAGGATCCACCGCGAGGAGATCCAGGCGAAGGGGCACAGCGGATCGAAGTAGAAGTCCACCTTGGTCTTGCTGGCTGAGGTCATATCGGCCATAACCTCGGGCACCGCGAAGTTTCTTCCCGCAATCTCACCCGTCTGGCGGGCGACAGGCGCCGCGGGAGTGCTTGGATGCGAACGAACGCGATTGTCAGTACCAACCCGGCTTGAGGTGACCTGTGGCTCCGCCCAACCTGACCCGAGACGACGCACAACGGCGCGCGGCGCTGCTGGACGTGCGCTCGTATGACATCGAGCTGGACCTGACCGACGGTCACGGCCAGCCGGGCGAGGGCACGTTCTCCTCGACCACCACCGTCACCTTCGCCAGCCGCGAGGCGGGGGCGGACTCCTGGGTGGACCTGGTCGCCGAGTCGGTGGCCGCCGCGGAGCTCAACGGGATCGCGCTGGACGTCTCCGGCTACCGCGAGGACGTCGGCCTGGCCCTGCCCGGGCTCGCCGAGACGAACACCCTCACCGTGCGCGCCACCTGCCGGTACATGAACACCGGCGAGGGCCTGCACCGGTTCGTCGACCCGGTGGACAAGGGCGTGTACCTGTACACCCAGTTCGAGACGGCCGACGCGAAGCGCATGTTCACCTGCTTCGACCAGCCGGACCTCAAGGCCACCTACCGGCTGACGGTCATCGCGCCCGAGTCGTGGAAGGTGATCTCCTGCGCCCCGGCCGAGTCCGTCGAGCCGTTTGGCACCGACGGCGCGGTGCGGCACGTGTTCGAGACCACCAAGCGGATGTCCACCTACGTGGTGGCCCTGGTCGCCGGCCCGTACGCCGAGTGGCGCGACGAGTACCGCGACGAGCACGCGACGATCCCGCTGGGGTTGTACTGCCGGGCCTCGCTCGCCGAGCACATGGACGCCGAGCGGCTGTTCACCGAGACCAAGCAGGGCTTCGACTTCTACCACCGCAGCTTCCGCGTCCCCTACCCGTTCGGCAAGTACGACCAGTGCTTCGTGCCGGAGTTCAACGCCGGGGCGATGGAGAACGCCGGCTGCGTGACCTTCCTCGAGGACTACGTCTTCCGCAGCCGGGTCACCCGGTACGCCTACGAGCGGCGCTGCGAGACCGTGCTGCACGAGATGGCGCACATGTGGTTCGGCGATCTGGTGACCATGCGCTGGTGGGACGACCTGTGGCTCAACGAGTCGTTCGCCACCTTCGCCAGCGTGCTCGCCCAGGCCGGTGCGACCGAGTACGAGCACGCCTGGACCAGCTTCGCCAACATCGAGAAGTCCTGGGCCTACCGACAGGACCAGCTGCCCTCCACCCACCCGGTCGCCGCCGACATCCCCGACCTGCAGGCGGTCGAGGTCAACTTCGACGGGATCACCTACGCCAAGGGCGCCAGCGTGCTCAAGCAGCTGGTCGCCTACGTGGGCGAGGACAACTTCCTGGCCGGCCTGCGGGTGTACTTCGCCAAGCACGCCTGGAGCAACGCGACGCTCGCGGACCTGCTGTCGGCGCTGGAGGAGGCCTCCGGGCGGGACCTGTCCTGGTGGAGCGCGCAGTGGCTGGAGACGACCGGTCTCAACGCGCTGCGACCGCGGTTCGAGCTGGACGACACGGGCGCCTTCACCTCGTTCGCCATCGAGCAGGGCGGGGCCAAGCCCGGCGCCGGCGAGCTGCGCACCCACCGGGTCGCGGTCGGCGTCTACGACGACGTGGACGGCAAGCTCGTGCGCACGCACCGCGCGGAGATCGACGTCGACGGCGAGCGCACCGAGGTGCCGGAGCTGACCGGCGTGTCCCGTGGCCGGCTGGTGCTGGTCAACGACGACGACCTGAGCTACTGCACAATGGTCCTCGACCCGGACTCGCTGGCCACGCTGGTCGAGCGGATCGGCGACATCACCGAGCCCCTGCCCCGGACGCTGTGCTGGTCCGCGGCCTGGGAGATGACCCGCGAGGCGGAGCTGCGGGCGCGGGACTTCGTCACGCTGGTGTGCCGGGGGCTGCCCGCCGAGACCGAGGTCGGCGTCGTGCAGCGGCTGCTGCTGCAGGCGCAGACCGCCATCGGCGCCTACGCCGACCCGTCCTGGGCGCCCCAGGGCTGGCGGACCTTCACCGACCGCCTGCTGGAGCTGGCCTCCAGCGTCGAGCCCGGCTCGGACCACCAGCTGGCGCTGGTGAACGCGCTGACCGGTTCGGTGCTCGCCGAGGACCAGCAGGCGACGCTGCGCGGCTGGCTGGACGGCTCGGCGCCGCTGCCTGGTCTGACCGTGGACACGGACCTGCGGTGGCGGCTGCTGCACGCGCTGGTCGCCCACGGCGCGGCCACCGAGCGGGAGATCGACGAGGCGCTGACCGCGGACTCGACGGCCACCGGCAACCGGCAGGCCGAGCGGGCCCGTGCGCTGCGGCCGACCGAGGAGGGCAAGGCCGAGGCCTGGCGCCGCGCCGTGCACGACGACGAGCTGCCGAACGCGATCAACGAGGCGATCATCGCCGGCTTCTCCCACCCGGCTCAAAAGGAACTGCTGACGCCGTACGTGTCGCGGTACTTCGCCGACGTCGCCGACGTGTGGCAGCGGCGGTCCAGCGAACGCGCCCAGCCGACCGCGACCGGACTGTTCCCGTCGTGGGAGGTCACCCAGGAGACGGTCGCGGCCGCCGATGCCTGGCTCGCCGACGAGACCCACCCGCCGGCCCTGCGCCGGTTGGTCTCGGAGGGCCGGGCGGGCGTGGTGCGCTCGTTGCGGGCGCGGGAGTTCGACCGGGGCTGAGGCCGGCTCGCGCGGCTGGTCTGTTCGCTACGGACAGGCCGGCCGCGGGCCGCCTGCCTCACCGGACAGGCCGGTAGCACGGCGGCTACCGCTACCGGACAGGCCGGCCGCGGGCCGCCTGCCTCACCGGACGGACCGGCCGCACGGCGGCTACCGCTGCCGGACAGGCCGGTAGCGGGGCGGCTACCGCTGCCGGACAGACCGGCCGCACGGCGGCTACCGCTAGCGGACAGGCCGGCCGCGGCGCTCCTCGGCGGTGCGGGCCGGCGAGGAGCCGGCCTGGTCGCTGAGCATGCGCAGACCGCTCACCAGGCCACCGACGAGGTCGCCCTCCTTGAACGAGGCGACCATGCTCATCACGGCCAGGTTGCAGGCGCGATCGGGAAGCCGACGGGTCGACTCGGCGCCGGTGACGATCTCGACCCGGCGCTGCCCCGCGGAGACCGCGAGCAGCACGGCGGCCGCGGGGTCGTCGCCGGCGGCCGAGTGGAGCTCCTCGGCGGTCGCCCGGGGGTCCTCGCCGAGGTCGCCCAGATAGATGCTGAAGCCGAGCCCGGTCGCGCGGGCCGAGAGCGTCAGCGCCTCGTCCAGGCGGGCCAGCTGCACGGAGTTGAACGGGATCTCCGACACCGTCGGCGAGTACTCGCGCGCCACCGAGATCCGGCCGCTGGCCGTGACGACCGCGCCGTACCCGTGCTCGACGTCCTCGTCGAGGACCTCACCCGGGGTGCCCGAGCTCCGCACCACCTCACCAGCTGCCACGAGCGCCTCCCTTGGCCGTGCGCTTCGAACCCTTGCCGGCGCCGGTGGGCGCCGCGGACGCGCGGTCGCCGACCCCTGCCGGGTTCGCGGTCCACCACACGGGCGGGTACTCCCAGGGCTGCCCCGGTCGGTACCTCGGGTTGTTGCGCGCGAACTTGCCGCGCAGTGTCAGGAGGGCGACCAGGCCGTAGATGGCCAGCGGGATCACCGCATAGACGAGGATGGTCTGCACGACGTTCACGCGCGACAGCGTACCGACCAGCGCTGACGAGCGGGCAACGGGCAAGCGCGGTGGCGTCGCTCACGTGCGGTGACCACTGCTAGCCCTCCCGGTAGCGGCGCTGGGCCATCCGACACGGGTCCCGCCCCCGGCGTTCGGCCCAGGCGAGCGCGGCGAACGGCCGCATGTCCCGATCGAGCCGGCATCGTCACCGCCCAGGGCTTGTCCGTTACAGTCACAGCTCCTACTTTTCACCTGTACGGCCCCTTGCGCGCCCCCTCATCCGCACTCTCCACGCGTTGAACACCGAGGAGTTCCCGCCATGACCACGTACGCCCCCAGCGCTCCCGAGACGATCTTCACTCGTTCGGTTGAATCCGAACTCGTTGACGCCTGCGGCACCAGGGTCACTCGAGGGACCCGCGTCACCGCGGGGACCCGGGTCACCCGCGGCACCAGGGTCACCAGGGGGACGCGGGTCACCGCCGGCACCCGGGTGACGCGCGGCACCAGGGTCACCCGAGGCACGCGGGTCACGGCCGGTACGCGGGTCACCCGCGGCACCCGGGTCACGGCGTAGCCCGAGTCTCAGGCGGCGGGTTCCCCGAGGTAGGGCAGCCACTGCGGGTCGGCGTCCACGACGCCGGCCAACAGCCGCCAGTGCACCCCGCGGGGCGCTCTCGGCACCACACGCAGCCGCCACCCCAGCTCCGACAGCAGCTTGTCGGCCTTGCGGTGGTTGCACTTCACGCAGCAAGCGACGCAGTTCTGCCAGGTGTGCTCACCGCCGCGGCTGCGCGGGATGACGTGGTCGATCGTCTCCGCCCGGGCACCGCAGTAGGCACACCGGTACCTGTCCCGGTGCATGAGCCCGGCCCTGGTGAGCGGCACCCGCGCGCGGTACGGCACGCGGACGTAGGTGCTCAGCCGGATGACCGAGGGCACCTCGACGGCGTCGCTCGCGGAGTGCAGCACCAGGCCGCTCGAGTCGCCGTGCACCACCTCGGCCTTGCCGCACACAAGCAGAACGACCGCGCGCCGCAGGGGGAGCGCGGTCAATGGCTCGAACGTGGTGTTGAGCAGCAGCACCCGTCGTCGCCCCCAGGTGGGCGGGCCGTGGGTCTGGTCTGGGGCACCGATATCCGACGCTGCGGAATTCGGACGCGTCGTGGTCCGCGGCGCCAGCCCTCGGGCTGCGCCGATCGGGGTCGGATGTCGGTCGGGCACGCGACCACCTCCACCAGTGCGGCAGCCATAGCAGACCACAGATCACCCCCGTTACGCACGTGTGGGTCATAACGTGTCCGGCTTCACCTCACAAAGATCTGGTGAACGCCGCCCTCGGGGGCGCCACTATCGTCCCTCCGGTGAGCGTTCCCGACCCCATCGCGCTACAGCCGCCGCCCTGTGAACCGAGCGACAGCTGGTGCCGGACCGTTCTCGAGGTCACCAACAACCAGTGGCTGGCCACTTCGGCGGACTGGCTGCTCGCCACCCCGATCACGATCCTGCTGATCCTGGTTGTCGCGTTCGTCCTGCGGCTGCTCGTCCACCGTCTGATCGATCGCCTGACCCGGGACAACAACGGGGGCAAGATCCCGGCACTGCTGCGGCCGCTGCGGGAGCGGGCGCCCCAGGCACTCGGCCAGCTGTTGAGCGAGCGGCGAGCGCAGCGGGCGCGGACCATCGGCTCGGTGTTCAAGTCGATCACGTCGGTGATCGTCTACGGGCTCGCGTTCATGATGGTGCTCGCCGAGCTCGGCGTGAACCTGGCGCCGGTGCTGGCCTCGGCCGGCATCCTCGGCGTGGCGATCGGGTTCGGCGCGCAGAACCTCGTCCGGGACTTCCTGTCCGGGGTGTTCATGATGTTGGAGGACCAGTACGGCGTCGGCGACGTCGTCGACGTTGGGGAGGCCAGCGGCACTGTCGAGGCTGTCGGCCTGCGGATCACCACCCTTCGCGATGTCAACGGGACCGTCTGGTACGTCCGCAACGGCGAGATCCTCCGGGTGGGCAACAAGAGCCAGGGCTTCGCGGTCGCCGTGGTCGACGTGCCGATCGCCTACGGCTCCGACGTGGGGCAGGCCACCGACATCCTCGGCGAGGTCGCCACCGCGGCCACCGAGCAGGAGCCGCTCTCCGAGGACGTGCTCGAACCGCCCGAGGTGCTGGGCGTGGAGCGGGTGAGCGCCGCCGAGGGCATCATGCTGCGCCTCACCGTCAAGGTCCGGCCCGGCCGGCAGTGGTCGGCGCAGCGCACCCTGCGGGCCAAGGTGATGGAGGCGTTCGAGGACGGGGGCATCCGCGGCCCGGTGGCGATGGGCTTCCCCCCGCCCGAGCAGTGAGCGGGAATGGGAGGATGGACGGCGTGGCGACACCGGAGACTGGAGCCGAGCAGACCGCGAACTTCTACGAGGCCGTCGGCGGTGCGGACGTCTTCCATCGCATCATCGCCCGGTTCTACGAGGAGGTCGCACGCGACGAGGTGCTCCGCCCGCTGTACCCGGAGGAGGACCTCGGGCCGGCGGAGGAGCGGCTCCGGCTGTTCCTGAGCCAGTACTGGGGCGGCCCGCACACCTACTCCGAGCAGCGGGGACACCCCCGGCTGCGGATGCGGCACGCCCCGTTCTCGATCGGACCGATCGAGCGCGACGCCTGGCTGCGCTGCATGCGCACGGCGGTGGACGAGGCCGGGCTGTCCGAGGCCCACCGCCGGCAGCTGTGGAACTACCTGGAGATGGCCGCCAACAGCCTGATGAACAGTTGGACGTGACCGGCTATCCCCGGACACCGGATGTTGGCCCTGTCTTCGCCCCGGCGACGGATGGCAGGATGACCGATCGTGCGTAGAGCAGGAGAGAGCGGGCAGGAGGGCCCGGACACCACCGCCGACGGCGACTGGTGGCGGGGGGCGATCTTCTACCAGGTTTACGTGCGCTCGTTCGCGGACTCGGACGGCGACGGCGTCGGCGACCTGGAGGGGATCCGGGCCCGGCTGGGCTACCTGGAGCTGCTCGGCGTCGACGCGCTATGGCTCACGCCGTTCTTCCGCTCACCGATGGCAGACCACGGCTACGACGTGGCCGACCCGCGGGACGTCGACCCGCTGTTCGGCGACCTCGACGCGTTCGACCGGCTGGTCGAAGAGGCACACCAGCACGGCATGCGGGTGACCATCGACGTGGTGCCCAACCACACCAGCGACCAGCACCCCTGGTTCGTCGAGGCGCTGGCGGGCGCCCCGTACGGACCGGAGCGCGAGCGCTACATCTTCCGCGACGGGCAGGGCGAGGACCCGCCGAACAACTGGCTGAGCGTCTTCGGCGGCCCGGCGTGGACGCGGGTGCCGGACGGGCAGTGGTACCTGCACCTGTTCGACCCCAGGCAGCCCGACCTGAACTGGGCGAACGCCGAGGTGCACGAGGACCTCGCCCGGACGCTGCGGTTCTGGCTCGACCGCGGTGTGGACGGATTCCGGGTGGACGTGGCACACGGCATGGCCAAGCCCGCCGGCCTGCCCGACATGGACCCGCGGTCGGCCGCGGTCTGGGGCTCCTCGGAGTACTACGACCCCCGCTTCGACGACGACGGTGTGCACGACATCCACCGCATGATCCGCAAGGTGCTGGACGGCTACCCGAACGCGATGGCCGTCGGCGAGGTCTGGGTGACCGACACCGAGCGCCTGGCGCGGTACCTGCGCCCGGACGAGCTGCACCTGGGCTTCAACTTCCGGCTGGTGCTCGCCGAGTTCGACGCGGCCGAGGTGCGCGGGGCGATCGAGGAGTCGATGGCCGCCGCCGAGCTGGCCAGCGTGGCGCCGACCTGGACGCTGTCCAACCACGACGTCTGGCGCCAGGTCAGCCGGTACGGCGGCGGGGAGCTGGGCACCCGCCGGGCACGGGCGATGGCGCTGGTGGAGCTGGCGCTGCCCGGGGTCGTGTTCCTCTACAACGGCGAGGAGCTCGGCCTGCCGAACGTGGACCTGCCGGACTGGGCGCTGCAGGATCCGAAGTGGACCCGCTCCGGGCACACCGAGCGGGGGCGGGACCTGTGCCGGGTGCCGTTGCCGTGGGAGAGCGACACGCCGCCGTTCGGCTTCTCGCCGGGCGAGCGGACGTGGCTGCCGATGCCGCCGGAGTGGGCCGCGCTGACCGTGGAGCGCCAGCTGGAGGACGCCGACTCGACGCTGTCGCTGTACCGGCAGGCGCTGGAGTTGCGCAAGACCCACGAGGCCTTCGCCGGGGAGAAGCTCGAGTGGTACGGGGCCCCGGAGGGCTGCTTCGCCTACCGGCGCAAGGGCGGCGGGCTCATCTGCGCGTTGAACACCTCGGCGAGTGCGGTGCCGCTGCCGCCGGGTGAGGTCCTGCTGTCCAGCGCCCCGCTGGAGGACGGCTACCTGCCGCCGGACACCGCCGCCTGGCTCGTCTGAGCCGGGCCGCTGCTCAGAGGGCACTGCTCAGAGGGCACTGCTCAGAGGGCACTGCTCAGAGGGCACTGCT